>PQAJ01000277.1 GCA_003105185.1 Holophagae bacterium
GCGGCATCGAGCGACCGGCCGGCGATCGCCTGCTCGACGCCAGCGGCCCGCCACGGCACCGGGGCCGCGCCCGACAGGAACACGCGGGCATCGGCCACCTGCGCGCCGTCGAAGCGCACCGCCATGGCGACCCCGGCCAGGGCGAAGTTCCACGACGCCCGGGCGCGCACCTTGCGGTAGCTTGACCGGACCCCCGCCGGCGCCGGCGGCAGCACGATCTCGGTCAGGATCTCGTCCGGATCGAGTACGGTCTCGCGCTGCGGGTTCTGTGACGGCCGGACGTGGAGCGCATCGACCGGCACCGAGCGGCTCGAGCTCGGGCCGCTGACCCGGCAGACGGCGCCGTGGGCGGCGAGCGCCGGGGCGGTGTCCGACGGGTGAACGATGAAGCACATGTCGCCGCCGACGATGCAGTGGTACTGGTTCTCGCCGTCGTGGGCAAAGCAGTGGTCACCGCCCTTGCGCAGGCAGTGAAACTCGCCGCGGTAGTACCAGCAGCGGGGCTTCTGGCAGAGGTTGCCGGCGAGGGTGCCTTGGTTGCGAAGCTGCGGGCTCGCCACCACCTGCGCGGCCTGGTGGAGCGCACGGTAGCGCTCGGCCACATCGCCGCTCGCGATCAGCTCGGAGATCGTGGTCAGGGCGCCGATGCGCAGGCCGCCGTCGGTGGTGCGCGTGATGCCGCGCAGCTCCTGGATGCGGCTCAGGCTGACGACCTTGGGGGTGGCGAACACGCCGTCGTGGAGGCAGCCGAGCAGGTCGGTCCCGCCGCCGTGGATCCGGGCGTCCCCGGCTGCCAGCTGCACCAGGGCCTCGTCCAGCGAGGTCGGTCGCACGATCGAGAAGCTGGGCAGCATGTCAGGCCCCCTTCCGCTCGGCTTCGAGGAGCTCGATCAGGCGCACCGCGTTGGTCGGYGCGTGGGTCATCCACACCCCGGTSGCGTGGTGGACGGCGTTGGCGACGGCCGGGGCGGTCGGGATCGTCGCCGGCTCGCCGACGCCCTTGGTCGAGGTGGTGTTGCACTCGTGGTCGTGGGGGTCGACAGCCACCACGCTCATGTCGGCCGGCACGTCGAGGGCGGTCGGGATCTTGTAGTCGTGGAGGCTCATGCTGACCATCTTGCCGGTGGCCTCGTCGAGCACCCGCTCCTCGGTCATGGCGAAGCCGATGCCCATCGCGATGCCGCCGAAGACCTGGTTGTCGAAGGTCAACCGGTTCAAGACCCGGCCGGACTCGTGGGCGGCGACGAAGCGCAGGACCGTCACCTCGCCGGTGCGGGTGTTGACCTCGACCTCGCAGAACTGGGCGGCGAACGGGTTGACGATCTTGCCCTCCGGGTTGGGGCCCCGGTAGCCGACGCCGACCACGACGCCCCGCCGCTGGAGCAGGGAGAGCTCGCGGATCGGGACCCGCTCGGACAGGTTGGAGCGGCGCGCCACGGCGCCCTCGACCAGCACCAGGTCGTCGAGCGGCCAGCCCTTGTCCTCGGCCGCGGCCTCGAGCAGCTGCTTCTTGACCAGGTAGGCCGCCTCGCGGACCGCGGGCGACTCGGTGGGCACCGTCTTTGAACCCCCGGAGGAGGTCGCGAACTGGGTGGTGCCGGTGTCGGCGTTCTCGATCTGGATCGCATCGGGGTCGATGCCGAGCTCCTCGGCGACCACCATCGCCATCACGGTCTTGGTGCCGGTGCCGATGTCCGAGGCGCCCAGGTTGAGGTTGACGCTGCCGTCGGAGTACATCTTGACGATGGCGGTCGACGGCGGCCCGCCGCCCCCGGCCACCCACAGGCAGGCCGCGACCCCGACGCCGCGCCGCAGGTGGTCGTCGCCGCGCGGGGCTTTCCTCGCCTCGTCCCAGCCGAAGGCCTTGGCTCCTTCTTCGAGGCACTCACGCAGCCCGGTCGAGGTGTAGGGCTGGTTGCCGCGGGCCTGGCTGACCGCGGGCACGTTGCGCAGCCGCAGCTCGACCGGGTCCATGCCAATCGCGTCGGCGAGCGCATCCATCATCTGCTCGAGGGCCCACGCGCCCTGTGGGTGTCCGGGGGCCCGCATGGGGCGCGCCGGCCCGGCGTTGATGAAGGCGAGCTCGTTGCGGGTGCGCACGTTGGGGCAGGTGTAGAGGTCCTTGACCACCCAGTCGACGATACCGGCGCCGCCGCCGAAGTGGCCGCCGGCGGAGCTCAGGCTCGAGAAGTCGAGCGCGGTCAGGGTGCCATCCCGCTTGACCCCGGCCTTGAGACGCATCACGGTGCCGGGTCGGTTGCCGGCCACCAGCATGACCTCCTCGCGCGACAGGAAGAGCTTGACCGGGCGGGCGGTCCTGCGGGCGAGCAGCGCGGCGATGACGGTGTGCTTGGAGGGTTGCAGCTTGGAGCCGAAGCCGCCGCCCATGTAGTGCCCGATCACCCGGACGCTGGCGAGCGGCAAGCCGAGCACGCGGGAGATCACGGTCTGGGTGATGTACACCCCCTGCAGCGACTCCCAGATCACCAGCCGGCCGCCGTCCCAGCGCGCCACGCAGCCGTGCAGCTCCATCGGGTTGTGGAGCTCGTACTCGGTGCGGAAGGTCTTCTCGAGAACGACGTCGGCCTCGGCGAAGCCGGCCGCGATGTCGCCGCGCTCGTGGGTGTCGGCTTCGCCCTGACGGTTGCCGTCGCCGCCGACCAGCGGCGCACCCTGGGCGAGGGCACGCTCCGGTTCGAGGACGTGCGGCAGCACCTCGTAGCGGACGGCGATCGCCCGCGCGGCGTCACGCGCCTGCTGGGGCGTCTCGGCCGCCACCGCGGCCACCGTGTCGCCCTCGAAGCGGATCAGAGGGTCGAACAGCTTGGACGAGTCGCCGCCGCTGTAATGCCAGTCGAGGTCCGCCTCGCGGTCGGCCGCGGAGATCACGGCCGCCACGCCGGGCATGCCGGCCGCGGCCGAGGTGTCGACCCCGAGCACCCGGGCGTGCGCGTGCGGGCAGCGCAGGATGGCGCCGTACAACATGTCGGGCAGGATCACGTCGGAGGGGTAGACCGCGGTGCCGCTGACCCGCTCATAGGCGTCGACCCGAGGGCGGCGAGTGCCGACGACGCGGGTCGCTGTCCACGGGGCCGGGTACACAGCCGGCTCGGGGGTCTCGGGGACCGGCCCGTCAATGTGGTAGTCGCCAGGGCCTCTCATCGTCCGCCCCCTTTCTTGAGCTCGGCGGCCCGGTCGACCGCCTTGAAGATGTGGACGTAGGCGGCGCACCGGCAGAGATTGCCGGCCATGCCGTGGCGGATCTGGGCGAGGTCAGGGCTCGGGTTGGCGCGCAGCAGGCCCTCGGCGGCCATGATCTGGCCGGGGGTGCAGTAGCCGCACTGGAAGGCGTCCTCCTCGAGGAAGGCCTGCTGGGTCGCCCCGAGCTGCTCGCCGTCCATCAGCCCCTCGAGGGTGGTGATCTCCCTCCCTTCGGCCTCCACCGCGAGGGTCATGCAGGCGTAGCGGGCGACGCCGTTGATGAGCACCGTGCAGGCGCCGCACTCGCCGCGCTCGCAGCCGACTTTGGTGCCGGTCAGCCCGAGCCGTTCGCGCACGACGAAAAGCAGGCTCCAGCGCGGCTCGACGAGCAGGCGATGGACGCGGCCGTTGATGCGCAGCGCCACCGGGACCATGCCGCCGGTGTGCGCCGGCTGCTCCTCGGCCGTCCCCCGCGCGGCCGGCACGCCGGTTGCGGCCACCACCGCCCCGGCGCCAACCGAGCCCAGGAAGCCACGCCTCGTCACTCCCTTGGGTCGCTCGTGCTCACGGTCGTGATCGGACATGCCACCCTCCTCACGGCGCCGACGGAGATCGGCGTGGATGTTGAGACTAGGTATTGCCAGAGGGGCTCACGCGGGGATCTTATCACTTGTAGTGCAGCCATCCTGGCTACTGGAAGCCCCACAAGGCAGGCTG
>PQAJ01000278.1 GCA_003105185.1 Holophagae bacterium
GGGCATCAGTCCGTCAAGAGACGTCGTCGCAGTGAGGCCGCCGCCGGCGCCCGGCTCGGACACTGCGCGGCGCGTGCCGCGAGATCACCGTCCCGGTCCTTCCGATACACTTGGCGCCACCTCGAACGATGGGAGGGCGTGATGCGACGACAGCATAGGTTGTACCCGCCGGGCACCTCTCCCGGCACGATCATGGTTCCGCCGGGAGCCGTCCCGCCACCACCGGCGACCCTGACCCGTTTCACGGCCGCTGCGCTCGAGGAGATCAAGGTCGACCGGCTGGACGTGCTGGCCGCGCAGCCCGAGCCGGGGCAGCTGGTGTGGCTCGACGTCGAGGGCCACGACTGGGCGATGTTGAGCGAGCTGGCCAGGCGCTTCGAAATCCCGGCGCTGGTGCTGGAGGACGTCGTCGACCTCGGCCAGCGGCCCAAGGTCGAGGAGTACGACACCTGCGTGTTCATGGTCGCCGAGCTCATCTCCCGACCGTCGCCTGAGGAGCGGGTGTCGCTCGAGCAGGTCAGCCTCGTGCTCCAGCAGGGGCGCCTGTTTTCCTTCCGGGAGCGGCCCAGCGATGTCTTCGAGCCGGTGCGGCGCCGGCTGCGGGAGGGCAAGGGGCGCATTCGCATCGGCGGGCTCGACTACCTGGCCTACGCGCTGCTCGACGTCGTGGTCGACCACTGCTTCCCGGTGCTGGAGGATCTCGGCGAGCGCATCGAGCGCATCGAGGAACGGATGGCCGATTCGCCGGACAAGGAGCTCATCACCGAGCTGCACAACCTGCGGCGGGACCTGCTCCTGGTCCGCCGGACCGCGTGGCCGCAGCGCGACATGGTCAACCGCCTGTTGCGCGCCGAGGACGGCCTCGTTCAAGAGGAGACGCGGGTCTTCCTGCGCGACGTCGCGGACCACTTGACGATGATCGTGGACCTGGCCGAGACCTACCGGGAGATGGTGCTCGGCCTGACGGAGCTGTACATGTCGGCGGTCTCCAACCGCCTGAACGAGGTGATGAAGGTGCTGACCATCATCGCCACGATCTTCATCCCGATGTCGTTCGTTGCCGGGGTCTACGGCATGAACTTCGACCGCGCGGCGAGCAGGCTCAACATGCCCGAGCTGGGCTGGCACTTCGGCTACCCGTTCGCACTGGCGATCATGGCAGCGATCGCCATCGTGCAGCTCTTGTTCTTCCGGAGGAAGGGTTGGATCTGACGGGGACCGGCGGTGAGCGTCCCCGGCGGGGAAGGGGAGCCGTGATCCGTCACGCCACGCTGCGCGACCTCGACGGCCTGGTCGAGCATGCCGACGCTACGGACCCTCGTCCCGTCGGTTCCGGCGGTCTTCGTCGCCGGGTCGCCGCCGCTTGCGGCCGCGGTCGCGGCGTTCGCGACGCCACTCGTGGTACTCCGCGGCCTCGCCCGGATCGACGCGCTGGCGCGGCGGCAGGTCGTCGAACTCGTCGAGGTCGTCGGTCTCGACCAGTGCCTTGATCTTTCCTCGCTCGCTCTGATTGCCCGCCATACGCGGCCGCTGTGCTCCTTCACCAGTGAGGGATTCGACATCTCACGTCCATGACGATAGCAAAGTTGCCAAGTTTTTCGCACCGTACCACGTGGCAAGGCTCTTGCTTATAATGAAAGCACGTGGAGCGGGCAGCAGCCGCGACCGCGCCAGGAGGAAATCATGCGTCGTAACCTCTGGTACTGGATCGGAACCGCCGCGGCTGTCGCCGGCCTGGCGGTCCTGGCTTCCTGGTTCTTCAAGAACCGTCGCCCGCCCCAGGTGGGCTAGTCGGGCTCTACCCGGCTTCCCTCTGTTCTGCCGACGCGAGCGCCTGATCGAGCGGGCAGTGCCGGAGAGCGATACCTCGTGCGGGTGGCGATCCGACCCCAGCCCCGCACGCGAACGTGACGAGACCACTCCACGGGCCGGCCTCAGCTGTGGCCCAGGCGCTGGATCGTGGCGGCCGTCGTAACCGGCGCCTTTGCAGCAGTCGTCGTGGGTGGCTGAGGAGCCCGGCATGCCGATCTACCGTTTGACCGTCGAGTACGACGGGACCAAGTACGCCGGCTGGCAGGTGCAGCCCGAGGCGCGGACCGTGCAGGGCGTGCTGACCGACGTGCTGCGGCGGGAGACCGGCCAGAGCGACCTCGTCCTCCGCGGCGCGGGCCGCACCGACAGCGGCGTGCATGCGCTCGGACAGGTGGCGTCGATGGAGTGCAAGGCGCCCCTGGCCGTGGAGCGGTTGCTCGCAGCGCTCGAGCGCGCCCTGCCGGCCGACCTCGCGGTGCGCGAACTGCGTCAGGTCGACGGCCGGTTCCACGCCCGGCACGACGCCGTGCTCCGGAGCTACCGCTACCAGATCGCGCGCCGGCGGTCCGCGTTCGGCAAGCGCTCCACGTGGTGGGTGCGCGAGCCGATCGACACGCGGGTGATGGCCGCGGCGGCCGCCCACTTCGTCGGGCGGCACGACTTCGCCGCCCTGTCCCGCCGCGATCCCGCACAGAAGAGCACGCTGGTGGTTGTCGAGGAGTGCCGGGTCGTTGATCTCGGTGAGCTGGTGCTGGTCCGGATCGTGGCCAGCCACTTCCTGTGGGGGCAGGTGCGGAGGATGGTCGGCGCGCTGGTGGCAGTGGGTCGGGGAGAGGCGAGCCCGGACGACGTCCCGGGCTGGCTGTCCGGCGTCGCCGCACCGCCTGACGAGGCGGCCCCCGCGTCCGGACTGTTCCTGGAGAAGGTCCTGTTTGCCGGCGAGCCCGCCGAGCTGCCGCCGTTGCTGCCGGTCGGCGTCCCCTGGTTCGGGATCCAGGAGCAGCGGTCGAGCCCGCGGCGCGGGGCGCCGGCCGGGGCCCGGAGGTCAGCCGGCGGTGCCGCCCGGCGGCGGCGTGGCGCCTCCAGCTGAGCTCCCGGGGGTCGCCGGAGCGGGCTCGTCGTCGCACACCACGAGCAGCGCCGTGCCCTCGCGAAAGATGTGCAGCAGCCGGCGCGAGTCGTCGGCCGACGTCGTGAGGACGATCGCGGGCGGCGCGACCTCGACCGGGCGACCGGTCAGCCGCTTCCAACCGGAGTCGAAGCGCTCGCGCACTCGCTCCCAGAAGCTCCCCGGCGGCTCCGGACCGAGGTGCATCGTCCAGCCGTTGTCGAGCTCGATCTGGTACTGGGCCGGGACCTCGGGCGGCGGCGTCGAGCTCGCCACCGGGGTCGGAGGTTCCGCGTCCTCCTTGTAGGGAACCAGGGTCGGCGGCGCCACGACGCGCCGCCACTGCACCTCGGGCACCCCGGCGACCCGCCATACCAGCGGCAGGACGAGCTCCGATGGTGTCTGGTCCTCGCCGGGCGCGTGGCGCACCAGCAGCCGCACCGATTGCGCCTGGACCCGGTCGAGCTCGTGGCCGCGGGCCATCACCTGCAGGACGTCGGTGCGCACGTTGAGCCTCAGGTAGAGCGCGGGCTCCTTGGCCAGCTCGAGCTCGAGCTCGGCCGCGGACTCTCCTCCCAGCGCGGCCACGGCGCTAGTAGAGATACACGCGAGCGCCAACAGGAATCGCGCTGTAGACATACTCGAGATCCTTATCGCCGAGCCGCACGCAACCGTGGGTGACCCCCTTGCCGAGCAGGGTCTGGAAAAGGGTGCCGTGGATGATGTAGCCGTCGCCGAGATACAAGGCGTAGTCACCGAGCGAGTTCGTGTCGACCCTCAGGCTCGGGTCCTTGGGAGGCTGGAACCCCTCCTCGATGAAGGCCCAGTCGGGCTTGGACCACACCGGATTGCGCGTCTTGCGGATGACCCGGCGCTCCCCGAGCGGGGTGTCGAAGGTCCAGACCTTCTTGCCGGACGGGTGCACGAGCACCGTCCCGCTGCCGGTCGAGCACACGGCATCCAGCAGCATCACGTCGTCTTCGAAGACCCGCAAACGGTTGCGGTGGCTGTCGATCACGATGTAGCGGCCGCGCGGGCGCAGCGCGTCGAGCCGCTTGCTCGCGCGCTCGACCGCGACCGGGTCCGCGTCCGCCGCGAGCTGTGCCAAGCAGGGCGCCGCGCGATCGAGGGGCGTGACCGTGGTGCGGACGCCGAGCATGAGCAGAGTGACGGCTGCGATCGCCGCGGCGCCGACGACGCCGGCGAGCGCCCACCACGGCCAACGTCTCCGGCGGGGGCCGGGCGGCGGCGGGGAGGGTTCGAACGGCTCGGCAGCCTCGGGCGGAGTCAGCGGCAGGGGTGTGTCTGGAGTGCTCACAGCGTCCCCACGATCGTCACCGAGGTGCCCTTCTGGACCTGCGGGTAGAGGCGATCCATGTCCTCATTGGTCAGGGCGATGCAGCCGTCGGTCCAGTCGCGCCCGCTGCCGCCGCCACCGTGGATCTCGATCAGGCCCCCGATTCCGGCCCGCTGCGGGATCGACCCGTTCGCCTTGCCCTGGCGAAAGCGCCGCTGGTCCTCGGCGTTCGGGTAGTCGATGAGCAGGGCCAGGTAGTACTTGGTGGCCCGTCCTGCCTTCTTGACGGTGACCCGATAGCGGCCTTCGGGAGTGGCGCGGTCACCGGAGTACCGCTTGAGCTCGAGGCCGTTGCTGCCGAGCTCGGCATCGAACTGGGCGACCCGGCGGCCGGACTTGTACAGGGAAACCTTGCGGCGGAGCTTGTCAATCACGATCGCCGCCGACTTGGTGCGCCGCGACTCGTCGATCGCCGCCTCGGCCTGGCCCCGCCACATCGCGAGCAGGGAGGGATCGGAGAATCGCACGTGGTTGCGGTTCCACGAGGCGTCGAGCTCGGCAGCGAGATTCAGTGCCTCCGCCGCATGGTCGATTGCCGCCGGGTAGTCGCCGCGTTCGGCTAGGCGCCGCGCCGTTTCGACGTGCGTCCGTCCGGCGGCGACCTGGCCGGCGTCGTGACCGCTCATCCCGGACCGGCCGATCCGGCTGCCGGCCGCCGCGATCCGGACCTCGGCCCGCTCGAGCAGCTGCTCGAGGCGCTGCGCCTGGGCGGCGCGCAGGGCGCGGACCTCCTTGAGGTTGCGTCTCGCGGACTCGACGGCCCGCAGCCAGGCTGCCGCCCCGCTGCCCGGCTCGCGACGCCAGACCGGGGCGGCCCGCTCGGTGGCGGTCGCCCGCTCGGCGTCCGCCACCAGCCGCTCGATCTCCTCGGCAGCCTGCGGATCGACCGGGCGCAGCTCGACGCGCGCGCGTTTGAGGGCAGCACGGGCGCCATCCCAGGTGATGGGATCGGGCCCGGGTGCGGCGCAGCCGAGACCGGCGGCCAATGCAAGCATCACCAGAGCCTGGGAAGGGTTACGAAAACGCCGGCGGCAGTTGGCTGCCGCCGGCGCAAAAAGACTGTCTACCGCACTCAGCATCCGAGCTTGGTCCTGGCGTTCTCCAGGTCCGTCACCACGGTGGCGACCTGAGCCGCCAGCTGCTCGGCCATCGTCTTGGCCTGCAGATACTGCTCGGCAGCAGCCGTGGACTGCACGTTCGCCAGCTGGCCCCGCAGCCCGTCCACGTTGCCCTTCATGATATCGAGATCAGCCTTGAAGCCCTTCGGGCGCTTGCGGCAGGTGTCGAGTGCGGCCAGGGCCGCATCGGCCTGCGCGAAGCTGGCTTCGAGGCCGGCGATCGCCTGCTCAACGGCAGCGCGCGCGGCGGCCTTGCCCTCGATCGCCGCTGCCTGGGCGGCGGCTGCGTCCGCCTGGGCGGTGGCGAGCAGCTCGTTGGTCTTCTTGTAAGACCGGAACAGCGCGAACTTCTGCGCCTGGGCCTCGACCTCGGCCATGGCAGCATTCATGGACTGCTGGGCCTTGTCCCACGCCGCGCCGGCGTAGGTCGCTGCCTCAGCCTGGCCGGCTGCATCGAGGGCCGCCTTGGCCTGATCGATCGCAGCCTGGGGTGGCTTGGCGCATGCCGCCAGGCCGATCATCGCGAGCACCAAACCAACCGCCACCATCACACGTCGACTCTCAGACATCTCAATCTCCTTTCGAAGAGCCCCCTCGTGCGCGTCGCCGCGACCCCACGTCGCTTTGGTGCGCCTCCGGGACTCACGGACGGTCGTCGACCGAGCCGTCCGGTCTCGGTTTATAGACTCTAGCACGACTTTCGCCCCCTAGAAGCGGTACCAAGCCCCTGGGGCGGGCTTGCCCCGACTCTCCGGCGGTTGTCAAGGGCACTCCAGAGATCACCATGGACTCTGGTCGACCCCTGCGGATCGTCCGCCCCGCCGCCGGCCTCCCTCCTGGGGCCGATATTATCAACGGTCTCGGCAGGGAACGCAAGATCCCGTGACAAGAAA
>PQAJ01000279.1 GCA_003105185.1 Holophagae bacterium
GGTGGGCGTCGGCGTGGCCGTCGGCGGTGGCGGCACCGGGATGCCGGTGCTGATGTCCGAAACGCTGCACTTGGAGGGAGCGCCGGGGTACACCTGAGTGATCCCGAAGCAGTCGGCGAGGCCATTCTGGCGCCAGCTTGTGCCGACGCTCACGTCCACGATGCCGTCGCCGGTCCGGTCGATGCACGCGATCCGGATTGCCACCAGCGTCTTTATCACCTGGGTGTTGGATGCGATGTCGCCGCAGAGATCTCCCTGCCCCTCTCCGTCCCACCATGGCGGCGCGCTCAGGTCGGGAATGCCGTCGTTGTTGGCGTCGCCGTAGGTGGGCGTGGCGGAGAGGTCGGGGGGGAGATAGTCGTGGAAGCAGTTGTCGCCGCTGAGGGCGCTGCCCCCGTCGAGCGCAAGGGTGAGTCCGATGTCGTAGCGGTTGGGCGACCCGGCGGCCGAGACCAGCACTTCGAAGACGACCTCGGCCTGGCCGTAGACGCCCTCGGTGCATGACTCGTTCACCGAGACCACGCGCAGCAGCTCGATGCGGACGTCGTTTGCCGTGCAGGTGGCGCCCGGGACGAAGTCCTGAACGCAGTAGTTCCCGGTTTGCTGGGCGTGGGCGGCGAAGGGGAAGGCGACCAGTGCGGCCAGCAGGAGGGCAGCAGCGGCGCGGCGCGGAACGCGCCCAGCACTGGCGACCGCACGGACAGACGAAGCAGGCTGCAGGGCAGTCATTACAGCGCAATCCTCCCCTTCGGGCGACCTACCGTAGCATATCCCGTGCCAGAAAATACACAGTCTGCCTTGTGTGAAGAGCGTCGAGTAATGAGAATCGTTGCTCAGGATCGGGACAGACGGTGCCTGATCGGGTCTCTCCGGCGCGCGGCGAAGGCAGGCCGGAAGCCGCGGACGAGGAGTCTCCGTGCTGGAATCGGCTCTCGCTCGGGCAGGCGCCGACAACTGCCTCGAGGCCGGGGCAGCAGGCCGCCGCCCGCATCAGTTGGTGCCTGCCGGCAGACAGCCGCCGATGCCGACCACGCGGTTGTTCTCGACGATGAGGTAGGCGTGCCGAGTGTCCCATCCGAGCTGCGCAGCCCGGTGGATGGCCTGGAGGCCGCGCAGGAAGCCGGCACGATCCCTGCTGTACACCGCCGGATCGAGGGTCGAGACGTGGCGCCGGCGCTTCCCCATGGATTGCATTGCGGACAGCCTCCCTTCAAGGTCGCCGAGAGGGTTTCTCGGGTGGCGGCGCCTTCTTCAGGGCCCACTCGAGCAGCCATCTGATCGCCCCGGCCCTGGTCGGGAACCGGTTGTCGAAGCGGAAGTCGTCGATCCGATCGAGGAGATCGACGTCGATGAAGAAGGTCAGCATCTGCTTGGCGCTTGCTCGCCCCACGGTCACTCCTGGAACTATAGTACTACAATAAATTATAAGGTCAATATAAGCACTATAAGAATTCGACGATCACGGCTGGGCGCAGGTGTCTGTGGAAGGTGGTGTGAAGAAGCCAGGCGATCGGCGCAGAGAATGCCGCACGAGCACGAGAGGTGCCGGCTGTCAGCGACGGAATTGAATCAGGGCTGCCGCGAGGGGTGCCTGGGAGCCTCGAGCTGAGCGGCGTATCCTACTGCTGCAGAATGAGATCGGCTCGGTCGCGCAGCGCGCTCGTCTCGTCGGCGAGCAGCGGGTTGAGCTGCGCCGCGCGGTCGAGGGTGACCCGCGCCTCGGCAATCAGGCGGCCTCGCGGGCCCGGAGCCGCGGTGACCTCGGCCTGGAGCAGCTGCAACGCGGCGTCGGTGACCATGGCGTTGGCGAGCGACGGGTTGAGCTCCAGGGCCCTCGCGGCGAGGCGCCGGCCGGCCGCGATGTCGTGCTGCGGATCGCGCTGCAACGAACGCAGCCACTCGGCGCGCCAGCGGTGGACCTCGGCCGCCGTCTGATAGCCGGC
The DNA here is from genome assembly GCA_003105185.1 of Holophagae bacterium. Classification (GTDB taxonomy): domain Bacteria; phylum Acidobacteriota; class Thermoanaerobaculia; order Thermoanaerobaculales; family Sulfomarinibacteraceae; genus FEB-10. Next base: position 1,944 of record PQAJ01000279.1, read on the forward strand.
GGCGTTTTGAGGATTGGCCGCGAGCGCCTGGTCGGCGGCGGTGGCGGCAGCCTGCAGGTAGCTGTCGGAGGACTGTCCGATGCGCATCGCCCAGCGGGCGGCGAGGATTTCGACTCCCGAGCGCTCCGGGTAGGCCCAGAAGATGCTGGGGTTGATCTCGAGGGCGCGGTCGAGGCTGTCGCGCGCGAGCTCGAGCCAGGGCGTCGGGTCGGCGCCGCGCTCGAGGAGTGCGAGCGCCTTGGTTCGGTAGGTCAGGCCCCGGTTGGCGTAGGCGTTGGCGTAGTTCGGGTTGATGGTGGTCGCGATGGCGAAAGCGTCGAGAGCTTCATCGAGGGTTGGCTGCGGGTCGATGCCGCTCTTGAGCTCGTAGTAGGCCCGCCGCCAGAGCGCAATGCCGCGGTTGTTGTGCGCATTGGAGTAGGCCGGGTTGAGCTGGATCGCGCGGTCGAAGCTGGCAATCGCCCGCTCGAGCGAGGGCCGCGGATCGAGGCCGGCACCGAGCTCGTAACGCGCGATCCGCTCCCAGGCGTAGCCGAGGTCGTCGTGGGCCAGCACCAGCCCAGGGTTGCGCGCGAGGGCCGCGTCGAGGCTCGCGATGGCGGCATCGAGAGTGGGGCGCGGGTCCTCGCCCTGTGCGAGCTCGTACAACCCGGCGACCGTCAGGGCTCCGCCGAGCACGGCATGGGCGGTGGCGCTCTCCGGGTCGAGCTCGATGGCCCGCCGCGCGGACTGGGTGGCGTGGTCGAGGTGTGGCCGCGGATCGCCGCCGCGGTCGTGGACGACGTCGGCCCAGCGCCAGTGCAGGGAGGCCAGCCGCTCGTGGGCATCGGCCCGGTCCGGGTTCACGTCGAGCGCGAGGGTGCACGCCGCGAGGGCGCTCGAGAAGGTGGTGGGCGCGGGGTCACCGCGGCGGACCTCGGTTTCGAGCACCTGGATCCAGCGCGCGCAGTTGCCGTCATAGACCGTGGCGTCGGAGCGCGCGATGTCGGCGGCCGCGGCGAATGCGGCGCCGGCGAGATCGAGGTTGGCGAGGGCGCGGTCGTAGTCGCCGCGGAAGCGGTCCTCCGCCCCCAGCGCCAGGTAGATGTCGCCTTCGAGCTTTCTCGCCTCATAGAGCCACGACGCCTGGACGGCGGCGATCCGAGCCTTGGCCAGGGCCTCGGGGTAGCGCCGCTCGTAGAACGCGATCAGGCCCTCGGCGTAGGCGGCGGCCTCGAGCTGCGACGCTCCGCTGTCGCGCAGGTAGGCGAGCGCCGGTTCGCGGTAGCGGGACTCGATGTCGCGGCGGTAGGCGTCGCGCACCGCCTCGTCAGCGAACTGGTTCGCGCGCTGCAGGCCCGCCTCGTACAGCCTGCCGAGCACGAGACCGAGGCTGTGCGCCACCCCGGGCGTGCGGTAGCCCGACTCCTCGGCCAGCTGGAGGTGGTGGAGCGCCTCGGGGTAGCGCTGCAGCGCGAGGTAGCCGCGGCCGATCGCGTAATGGCCGGGCCCGAAGCCGAGCCGGCCGAGGCGCGAGGTCCGCTCCTCGATCTCGGTCAGGCGGCGGCCGATCTGCGCTTCCTCCGCGCGCCGGTCGTGGAGCGGCATCATGGCCGTGATCCGGACCATCTCGTCGATCTCGTTGGCCCGGACCAGCAGCTCCTGCGCGATCGCGGCCTGGCGCCGCGCCTGGAAGTTCGAGCGGGCCGCGTAGCCGACCACCGCGGCGAAGGCGACGAGGACCGCTACGGCGGCGGCGGTCAGTCCACGGTTCTTGCGGATCCGCTTGCCGAGCTTGTAGGCAAGGGTCGCCGGGCGGGCGGTGATCGGCTCGCCGGCCAGGAACCGCCGCAGGTCCTCGGAGACGGCGCGCGCGGTGGGGTAGCGCCGGGCCGGCTCTTTCTCGAGGCACTTCAGGGTGATCGTCTCGAGGTCGACCGCGATCTCGGTGCGGATGCGGTGCGGCGGGATCGGCTCGCGCTCCATGATCCCGGCGAGCACCTCGGGGTAGCCCCCCTCGTAAGGCGCGCGATCGGTCAGGAACCAGTAGATCGTGGCGCCGAGGCTGTAGACGTCGGTCCGGCGGTCGAGGTGGCCGACGTCGCCACGGACCTGCTCGGGCGAGGCGAAGGCCGGCGTGCCGAGGACGGTGCCTGAGATCGTGACGTCCCGGCCCTCGACGTCGCGGGCGATGCCGAAGTCCACCACGTACGGGCGCCAGGATCCCTCGTGGTCCCGCTCGACGAGGATGTTGGCCGGCTTGATGTCGCGGTGGATGAGGCCTGCCTGGTGGGCCGCGTGGAGGGCGTCGGCCACATCCACCATGATCGTCACCTTGTCGGTGATCGACAGCAGGTCGCTGATTTCCTTCAGCGATCCCCCCGCGATGTACTGCATCGCGATGTAGGGGTGTCCCTGGACCTCGCCGACCTCGTAGACCTGGCAGACGTTGTCGTGGTCGATGCGCGCCTGGACGCGGGCCTCGCGGAGGAAGCGGTGGACGATCTCCGGGGTGTCGCGGCGCAGGAACTTCAGCGCCACGAACCGGCCGAGGCGCGGGTCGCGCGCCTTGTAGACGTCGCCCATCCCGCCGCGCCCGATGAAGTCGATGATCCGGTAGCGGTCCCAGTCGCTGACCGGCGGCATGTCGAAGGCCTCGGGGCCGCGCTCGCCGTCGGAGCCGGCCCAGGTGGGGGCGTGGTCCGAGGGCAGGCCGAGCTCGCGGGCGAGGTCGGCCAGGGTGCCCTGGTCGAGCACGCCGCTTGCGGTCAGGACCTCGATCACCGGGGGTGGCGTGCCGTCGGCGGTCTGGGTGACCTCGCGGTGGGCGCGGGAGATCGCGGTGTCCGCCTCGACCGGAGAGATCAGGCCGCGCTCGACCGCGAGGCGGAGGATCTCCGCAGCGTTCTCGTCGAACGCCGCGCGCGCCCGCAGCACCTCATCCGGTGTCAGGCCCATGAATCCTCTGCCACGGATGATAGCTGGTCCGGCCGCGTGTCCGGTATCGCGCGGAGAGCGGGCCGCGGCCGATCACGGCGCGAGCAGACTGGCCCGCGTGATGGCGTCGAGTTCCGGGAAGCTCGCCTTCAGGTAGGCGTTTCCCTGGCGGGCGATCTCGCCCTGGCTCGGGCCGCGTCCCTTCGGTGCGCCTTCGCCGTAGCCGGAGTAGAGCGAGTCCACCACCTTCAGGCCCTCGACGACCCGGCCGAACGGCGCGAACGGGCCGTACTGCTTGAGGTACGAGTTGTCGCCGAAGTTGATGAAGAACTGGGTGGTGCGCGAGTTCGGCGCTCCCTGGGCGGCGAAGGTCACCATGCCGCGGGTGTTGCTCTGGGTCGGCGGGTCGTCCGGGATCGAGGCCTTCATCCAGGCGGCCTGGACCGCTGGATCGCCGTGCATGCCGACCTGGGCCATGAAGCCGTCGATGACCCGGAAGAACACCGCACCGTCGTAGTAGCCGATCTTGACCAGGTTGTAGAAGCGGTCGGCACCGTTGGGCGCCCACGCCCGGGTGACCTCGATGACGAAGTCGCCCTTGGTGGTCTCGAACTTGACCTTGTAGGACTCCGGCGCCGTCTCGGCGGCGAGCGAGGGCTTGAGCAGGGCCGGGTTGGGGTCAGCCGACGACGCGGGCCGGCAAACGGTGACCACCGCCGCGACGACGAGGGATGCCAGGGCTGCGCTGAGGAATCGTGACATCGATCGGACCTCCTTGACTCGGCCGACTCTAGCACGGCGAGCGCGGGCGGCGGCCTGGAACGAAGAGCCGCCATGGCGTGTTGTGCGCTGGCGAGGACCGAGAGGAGAGCGACCAATGAGCGAGTCACCGATTCGAGTCGGCGCCAGCGCCCCGGCCTTCACCCTGCCTGACCAGGACGGTGAGCCGGTGTCTTTGTCGAACCTGCGCGGGCAGTGGGCCGTGCTCTACTTCTACCCCAAGGACGACACGCCCGGATGCACGACCGAGGCATGCGAGTTCAGCGAGGGCATCGAGGCCTTTCGCGGCCTCGACGCCGTGGTGCTCGGCTGCAGCGCCGACTCGCCGGAGAAGCACCGCGCCTTCATCG
>PQAJ01000280.1 GCA_003105185.1 Holophagae bacterium
CTTCGAGTCCGGCGACACCTCGCGCTGGAGCAGCGTCGTTCCGTGAATCCCGGCCATGACGAGGCGCCGTCGTCCGCTCCGAGGCCGTAGTTGCCGCGTCGACGAATCAACGGTCGATCGGCACCTCGTCCACACCCACCTGCTCAGGATTTCGCTTTGTCGCTATCCGACGTGGTCTCTGGCCAAGAGCAGCCTGGCCTCGGCGGCGATGCCCTGCAGCACGGTCATGTGGCTCCGGCTCACGGGGTCGGCGGTCTCGGGTCGGCGACCAGCGAGCTCGCAGTAGCTCGCGAGAACAACCGGTCGCTGGAAGGCGACGGGCACGTCGTCCCCAGCGAGCGCCTGCAGGGCGGTGTCGTAGCTCATGCCCTGCTCGAAGCACCGCCGGGCTCTCTGGAACTGCCGTTCCAGCTGGATCCGCTGGGCGCGCACATCGTCCAGGGTCCCGGGGTCGCCGTGCCCCGCCACATAGATCTCCGCATCCAGTGTCTCGAGGGACCTGATGTTGGCGATGGTCTGCGTCACGTGCCCCTCGAGGGGCAGTGGCGGCAGGCCGTTGAGGAAGATGTCGCCGCAGAACACGATCCCCTCGTCGGGCAGGTGAACCGCCACGTCGGACTCGGAGTGCCCGACGCCGAGCTCGATCAGGCGAACCTCGCGGCTGCCTTGGTGGAGGGAGAGGCTGCCGCTGAAGCTCGCGTCCTGTCCGGTGTAGCGGCCGCCCGTGAGGTCCACGTCGGGGAAGAGCTCGGCGAAGAGGGTATCGTGCTTCGTCTGCGCTCGCCTGTTGGCCTTGGTCTCCTCCCGTCCACGGTGGCTCGCGATGACGGTGGCCTCCGGGAAGAGGTGATTGGTGTAGACGTGGTCGAAGTGCGAGTGGGTGTTGATCAGGAAGCGGACCGGTTTGTCTGTGAGGCGGCGGATCTCCGCCAACAGGTGTTCGGTCATCACGGCGTTGGCCAGGCTGTCGATCACGATCACGTCCCGCTCGCCGACGATGACGCCCGCCGTGCTGTAGCAGATCAGGGGCGGCTGCAGGTAAACGTGGACGCCTTCTGCCAGCTCGCTGAGTCCTACCATCGCCGCAATCCAATCCTGGTCTAGCAGTCGCAGCGGTCGCGGACGCCGACCAGCTGCTGTCCGCAGGGGCAAGGATAGGACGGAATGCCGGTCTCAGTGACCCGACGGCGAGTCCTCCGGAGAGACGGTCAGGGCTGCGCGGCGGCCGCCTCCTCGAAGACGTACTCGTGCTGGGCGTCGCGCGTGATCAGCCGGCGCTGGCTGTCGGTGTCCGCGACGACGAACTCCAGGCCGCTGATCGTCGGGTCGATCGTGATGAAGGAGATCGTCCCGTCGTCGTTCTTCCGCGACGCGACGGCGCTCTTCCACTCGCCCACGTTGAACAGCGTGGCGCTCGGTTCCTTCCGGACGGTCACCTCGCCGAGCGCTGGGCTGACGTACCGCGGGGCCAGCTTGGCGACGGCGGCCGCGTCGGCCGGGACGGTGAGCCGCTCGCGTTCGTTGGCAATGGCGGCTTTCCGCTGCGCCGCGGCGACCCTCAACATCTCGTCGGCCTCGGGCTTGCCGTCGAAGAGCACCTCCAGCAGCCTGCGCAGCAGCGGCCCCCGGATGACTACGCCCGAGTCGGCGTTGGTCAGGATGACCGCGCCGACCCCGTGGTCGGGCAGCCAGATCATGTCGCTGTGGTAGCCGGCGAGGTCGCCGCCGTGGTGGACCACCGGGATCCCGTACCGCGTGTCCACCATCAGGGCCATCCCGTAGGTCACGTTCTCGCCGACGATGACGTTCGGCTCGTACCGCGCCAGCAGGTTCTCCGCCGACACCAGCCGCGTGCCGTCCGGAAGCATCCCCTTGGCCAGCTCCATCTCGACGTAGCGGGCGAGCTCGCGGGCGCTCGTCCAGACGCCGCCCGCCGGTCGGGCCGGAACGACGGCGTAGTTGACGTCCATCCGCGCCCGGGTCACCTTTCCGTCGACGTCGTCGCCGTGGGGCTGGGCGACGTCGCCCGCGAGCGCGGCTGCGAAGTCGAAGGTCGTCGTCGTCATGCCGAGGGGCGCGAAGACCTTGGTGCGCATCGCCTCGTCGTAGGCGGCCCCCCACTCCTTCCCGGGCACCGCGGTCGCACCGCCGATGAAGCCGGCTGCCGCCGCCATCAGGTTCGAGTACTGGAAGACCTCGCCGAAGCCGCTCGTCGGCTGCATCGTTCCCAGGAGCTCGATCGCCGAGGCCGGCGTCTCGCCGCGGTACTCGAACAGCCACTCCAGATCCTGCCGCGGCATCCCGGTACAGGCGCAGATGAGGTGCTTCACCTGCACCTGCTTGGTCGTCGCCGCGTCGCCGAGCTTGAACGCCGGGAAGAGCTCGGTCACCGGCTGGTCCCAGCGCATCTTCCCCTCATCGACCAGCTCGGCGAGCAGGAGTGTTGTCAGCGCCTTGGTGTTCGAGGCGGCGAGGAAGAGGGTGTCCGCGCCGACCGGGTCGGGCTTGCCCAGCTCCTTGACGCCGAGGCCGCCGGCCCAGACCGTCTTGCCGCCGTCGATGAACGCCAGGCCCACGCCTGGCGTGTCGAGCATCGTCATGCCGTTCGTCACGAACTCCTTGAGGGTGGCGAGGCGCTGCTCGTCGAGAGGGTGCGCCTTCTTGCCGGCGAACGACTCGCGAGAATACCCCTTGGGACGCAAGCTCTGCACAGCGAGACCGACCGGCGCGCCGCGCTTCTCGAACGTCGGTTCGGTGCCGTCGATGAGGACAACGGTCCACGTCTCACCGGCGCGCCAGGCATATGCGCTGACAACGGCCCGCTCGTTCGGCGACGTCTCGTACTGGAAGGCCTTGCGCTCCTCCCAGCCGTCGCGCGGCGCCTGCGGCAGGGCGATCCTCAACGGCCGGTTGAAGCCCGGCTTGTACGCGGCCCACCCGGCGGCGACCGCGGTGTCGGCATCCTTTGCCGTCAGGTCGACGATGGCGAGGTGAGAGTCGGGCTCGGGCGGGTCGAGGACGACCATCGGCCCCTGCGTTGTCATCGTCCAGCCCGCCGGGAGCGTGAAGGTCGTGCCGGCCGGGGTCGCCCGGGGCGTGTCCTCCGTGACCTGCTCCGACGCGGCGGGCACCACCTCCTGGGCGAGTGCGGGAAGGGCGAGGACGAACGCGAGGGCGAGCGTGAACAGCAAGCGTCGAGGCATGAGGACCCCCTTGGGGAATGATCGAACCCTCGGTTTATAACGCAGAACCCGCACGCCGGGTTAACCCTGCGTCTCGCATCCTGCGACTTCTCAAGCGGCCTTGCCGGCCGATCACCCATCCCTGTCAGAGGCCGTACTCCCGGGCGTCGAACTTCGTCGTGTCCAGGGTCGGCATCATGTCCTCGATGAATCGACCCTCATCCAGAGGAATGGACGCGAGGTCGCCCTGGATCCGGTCGATCCAGACGAGTTCCTTCTTCGGGACAACCAGGCTTCCTTCCCTGACCGCGGCCCCGATGATCTCCAGGGCTTTCTGGGCCCCTTTGACGGAGGCCTCCAAATGGTCTCGGCCGCTGACGATCTCCTTGGATATCTCAATCACGTTGTCGGGAGCCAGGACCAGCGCCTGAGGATCGGTGTGGATGTCGGACTCGACCATCAGATTCTGGAGCATCCGAGCGGTCGAAGGTCCCTGCCCGGAGGCGGTGTTCATCAGGCGGGCGTCATATTCCAGTTGTTCGAAAGAGACCGTCGGCGACATTCCGCCGAGGAGCTTGATGTTCTGGATCGATTCATTGCTCCAGAGATCGGCGCACGCGGAAGCGACATTCCCGACCGGGCTGAGGTGGGCGCACGCCGACATCTTGCCCTCCATCGAAATGGGAATTCCGGCGATCGCCTTGAGGTAGACGCCTTCGTAGCCGCAGTCCTTGTCCGGTCCGGTCGCGCCTTCTTCAACCGCCACCAGGCTTCTCACGGCGGTGATGACTCTCACGACGGCGGCAAAGACGCGTGGAATGTACTGTCTCTCGGCCAGCACCATGGCAGTGTTGCCGAATCCGCAGGCGGTATCGCCCCCGGCGATCTTCCCGTTGTCCCGGGCGATCCCGACGATCTGTTTCCACAGGAATCTCATGTCCCGAACGCCGACCACCGCGAGGGCGAAGACGACGCGGCGGATGTCGCACGTGGTCAAGGCGTCATCGCAGATCTCCTTGCCGCCGACGCTCTCGATCGACAAGAGGTCTCCCCCAGCTTTCGCGCCTTCGTCGAACAGCTTGAGCATGTTGTCGAGATATCGGCTTGTCGAGGATTTCGGAGGATGGTCAAAATCCCGGGTGTCGTTCGGGGTCAGCCGGATCTCGCTCTTCAAGCCGTGCTTCCGGTGGTATTCCTCGGCCACGTCATACATCCGCTTCATCAGCTCGACGCCGATGAACGGATCCAGCGTCATCTCCAGCAGGGTTTCGAACTCGATGGTCAGACCGCTGCTGTGGAGCTCGACCGCCCGCTGCAGAATGCCCCGGACGGCCTCGGCGTAAGCCACCGCCAGGGCCGGCAAGGTCGCCCGATTGATCACGGTCCCCTCGGCAACCGTGAAGTTCACTTCCGGGTACACCCTTCCCCCGCCGAAGACGAGGCCGCGCCCGGAAGTGACGGGGTTCGGGGCGGTGCCGAAGA
>PQAJ01000281.1 GCA_003105185.1 Holophagae bacterium
GCGCGGCGGCTGCGGCCGGACGGCACGCTGCTCGAGTGCTTCAACGTGGCCAACTCGGCGGGAGAGGCGCTGCTCGGGCCTGAAATCGCGTATTGCCCGCTGCACGACGAGTACTTGATCGCCTTCACCAACGATCATGGCGGCAGCGGGACGGTTGACGTCCAGGCCCGGCGCGTCGCGTGGAACGGTGGGTGGATGAGCGACATCTTCACGGTCACCCCGGGCGTGGCCATCCACGCGTACCCGTCGATTGCCTACTGCGGGCCGTGCGACGAGTACGTCGTGGCCTACACCAACACGTGGCCGGGCGGGGAGTCTGATCTCTACGCCCAGCGCGTCCGCGCCGCCGACAGCGCGCTGCTGTCCTGGAGTTGCGTGGCCACGGGCGGAGGGTGGGACCGCTGGGATTCCCGTGTCGCGTTTCACCCGGCCATGTATGGCGGTGTTGGGGGCTACTTGATCGCCTACGAGGCGTACAACCCATCAACCTACGTCACGAATCATCGGTACAAGATCACCCATACCGATCTCTACGACCTCTATGCGAACCCCGAGCTCGACGTCAGCTCCACCGATGACGCCATCGTCGGGCCAGAAATCGCTTCCGGGCAGACGGGCTTCCTGGCGGCCTGGTGGGAGCCAGTCACGACATCAGGCCTGCAGGTCAGGGCCAGGCGCATCGGTGCTGACGGCGTGACTCTAGGACCACCGGAAGGGTTTCCGGTGAGTGGCGTGCACGATCTGACGCCGGGGTCAACCTGGAAGGTCGCGGTGACCTACGCCTACCCGGGGCTGTACCTGGTTTTCTGGGAGCACGGGAGCCCTTCAGGGATCAACGAGATCCACGGGATCTTCGTGTCGGAAGACGCCGACATGACGGTCGGCGACGAGGCCGTGCTGAGCGGCAGCGGCACGGACATGAGGAGGCCCGTCGCCACCTGCTCGCCGATGTCCGACTGCCTGATTGTCTATGAATGGTGGAACGCATCGAGTTACGACATCGCCGGCGACATCGCGCGGCTGGTCGTGATCTTCGAGAACGGCTTCGAGTCCGGCGACACCTTGGCGTGGTCTGCGACCGTCCCCTGATCATCGTTGCGCGCCAGTCAAGTGCATTGACTGAGAGGAGAAGGCGCCACTTGCACCTGTCGGGATGACGGCGCCGGTTGGCGCAGTCGGGTCTGTTGTCGGGCGTCAATCCTCACGGTTTGTCCCGGAACAAGCGGACAGCGCCCGGCGTTGCGGTCATCGTCGGAGGTGAGGCGATGGCAGGTTCCGGGTTGGCGGTGATCGTCGGCGCGACAGGGCCCACCGGCATCCACCTCGCGGGCGAGCTGCTCGCGCGCGGGATGCAGGTGCGGGTGGTGGCGCGGCGGAGGGAGGCTCTCGAACGGGCCTTCGCAGGGGTCGACGCCGACCGGGTGGCCGCGGACGCGCTCGACCGGGATGCCCTGTGCCGCGCGGTGGCCGGCGCCGATCTGGTGTTCGACTGCATCGGTCTGCCGGCAACGCAGATGCGCCAGCACCCGCTGGCGGCCAGGGCCATCACGGAGGCGGCCGGCGGCGCGGGCGCCCGCTGCGTGCAGGTCTCGAGCTACTGGTCGTACCTCCCGATCGGCCGCCTGCCGCTCGACGAGAGCCACCCGCGGGCCGGCGGCAACGCGCACATCCGGGCCCGCCGCGAGGCCGAGGACGTGATGCTCGCGGCCGGTGCGGCGGTCGCGCAGCTGCCCGATTTCTTCGGCCCCCACGTCCACGCCTCGACCCTGCAGCGGCCGCTCGAAGAGGCGGCGGCRGGCTCGGCGATGAGCTTCGTCGGGCCGGCCGACAKCGAGCGGGAGTACGYCTWCGTGCCCGACGCGATGACGATGGTGGCCGAGCTCGCCCGGCGCGACGAGGCCTACGGCCGGGCCTGGATCGTACCCGGCAGCGGGTCACTGTCCGCCACGGCCGCCGCAGCGATCGCCGGCCGCCACCTCGGCCGCGAGGTCAAGGTCCGCACGGCGCCGGTCTGGCTGCTGCGGCTGCTGGCACTGTTCTCGGCCGAGCTGCGGCAGATCTCGCCGATGCTGCCGCACTATGCACGGCCGCTGCGCTTCGACGGCTCGCGGCTGCGCGCCCTGCTCGGCGACCTTCCGGTGACCCCCTACGAGGAGGCGATCCCGGCCACTCTCGACTGGCTCGCGCGCCGGTGAGCGCTGGCCCGGGCGTGCCGGGCGCGGCATCATCTGGTGTAAGATCCTGTGAGATGAATTCTCATGTCGAAATGTGTGAGCGGCGCCCGCGGCCGTGGTGGTGGTGGGCCTACCAGCCCTACAAGTGGCTCGTCGTGGGGCCGGTGCTCGCCATCTCCACCCTGGTGTTCGGCGGCGTCGCGGTCGCGCTGTCGCCGGTGCTGTCGCCGCGCCGGGTCGGCGCGTTGTGCGGCGCGCCGTGGGCGCGGCTCAACGCCAGGCTCACGCCGATGGCGGTGGAGGTCGTCGGGAGGTCGCACATCGATCGCGGCCGATCCTACGTCGTCGTCAGCAACCACCAGAGCCTCTACGACATCCTGCTCGTCTACGGGTGGCTCGGCGTCGACTTCCGGTGGGTGATGAAGGCGGAGCTGCGCAGGGTGCCGGGGCTCGGCGCGGCGTGCGAGCGCCTCGGCCACATCTTCGTCGACCGCTCGAGCCCGCGCGCCGCGCTGGTGACCCTGGAGACGGCCCGGCGGCGGATCGCCGAGGGCGCCTCGGTGCTGTTCTTCCCCGAGGGCACGCGCAGCCTTGACGGCACGCTGGGAGCGTTCAAGCGGGGCGCATTCCGGATGGCGCTCGACCTCGGACTGCCGATCCTTCCGATGACCATCATCGGCACGAGGAAGATCCTCCCCCCAGGGAGCCGCGACCTGCGCCCCGGGCGGGCGAAGCTCGTCATCCACCCTCCGATCGAGACCGCCGGGTGGTCCGCGGACCGCCTCCCCGAGCTGATCGAGCGCGCGCGCGAGGCGATCGCTCGCCACTGATCGTCGGCGGGAGCGGGCGGCGGATGGGCCGCAGTCTCGGCGCCGGTTGTCCGCACGCGGTTGCCGCCCGCCGGATGTGGACGGGCTTCAGGAGCAGTGGAAGATGTCGCCCGCGTGAGGGCTGTCGACGCCGATCCGCCGGGCGTCCTCGGCCGCGAGCAGATCGGCCGGCCGCAGGTGGCGGACGCTGAAGCCGGCGCCGCGGAGGCGATCGACGTAGTCGGCGCCGTAGATCCGGACGTGGTCCGGGTGGCCGAAGCGCCACCGCCGCTCCTGGGGATCCTTGACGGTTGCGTCCTCGACTGTCCGCTCGCCGAAGATCGGCACCAGCAGCACGGCCCACCCTGACGGCTTGAGGACCCGGCGGAGCTCGGCCATCGCCCCGCGGTCGTCGGGCACGTGCTCGAGGACGTGGCTGCAGTAGATGACGTCGAAGCTCGAGTCCGGGTGGCGGATGTCGGTGATGTCGATCCTCTCCATCGCCACCGGGTCGTTGAGGTCGCCGGTCAGGTAGCCGTCGCCGATGGCGGCGCGCAGGCGCGGCTCGAGGCAGCGCTCGGG
>PQAJ01000282.1 GCA_003105185.1 Holophagae bacterium
GAGTCGACGCTGGTCAACGTCGCCGACACCCGCGGGATGCCGCCCGGCATCAGCCACTGGATCGCCGACGTCTACAACCAGAGCCTCTGGCTGTACGGCCTGACCGTGGTGCTCGTGATGGCCGGCATGGGCCTGGTCCTCGGCCTGCTCACCGACCGCCTCGTCGGCATGCTCGGGGTCCACCTCGGCCGCATCACCCACTGGGAGTGAGAGCGTCGGTGGAGCTCTTCACCATCTACCTGCCGATCGCCGGGATCCACTTCAACGTCCTGGTGCTGCTGCTGATCGGCTTCACGGTCGGGGTCTGCGGCGGCTTCTTCGGCATCGGCGGCGCCTGGATCGCGACCCCCGCGCTCAACATCTTCGGCTTCCCGATGCCGTACGCCATCGGCACCGACCTCGCCCACATCGGCGGCAAGTCGATCGTCTCCACCATCCGGCACGGCAAGTTCGGCAACGTCGACGTCCGGCTCGGCGTGGCCATGATCCTGGGCACGACCGCCGGCATGGAGCTCGGCGCCAACCTGGTCCTCATGCTCGAGCATGCCGGGCTCGCCGARTCGTGGATCCGCAMGGCSTACATCGTSGTCCTSGCGCTSATCGGGTGYGCGGTCMTKGCCGACTACCTGAGCCACCGGCGGCAGCAGCGCCGGGCGCTGGCCGGGGGTGAGGTCCCGCCGCCCGGACCGACCCTCGCGCACCGGCTGCACCAGATCCGGATTCCGCCGATGGTCCACTTCGCCACCTCAGGCGTTAGCTGCTCGCTGTGGCTGCCTGTCCTGGTCGGCCTGGTCACCGGCATCGTCGCCAGCGTGCTCGGCGTCGGTGGCGGCTTCATCCGCATGCCGGCCCTGATCTACCTGGTCGGCTGCCCGACCGCGATCGCGGTCGGCACCGACCTCTTCGAGGTCATGATCACCGGCGCCTACGGCGCCTTCACCTACGGGGTGAAGGGCCGGGTCGAGCTCCTGGCCGCCATGTGGATGCTGCTCGCGGCGGCAGTCGGCGCCCAGCTCGGCACCGTGGCCGTCAAGTACGTGCGCGGCTACTCGATCCGTCTGCTGTTCGCGATCACCATCTTCGTCGCCTGCGCCTCGGTGCTGCTCAAGCAGCTGGGGCTCCAGCTCGCCTCCTCGATCACCATCCTCGCCTCGGGCATCGGGATCAGCGGCGTCATCATCGCCCACCTGGTGCAGGGCATCTTCGCCGAGCGGGCGGCGAGACGGTCCGGGGCGGGCGAACCGGAGCAGAGGGCCTAGGATGACGCGCATCGCCGCACTCTGCGCGATCGCCGCCGCGGGCATGCTCCTGACGGCGTGCCACCCGCCCGAGGTCGTCCAGGGCACCGTGGTCCGGGTCGACGAGGCCGGGCAGGTGCTGGTGCTGCGCGACGAGCTGCCGCCCAACGACGAGCGCGAGTATGCGATCGCCGACGCCGCGCTCAACGCCCCGCCGGCAGCGGGAGACGTGGTCCGGATCGCCTACCGCGAGGTCGGGGACCGCCGGGTCGCGACCCGGGTGATGGGCGTCAGCCGCTCCGCGGCCGCTCACGGCACCGCTGCCGGACACTGACCCGTCACCGCGCGCCTCTGCCGGCGGCCGGCCGTCGTCTCGCCCGGGCGGCCGGCGACACATTCTTGCCACTGTGAGCACGCCGCCCGGGTTACCATGGGCGGCAATGACGGAGCCGCAGCCCGCCACCTCGAAGCGCCCGTGGTGGATCCTCTCCACCTACTTCGCCGAGGGATTCCCGTACGGGCTGGTCCGGCTGATGTCGACCGCCTACTTCAAGGAGCACGGCGCCAGCCTGCAGGCGATCGGCCTGACCTCGCTGTTCGGCATCCCGTGGACCCTCAAGTTCCTGTGGGGGCCGTTCGTCGACGCCTACGCCACCAAGCGTCGCTGGCTGCTCACCGTCGAGCTCGCCATCGTCTGCGGCCTGATCCTGCTCGGCATCGCCAGCCAGACCCCGGCGCCCCTGGTGGCCGGCGCCACGGTCTTCATGGTGCTGGCGTTCCTGGCGGCCACCCACGACATCGCGATCGACGGCTACTACCTCGAGGCGCTCGGCCAGACCGATCGCGCGCGCTACGTCGGCCTGCAGTCGGCGGCCTACCGGATCGCGATGATCACCGGCGGCGGCGGCATCGCCTGGCTCTGCGGCCGCTTCTCGTGGCTGCTCGGCTACCTGATCGCGGCGTCCGTCTTCTTCGCCGTCTGGGCGCTCAACAACGCAGGGCTCGCGCGGATCGAGCAGCCGAAACGGCCGGCGAGTGAGCTGCTCGGCTACCTGATTCGCCCCCGGCACCTGGTGGTGGTCGTGGCGGCGGCGGCCGCCGTTTTCGGCCTGTGGGCCGTCCTGACGAGCGAGGCCCTGGCCGGCGTCACCGCGCCGCTGCGCCAGGTCTCGGCGCCGATGTGGGTGGTCGTCGCGCTGCTGCTCGTGCTGTCGGTCGCGGCGGTGCGGGCGCCGGCTCTCAAGCGCCGTCTCTACGCCTCGGACTCGACCTA
>PQAJ01000283.1 GCA_003105185.1 Holophagae bacterium
CGCCTCGCTCGCGGCAGCGCCCTTCTTGCGGCGGCGCCCCCCACGGCGGCGGCGCTTGGCCTTCTCGGACTCGGCGGTCGCGGGCGCACCGACGTCCTCGTCGGCCTCCGCCTCGTCCGGTTCGCGTCCGGTCTCCCCGCGGCGCGAGGCTGCTCCTCCGGGGCCTGATGCAAGGTCCGCCACGGTCACCGCCGCCTTCGCGGGCGCCGGGGCCTCGCGCTCATGGTCGCGATCGAACCACTCGATCTTCTCCTGCGATCGRTGCAGCGCGGTCGCGGCGACGATCTCGATTCGGATGTCGAACTCCCGCTCGAGGTCCGCGATCTGGTGCCGGTGGTCGTTCTGCAGGGAGTCGGCGAGCTCGGGGTGGAGCTCGACACGGACCCGCTTGAGCCGGCCGGTCACCGCGCGGGTCTCGATCCGCCGCAGCACGCTCAGGCTGACCAGCTCGGGGCTCGCGATGCTGCCGGTGCCAGCGCAGGTCGGGCACTGGCGGTGGGTGCGCAGCTTGAGCTCCTTGGTGATGCGCTGGCGGTTGATCTCGAGCAGCCCGTTCGACGAGATCCGGCCGACCGAGAACTTCGCGCGGTCGTCCTTCATKGCCTCGCGCAGCCCCCGCTCGACGTCCTTGCGGTGCTTCATCGAGCGCATGTCGATGAAGTCGACGACCACCAGCCCGCCGATGTCGCGCAGCCGGAGCTGGCGCGCGACCTCGGTCGCTGCCTCGAGGTTGGTCGCGACTGCTGTGTCCTCCTGGCTCGAACCGCCGCGGGAGCGTCCGGAGTTGACGTCGATCGCGGTCAGGGCCTCGGTGCCGTCGATGACGATCGAGCCGCCGGAGGGCAGCTCGACCCGCCGCTGATAGATGCGGTCGATCTGGGGCTCGAGCTCGAAGCGGCTGAACAGGGGCATGCGCTCGGAGTACCTGGTGAGCGCGGTCTTGGCGCGCGGCATGAAGGTCTGCATGTAGCTGGCGACCTTCTCGTGGCTGTCGTCGTCGTCGACCAGGACCTCGTCGATGCTCGAGTCGAGCGAGTCGCGAAGCACCTGCAGGATGAGGTCCTGGTCCGAGTAGAGCAGCCGCGGCCCCTTGCCGGTGGTGGACTGAGCGTGCACCCGCTTCCACAGCCGCAGCAGGGCGCTGAGGTCGCGGTTGAGCGAGGCCTTTGGCTGGTCGCCGGCGTTGGTGCGGGCGATGACGCCGAATCCCTCGGGCAGGTCGAGCTGATCGAGCCGCTCCCGCAGGACGCCGCGGGTCTCGCCGTCCTCGAGCTTGCGGGACACGCCGCGCGCCTCCTCGAAGGGCATCAGCACCACGTACCGCCCGGCGATGCTGAGGTTGGTGGTCAGCAGCGCGCCTTTGGTGCCGATGCCGTCGCGGACCACCTGGACCAGCACCGGCTTGCCCTTCTCGAGGAGCTGGTCGATGCGGTGGTGGCGGCGGTCCGGATCGAGCTTGCGATGGGCGGCGGCCGGAACCACGTCCTCGGCGCGCAGCAGGCCGTCCCGCTCGGCGCCGAAGTCGACAAACGCGGCGTCGAGGCTCGGCTGCAGGCTGGCCACGATGCCGCGGTAGATGTTGCCACGAGCCAGCCCGGTTTCCGAGGTCGAGACCGCGTAGGCGTCGAGGACGCCGCGGTTGACGATCGCCACCCGCACCTCTTCCGGTCGCTGGGCGTTGATCAGCAGCTTGCGTGCCATGTGTGCTCCGTCAGCAGCGGTACAGCACGGCGCCCCAGTTGAGCCCGCTGCCGAGCCCAACGAAGCAGACCAGGTCGCCAGCCTTCGCGCGCCCCTGCTGGAGGGCCTCGTGATAGGCGATCGGGATCGTGCCTGCGGTCGTGTTGCCGTACCGCTGGATGTTGTTGAAGACCTTGTTGTCGGGAAGCCCGAGCCTCTTCTGGACCCCCTCGTTGATGCGCAGGTTGGCCTGGTGCATGATCAACAGGTCGAGGTCCTCGAGGGTCAGGCCGTTGCGCTGCAGGATCTCGAGGGTCACCTCGGGCATTGCAGTGACCGCGAGCGCGTAGACCTTGCGCCCCTCGACGATCGGCGTGATGTCGCCGCTTGCGATCATCTCCGCGCTGATGTACGGCCGGAAGGCGCTGCCGGCCGCCTTGGTCCACAGCCGCTCGGCTTCGTTGCCGTCGCAGTGGATGACGCAGTCGATGACGCCGCGGTCGGAGGCCTCGACGCCCTCCACCACCACCGCGCCAGCGCCGTCTCCGAACAGCACGGTGCGGTCCCGAAACTGGGTGTTCCGCTGGAACTGCTCGTCGCTGACCGGCCCCTCGGCGTCGCCCATGGCCACGTCCCAGCTGTGCTGGTCCCAGGGCTGGAGGCAGCTGTGGACCTCGGCGCCCACCACCAGCACCCGCCGGTGCTGGCCGGAGCGGATCACCGCGTCGGCGAGCTGGAGGGCGTAGAGGAAGCCCGCGCACTGCTGGCGAATGTCGAGGCAGGGGATGGTGCCGAGTCCCAGCTTGCGCTGCAGGAAGGGGGCCGAGCCCGGGAAATAGCAGTCCGGGGTCATGGTGGCCAGGATCAGGTAGTCGATGTCGTCGAGGGTGCAGCCGGCGCTGTCGATCGCCTGACGGGCGGCGGGCAGTGCTATGTCCGAGGTTGCCTGGTCGTGCGCCGCGAAGCGGCGCTCGATGATGCCGGTCCGCACCTGGATCCAGTCGTCGGTGGTGTCCATGATGCGGGAGAGGTCGTTGTTGGTGACGATCTTGGGGGGCACATGCATACCGGTACCGGTGATCACTGCACGCATGGCCCCTCCTTTCGCATGCACTATAGCTCATGATCGGCGCCAGCCCCTCGGCCCCGGCCTGCCGACGGACCGGCGCGGATGCGGCGTGCTATCGTCTGGTCGTGGCGGACGGAATCCGGATCGTCTTCTCCGACGTGGCGAAGCGCTTCGACGAGCGCGTGATCTTCCGGTCGGTGGCCGGCGAAGCGGCGCCGGGCGAGGTGCTCGCCGTGACCGGGCCCAACGGCTCCGGCAAGTCGACCCTGCTCGCGATCCTCTGCGGCCTGCTGCGGCCGACCAAGGGCTCGGTCCGCTACCTGCTGGCCGGCGGGCAGGAGCTCGAGCGAGCCGCGTGGCGGCAGCACCTGGGCGTCGTGGCGCCCGCGATGTCGCTCTACGAGGAGCTCGACGCGATGGAGAACCTCCGCTTTTTCGCGCGGGTGCGCGGCCTCGAGGACGCCGAGAACCACTGCCGCGGCTGCCTCGAGCGGGTTGGCCTCGACCCCGACCGCCGCACGCTGGTCGCGGGCTTCTCCACCGGCATGCGGCAGCGGCTGAAGATCGCCCAGGCCATGCTGCACCGGCCGCAGGTCCTGTTCCTGGATGAGCCCGGCTCGAACCTCGACCCCGACGGTCGCGCCTGGCTCGAGGGCTGGGTGCGAGCCGAGCAGGCGGCCGGTACGACGGTGGTGCTCGCCACCAACGACGCGCGCGAGATGGAGTGGGGGACGCAACGTGTGGCGCTGGCTTTCTGAGGCGTGGGCGGTCGCCGCCAAGGACCTCCGGACCGAGTTCCGGACCCGGGTCGCGCTCAGCTCGCTCGGGCTGTTCGCGCTGACGACACTGATCGCGGTCGCGTACTCGGTGGGTCCGTTCCGGATCAGCGTCGAGGACCGACCGTTCCTGCTCGCGGTCCTGCTCTGGATCGTCGTCTTCTTCGCGGCCCTCGCCGGCCTCGATCGCACCTTCGTCAAGGAGGAGGAGAGCCACACCGCCCCGCTGCTCCGGCTGTCGGCGTCGCCGCACGTGGTGTGGGCGGGCAAGCTGGTCTTCAACCTGGTGCTGCTGGCGTTGCTGCTGGCCGTCATCGTGCCGCTGTACTGCGTCCTGATGGGCTACCGCATCGAGCTCGTCGGCGCATTCGTGGTGCTGCTCGCGGCCGGGGGCTTCACGCTGGCCGTGGTGTCCACGATCGTCGCGGCGATCATCGCCCGCGCCCAGGGCCGCGGTGCGCTGTTTCCCGTGCTCGCCCTGCCGCTGCTGCTGGCGTTGCTGGTGTTCCTGATCCAGGGCACGACCGCGACCGCCGAGGGCTCGGTGGAGGCCGTCGACGCTTCGCTGCGGGCGGTGGTGTCGCTGGGCGGCGCGATGGCCGTGGTGTCGGCGATGCTGTTCCCGTTGGTCTGGAACGACTAGGAGCGTGTTGGGCATAGGCCCCTGAGCGCGCTTCTGATCTGCTTGTTGTGCGTGGCCTCTGCCCACACGCTCCTCGGGATGCGCTGCGCGGATCCAAGAGGAGTTCGTGCAGCAGCGGCCGTCTGACGACACTTCGGTCAACCACGGTCGCCGACAGGGCCGATGCGGTACGGACTCTGGGTGTGGCACATCGCCAGCCGCAGTAGGAAGTTGGTGAGGTATCCGGGCTGGTGTGCCCACGGCCACCGGGAACGCCGGTTGGGAGGGACGGGATTGCCGATGGGGAGTGACGTGTTAGGGTCTAGGGGCTAGGATCTAGGGGGCTAGGATCGAGGCGGCAGCAGCTGGCTAGCCCCTGGCCGCGTTTCTGGGCATGCAGTGGCGCAAGCGGGCATGGACACGGAGACTGGCACGGGAGGGGGCACGAGCCCCCAGTCTCTTTGTGGAGGACGGTCGGCAATGGAGGCGCCTGATGAACATCCGTGAGCTCCTGAAGTGGGTCCTCCTGCTCTGGATGGGCCTGGTCATCTGGGCGGCGTTCCTCTATGTGCCGCCGGCCGACAAGTTCGTCGGCGAGTCATCGCGCATCGTCTTCTTCCACGTGCCGATGGCGTGGATCGCCGTGCTCGCCTTCCTGATCTCGTGCGTGGCGTCGGTGCTCTACCTGCGCCGGCGCGAGCCGCGGCACGACATCCGGGCCGCGGTGGCGGCCGGGCTCGGTCTGCTGTTCGCGATCCTCGCCACCGTGACCGGGGCGGTGTTCGCCCGGATCATGTGGGGGGCCTACTGGAACTGGGACCCGCGCCAGACCTCGATCGTCATCCTGATGGTGATCTATGCCGCCTACTTCGCGCTGCGCGGGGCGGTCCCCGATCCGGAGCGCCGGGCGGCCCTGGCGGCGGTGTACGCGATCCTGGCCTTCGTCACCGTCCCCTTCCTGGTCTTCGTGGTGCCGCGGATCTACTGGTCCCTGCACCCGGACACCATCATCAACACCAGAGGGTCCAATGAGTTCGACTCGCGTCACACGCAGGTGCTGATGGCCTCGCTGGCTGGATTTACCGGCCTGTTTGTGTGGTTCTATACTATCGGGTGCCGCGTCGAGGCGATTCGGCGGCGACGCCAGCAGGAGGCGCTGTGAACGATCTGCTGGGAATCATGGTGGTCACCCTGATTATCTGGGTCGGCCTTTTCGGATATGTGTATCTGGTGGACCGCAAGGTCCGCCGGCTGGAGGACTGATGACGGATCCACGACGCCAGCGTCGAATCTGGTACGCGGTCGGCGGCGTGTTGATCGTGGCCTTTCTCGCCTTCGGGGCGACCTCGTTCAAGAGCAACCTGACCCCGTACGTCTCGATCGAGGAGGCGATGCGGCGACCAGCGAAGGTCCAGGTCAAGGGTAGCCTGGTGCCGGACTCCACCGAGTACGTGGAGGCCTCCCAGCAGCTGCGCTTCGGGCTCGCGGACGGCCAGGGCAACACGATGCCCGTGCTCTACGCAGGAACCAAGCCGGGCAACTTCGAGGAGGCCACGGAGATCGTGGCCGTGGGCAGCTACCGCAACGGCGCCTTTCATGCCGACCAGCTGCTCGTGAAGTGCCCCTCCAAGTACCAGGGACTCGACGAGGACCCGACCAAGCACGCCTCCGAGACCTGAGGTGGACCTCTGGCCTGGCCGGGGACGCAGCGGTAAAATGAGCCTGTGTCTCGAATTCTAGGGAGGAGCTGTCATGTACCTACCCGGGACCCTGCTGGTGTGGCTGGCCTTCGCGTTGGGCCTGGCCTCCACGATTGCGTACGGCCTGGTGATCCGCGGCAATGCCGGTGCCCACGCCATCGCCCGCCAGACCTACGTTCTCATGACGGCGGCGATCGTGGTGGTCTCGGGCCTGCTGATGTACCTGCTGGTGACCCACGACTACCGGCTGAACTACGTCTGGGCCTACTCCGACAACCTGCTCGAGCTGAAGTACCTGGTCTCCTCATTCTGGGGCGGCCAGGAGGGTAGCTTCCTGCTCTGGATCTTCTGGGGCGTGCTGCTGGGGCTGCCCCTGATGCGCTTCGCCCGTGCCTACGAATCGCGGGTGATGCTGTTCTACAACCTGACCCTGCTGTCGCTGATCATGCTCCTGCTCAAGCAGGACCCCTTCCGCTTTCACAAGGGCCTCGCCACGGGGATGACGCCGCTCGACGGCCAGGGGCTGAACCCGCTGCTGCAGAACCCGTGGATGGTCATTCACCCGCCGATCATGTTCATCGGCTATGCCTCGCTCGCGATCCCCTTCGCGTTCGCGCTGGCCGCGCTGTGGATGCGCCGCTACGACGAATGGACCAAGGCTTCGATGCCGTGGGTCCTGCTGTCGCTCGGCACCCTCGGCCTGGCGATCATGCTCGGCGGCTACTGGGCGTACGAGACCCTCGGCTGGGGCGGTTACTGGGGGTGGGACCCGGTGGAGAACGCCTCCCTGGTGCCGTGGCTGGCCACCGCCGCCCTGACCCACGGCATTCTCCTGCAGCGCAGCCGCCATCGCTTCCGCCGGATGAACCTGGTGCTGGCCGTGTTCGCCTACCTGCTGGTCGTCTACGCCACCTTCCTGACCCGATCGGGCGTGCTCGGCGACTTCTCGGTGCACTCCTTCGTCGATCTCGGTATCACCGGCTGGCTGGTCTTCAACCTGGTGTTCTTCATCACCGTGTCGGTGGGCCTGCTGGTGCTGCGCTGGCGTGATATCCCGACCGAGGTCGGCACTGAGCCCTTCCTGTCGCGGACCATCTTCTTCGTGCTCGGCATCCTGATGCTGGTCCTGACCGGGCTGATCGTCGGCGTCGGCACGTCGGCGCCGCTGATCTCCCGGCTGTGGGGCGAGCCGGCCCAGGTCGGGCCCGACTTCTACAACAACGTTGGCTACTGGCTGGCGGTGGCCTTTGCCGGCTTCCTCGGCGTGACGCCTTTCCTCGGTTGGAGCCGCGCCGACGACGGCGCCGGCCGCCGGTTCGGGATCGTGCTCGCGATCAGCGTCGTGCTGCTGGTCGCAGGCCACTTCCTGGGTCTGACCGGGGTCAAGGCGCACCTCTACGTCGGCGTCGTCCTGCTCAGCATAGTCGCCAACTCGTGGGCTCTCCTCCAAAAGGTCCGCCACGGGCAGTGGCGCGCGGCCGGCGGCGTGCTCGCCCACGTCGGGGTCGGGCTCATGCTGCTCGCCTTCCTGACCACCGGCTGGCTCGACCGGCAGCAGAAGGTGCGGCTGGTCCAGGGCCAGGCGACCGAGGTGCTCGGCTACTCCCTGACCTTCAAGGGCATCGAGAAGCCGACGCCGATGGCGCGCGACGCGATGGTCGTGGAGGTGACCGACCCGCGGGGCCGGAACTTCGTGCTCAAGCCCAAGATGTGGGTCAACCAGAAAACCGACCAGCTCGTCGCCAACCCGGACATCCGGTCGTTTCTGACCTCCGACCTCTACGTGGCGCCGGTCGAGTTCACGCCCGGCGAAGAGGCGCCGGCGAGCGGCCGGCTGATGCTGGCCAAGGACAGGCCTGAGGCATTCAAGGACTGGACGCTGCTGTTCCGCCGGTTCGACATGTCGCGCCAGAATGCGGTCCCGGGCGCTCTGACCGTGGGGATGGAGATCGAGCTGCAGCGGCCCGGCGTCGCGCCGGTCATGCTCGAGCCGTCGCTGATCTCGATGAGCGACGGAACCGTGCAGGCGGTTCCGGTGGACATCTCCGGGGTGCCCGGCGGCAAGCTGCGGGCGACCGGGATGAGCGTCGACCAGGGAATGATTCGAGTCGAGCTGCTCGGCCTCGGCGGCGGCGTCGCCCGCACCGCGGTCCTCCACAAGGGCGAGGTTCTCAGCTACGAGGGGCTCAAGATCCGCTTCGAGGACTTCGATCTCTCCGAGTTCAACCCGGACGCCGGGCAGATCAACTTCGGCGTCGTGTTCTCAGTCGAGCGGGACGGCCAGACCGTCGAGGTGGTGCCCCACTTCAAGGGCGGCATGGCCGGCGGGCCCGAGCTGACGCCGGCGGTGGTGCCTGGAGCCGGCGGGGTGACGCTCGCGATCGGCCGCGTCGACGCCGAGGGTGGGGCGGTCGAGCTGCAGGTCATCGACCCGACGGTGGCGTCGGCGGAGGAGCAGCCGGCGAGCCTGGTGATCGACATCTCGACCAAGCCKCTGATCGGGCTGGTGTGGCTCGGAACGCTGATGGTGATGGCCGGGGTYGGCATGGCCATCGCCCTGCGGCGGAGCGATGTCGCCTCGATCCCAGTGGGGGACCTGTAGGGGACAGGGGTTAGGGCCGCCCGCCCGAGCTGAACCGCTGAGGGCGCGGAGAGCGCAGAGGCAAGCGCTGCAAGCGGGCAGATGACGTTCCTCGGCGTTCTCTGCGCGCTCCGCGGTTCCGGCATCCTGCCCCCCGGGCCCACCCACCGCGAGGCGAGACCCGAGCCCCAAATCCCGACCGGAGGGAGGCTGGTCTTCTCTCCTTCTTGCTGCCAGCACCTACTCCTCGGGAGGTCGGTCCAGGTACGGCAGCCACGGGATCATCGCCATGCTCGGCAGGGCCAGCACCATGGTGAGCCCGAAGTAGACCGGGAAGCCGACCGCCGAGGCGAGGAAGCCCGAGACCACGCCGGCAAGCGTCCCCGCGATGTTCATCAGGCCGGTGCCGATCGCGAAGTGGGCCGCCTTGAAGCGCGACTTGGTGGTGCGCATGATGAACACGGTGAAGGCGGCGTTGCCGAAGCCGGCACCGAGCGCCTCGGCCGAGATCAGCAGGCAGACCAGCAGGAAGTCGGCGCGGCCCGCGTTGGGGTCGGCGAGGATGGGGCGGTACTTGAGCGCCAGCAGCAGGTAGAGAAGGTTGAGGCTGTTGAGGGCGAGCACGAAGGGCCAGATGCAGCGCTTGAGCCCGTAGCGGGCGATCAGGACCCCGCCCAGGATGCTGCCGGCGATGGTCGCGATGATGCCGAAGGTGTTGTGGGCCAGCCCGTACTGCGCGAGCGTGATGCCGATGTCCTTGAGGAACGGGTAGGCCATGTTCTGGAGCAGCGCCTCGCCGATCCGGAAGGTGGCGATGAAGGCCAGCACCAGCCCGATGCGCGGCCGGTCGAGGTAGTCCACGAAGGCGAGGGCGTAGGTCGAGTCCGAGGCGTAGAG
>PQAJ01000284.1 GCA_003105185.1 Holophagae bacterium
AGCTACGAGTACTGCATCGACACCAGCAACAACAGCACCTGCAACGCCTCGTGGGTCAGCGTCGGCAACGTCACCAGCGCGGCGCTCAGCGGCCTCGCCGCCGGAACCACCTACTCCTGGCAGGTCCGCGCGGTCAACTCCCAGGGCAACACCGAGGCCAACGGCGGTACCTGGTGGACCTTCACCACCCAGCCCATGCCAGGTGCCTTCTCGAAGCCCACGCCGGCCAACGGCGCAACCAACCAGCCTGCCAGCCTGACCCTGACCTGGGGCTCGAGCTCCGACGCCAGCAGCTACGAGTACTGCGTCGACCTGACCAACAACAACGCCTGCGACGGGTCCTGGACCACGGTGGGCTCCGGCACCAGCGCCGCCCTCAGCGGCCTCAGTTGGGTCACGACGTACTGGTGGCAGGTCCGGGCGGTCAACGCTCAGGGCTCGACCGAGGCCAACAACGGTGCGTGGTGGCACTTCACCACCGAGAATCAGCCGCTGCCGGGTGATTTCGGCAAGATC
The DNA here is from genome assembly GCA_003105185.1 of Holophagae bacterium. Lineage (GTDB taxonomy): Bacteria > Acidobacteriota > Thermoanaerobaculia > Thermoanaerobaculales > Sulfomarinibacteraceae > FEB-10. The sequence continues at coordinate 517 of PQAJ01000284.1, forward strand.
GCTCCGGCCGATGGCGTTACCGGCCAGCTCACCACTCTCACGCTCAGCTGGGGCGCGAGCACCAACGCCAGCAGCTACGAGTGCTGCATCGACACGACTGACAACAACGCCTGCGATGCCTTCTGGGTCAGCGTCGGCCTCGTCACCAGCACTGAAGTGACCGGCCTGACCGAGTGGACCGCTTACTACTGGCAGGTCCGCGCGGTCAACGCCCAGGGCTCGACCGACGCCGACGCCGGCACCTGGTGGTCGTTCGTCACTACTCCGTACCTGTTCGCCGACGGCTTCGAGTCCGGCGACACCTCGGCGTGGTCGATGACGATACCGTAGTTGTGGTCATGCGAAGTCCATGTGAGTGCCAGGGCCGGCTTTTTCGCAGTTCTGGGTTGAGCGAACGTGAATGCGATGCCAAGGTGGGCACGCGCTGGCAATGAAACCCGCCGCGCCCGCCTACCCGGGCGGCCGTTCTTCATGATGACGAGGCTCGCTTTCCTGGTTTCCGCCGGGGAACCCGGTGCGAGCTCCATGCCCGGCAACCCGAGGGGGTTCCTGCAGTCAGCTCTCATGGCGGTCCGAAGCGAAATCCGCCAGAGTGCCGGCCCGTGAACTCGGCCGTCGAGAGCTGGAACAGGGATGAGCCGTCAGGCGGGTCGGTTCAAGGTCCGGCGGAGCCATTGGTCGATCCGCTCGGCGATCTTCTGCCAGCCCGGTTCGCCGATCAGCCAGTGCCCGTGACCCGGCAACTCCTCGAACGTTGCCACCCGCTCGTACCTCTTGGCGATCTTCCGGACGACCGATATGGGGTGTTCCAGGTCCTTTGCTCCGGAAATGATCAAAACGGGACACGTCACCTTCGAGGCATCCACCTTGAGTGCACCCTTGGGGTCAAGAAACCAGAACCCGATCTCGCACGCCGCCCGGCCGGACTCGTAGACCAGCCCGTCGTAGATACCCTTCCGGCTTTCTGCCGGCATCTCGTTCAGCATGGCGGAGGACGTCTCACGAAAGGGCAGACGGAACGGCTTCCTCCAGAAACCCCATCTCAGCATGGCGCTCCGGAACTCCCAAATGATGGCAGGCTTGAGCGCATTGATGCCCGCGGGCGGCGCCGGGCTGAGGAGGACAATGGCCTCGGCCAGTCCTCGGCTCGCCAAGATCTGGGCGAGAATGCCTCCCATGGAGAAGCCCATCACCACAGGCTTGCCCTGAAGCCCTCGGATGAGCTTCTCGAGGTCCTCGGCGTAGTCCAGCAGGCTCGTTCGTCCGAGGCTCGGGTCGGGGGTTCCTTGGGGCTCCACGTCATGATGGCGCAGCGTGGGCGTCAGGCACTGATAACCACGGCCCTCGAAGAATTCCCTGAAATTGTCCCAATGGGACGGCGTCCCCCACATGCCGTGGACCATCACCAGTGTTTCAGCCATGGTCGCTCGGGTTCCTTGCGGCCGACAATATCACACGGACTCCGCAGTCATCAGAATCGACTGCCAGGGCCGGCACTTTGGAAGTCTCAGATCGAGCGGGGATGGAAGCCGTGATCCGTCCGGCGCTTCGAGCGGCGGGGGGCGTGGATTACTTCACTTCGAAGAGGGGGACGCCGGCGGTGGCGGCCGCGGCGCTGAGCTGAGTGTCCCTGGTCGCGAGCGTCGCGCCGAGGCGCATGGCGAGCTCGAGGTAGCTGGCGTCATACACCGAGAGGCCGAGCTGGCGTGCAGCCGCCAGGACCTGTGACAGGGCCCGCTCGTGGCTGCGGTCGTCCACCACGATGGGCAGGCTCATCAGCAGCTCGATGAAGCGCGCTGAGTCCGCGGCTGTGAGCCGCCGTCGCCGCTCGGCCGCGACCAGCACGTTTGCGACCTCGAGCGGCCACAGCGACGGCACCCATGCCTCGCCGTCGGCGAGCCTGTCGAGCACCGCGTCCGTCAGCTCATCGCACTCATCCTCGAAGCACCACGCCATGGTGACCGAGCAGTCGACGACCAGGGGCCTCACCGCCGGCCCTCCTCGATGAGCTTCTTCAGCGGCGTGCGGCCCAGCCGCCGTCCGCGTCGGAATGCGCGCAGGTCGGCGATCACCTCGATCGCAGGACGCTGTTGCCGGCCCGGTACTGGCGCCAGCGTGGCCACCGGCACCCCGTGCTTGGTGATGGTGATGTACTCACCCTCCGCGACCCGCTCGAGCAGGTTTGCGAGCTTCGTCTTGGCCTCGTAGGCACCAACCCTTGGCATGGTGTCTCCAGMTACGACCAGTCGACGACCAGTCTCATCGAATCTGCGAGATTTGTCAACGGGATCCCGGCGAGAAGATGCGCGGGTATTCCTGGCGCCGCGAAAGGAAGGGGCGCCCCGTGGGGCGCCCCTGATGTTTCGCGATCGCTAGGATCTACGGCACGGTCGTCGTCCACGACGAGAGGTCGCCGGACTCGAAGCCGTCGCCGAACAGGTACGGGGTGGTGACGAACCACCACCAGCTGCCGCCGTTGGCGTCGGTGGAGCCGCTGCCGTTGACCGCGCGGACCTGCCAGAAGTAGGCGGTCCACTCAGCGAGGCTGGTCACCTGGGTGCTGGTGACCAGGCCGACGGTGGTCCAGGACGCGTCGCAGGCGTCGTTGTCGACCGTGTCGATGCAGTACTGGTAGCTCGTGGCGCCGGTGCTCGCGCCCCAGCTCAGGGTCAGGGTGGTGAGCTGGCCGGTGGCGCCGTTGGCCGGCGCGGTCTTCCTGAAGGCGCCGGGCAGCGGCTGGTTCTCGGTGGTGAATGCCCACCACGTCCCGCCGTTGGCCTGGGTGTTGCCCTGGCCGTTGACGGCGCGGACCTGCCAGTAGTAGGTCGTGGCCCAGCCGAGGCCGCTGAGGTTGGCGCTGGTGACCATGCCGGTGGAGGTCCACGTCCCGTCGCAGGCGCTGTTGTCGGTGGTGTCGACGCAGTACTCGTAGCTGGTGGCG
>PQAJ01000285.1 GCA_003105185.1 Holophagae bacterium
ACGGGCAAAATCCGCCGGGATGACCTACATTGGTTCTAGCGGTGCGGCCTCTGCCGGGGCCGGGAGAGGAGGACTCATGAGCTGGGCCATCCAGAAGATCGAGGTCTCCTGCCCGAAGTGCGGTGAGAGCTACGAGGACTGGGAGCGGCCGTCGCACGAGCCGGCGGCGTCCACGACCTGCCCGGCCTGTGGACACGTGCTGGCGCGCGATCCCTCCATCCGCGAGGACGGCGCGTGGCAGCCGTTGATCGACGAGCTCGAGGAGAGAGGGCCCTGAGCGACGGGCGCGGGTCGCACACCGGCGAACTGAGGGGCCACACCGCTCTGGGACGTCCTGTCTCAGCCGAAGTGCGCTTTCCACCTGACTGGCAGAACTGGTGTCGGTGCTGAGAATCGAGGGTCGACAAGCACCCCTGGCACATTCTGTCCCACCCGCGCAGCCGCGGCGGGGTCCCTGGACGCCCATCGAATGTCACTCCAATGAACAGGGTTATCATAGGTCTCGTCGGGGCGCCCGGCACTGGTGCGGCGATTGCAAGAAGGACACCGACTTTGCAGACCGCGGGCTGTGCCGCTACACTGCCCCGCGGTGCCCGGTGAAGGGGGGAGTATGACGCTTGATCGTCGAGAGATTCTTCGGCTGGCTGGGGTGGGCTGCGCCGCCCTCGCCGCCGGTGTCCGGCCTGCCGACGCCGAGTTGGCCCCCAGCCCGGCCTCGGCCGACTCATGGGCCGTGCTCATGGACACCGTCGCCTGCATCGGCTGTCGCAAGTGTGAGTGGGCGTGCAACGTGGAGAACCGCCTGTCGGACGCGCCGGCGTCGACTTTCGACAACCTGAAGGTGGTCGATGCGCCCCGGCGGCCAGAGCACGACTCCTTCACCGTGGTCAACCGGTTCCGAAGTCCGGCCGACCGTGACCACTCGTGGACGGTCAAGCTGCAGTGCATGCACTGCGCCGACCCGGCCTGCGCGTCGGCGTGCCTGGTCGGGGCCCTGGCCAAGGACCAGACCGGCCCGGTGACCTACGACGCCTGGAAGTGCATCGGCTGCCGCTACTGCATGGTCGCCTGCCCCTTCCAGATCCCCGCCTACGAATACAACAAGCCGGTGCAGCCGCAGGTCCGAAAGTGCACCTTCTGCGCCCCTCGCCTCGCCGAGGGCCGTTCACCCGCCTGCGTCGCGATCTGCCCCAACGAGGCCCTGACCTTCGGCAGGAGGCAGGTGGTGCTCGATGCCGCCCACACGCGGATCCAGGCCAGCCCCGGCCGCTACTTTCCCCATGTCTACGGCGAGTCCGAGGCCGGCGGCACGAGCTGGCTGTACCTGGCGCCGGTCGAGTTCGCATACACCGGGCTCCCGGCGCTCGATGACGAGCCGATTCCCCACCACACTGAGCGGATCCAGCACGCCATCTTCAAGTCGTTCGTGCCCCCGCTCGCCCTCTACGGTGTGCTGGGGTTGGTCATGCACGCCCTGCGCGGCGACAACGGACATCAGGAGAACACCAGTGGCTGAGCATCATGGTCCGAAGCCGGTGAAGACCCCCTTCATGTCGCGGGGGACCCTGGTCCTGATCGCCCTCGCGCTGGCCGGGGGCGCTTGCTACCTCTATCGCATGGTGTTCGGCCTCGCGGCCGCCACCAACCTCGACAACCAGTGGCCGTGGGGCATCTGGATTGCCATCGACGTCGCCTCGGGGGTCGCTCTCGCGGCCGGCGGGTTCACCACCGCGGCCCTCGCCGACATCTTCCACAAGGAGAAGTACCACGCCATCGTCCGGCCGGCGCTGCTCACCGCCATGCTCGGCTACACCTTCGTGGTGATCGGCCTGCTCGCCGACCTCGGCCGCTACTACAACGTGTGGCACCCCATGCTGCCCAGCATGTGGCAGGGCAACTCGGTCCTGTTCGAGGTCGGGATCTGCGTGATGATCTACCTGTCGGTGCTCTACATCGAGTTCCTGCCGATCGTCGCCGAGCGCTTCATGGGGCGGGTCAACCTGCCCGGTCCGCTGCGGATCTTCAACCGAGTCGTGGACTCGTGGCTGATCGTCTGCCACCGGTTCTTGGGCCGCTTCATCTCGCTGTTCATCATCGCGGGCGTCGTGCTGTCGTGCCTGCACCAGTCGTCGCTCGGCACGCTCATGGTGATCGCCCCGACCAAGGTACATCCGCTGTGGTACACGCCGGCTCTGCCGGCGCTCTTCCTGATGTCGGCGATCGCGGTCGGCTTTCCGATGGTCATCTTCGAGTCGATCCTCGCCAGCCGCTCGTTCAAGCTGCGACCGGAGCGGGAGCTGCTGTCAGGCATTGCCATGTACACCCCGGTTCTTCTCGCCGCCTACCTGGCGGTGAAAATCGCCGACCTGGTCGAGCGCGATGCGGTCCGCTACGTCTTCGAGGGATCGTTGCAGTCTGTGATGTTCCTCATCGAGGTTGGGCTCGGGGTCGTCGCACCGATGGTCATACTGTTGTCCAAGCGAGCCCGTAACTCCATTGCCGGCCTGTTCACGGCGTCGAGCCTGGTCATCTTCGGCGTCGCGCTGAACCGGATCAACGTCTTCCTCATCTCGTACCGGCCGCTCTACCCCGAGAAGAGCTACTTCCCGAGCCCGTTCGAGATCCTCGTCACCGTGGGCCTGATCTCCACCCTGGTGCTGGTCTACCGGGCGATCGTGATGATCTTCCCGGTCATCGCCGCCGCGCCCGAGGCGGCCCCTCGCGAGGTTGTCGTGACGGCACCGGCGTCGGAGCCGGAGGGAGCAACCCGATGAGCCGATCCCGCCCCTGGATCGTCAGCCTGGCCCTGCTGCTGGCGGCGCTGCTGCCGGCGTCGGCGAGCCCCCAGACCGCTGCCGACAAGGCGATGACCGAGGATTGCACCGAGTGCCACACCTGTGGCGTGCCCACAGCCCGCCAACCGTGTCTCAAGGCCTGTCCGCGCACGACCATGGTCCACCAGGCCTCCAAGCACCAGCTGCGGGAAGCTCCCGGCATGATGCACCTCGACCAGCTCGCCGACCTCTACCTGCCGGTCGAGTTCAACCACAAGGCCCACGCCGGCATGGCCGAGATGGGCCTCGACTGCGCGACCTGCCACCACTTCAGCCCGCCGGGAGTGATCCCTCCGTGCGGCGAGTGCCACGAGCCGAACGGCAGCGCCGCCGACCTCAGCAAGCCCAACCTCAAGGGTGCCTACCACCGCCAGTGTCTGGCCTGCCACCGCGAGTGGAGCCATGACACCAAGTGCATCGTCTGTCATGCCCCGAGCGAGCAGGCGAAGCTGGCGACCGCGCCGCCCGACCCGACCGACATCGTCGGCACTGTCCACCCGGCGATCGCAGTGCCGGCCAAGCGGGTTTTCACGACCCCCTACCAGGCGGGGCCGGTCGTGACCTTCCAGCACCAAGAGCATGTCGACCTCTTCGGCTTCCAGTGCACCGACTGCCACCGGGAGGAGGGGTGCGCGAACTGCCACGACATCACCGAGGCGCGCCGGCCCGCCCGCACCCAGGAGGAGGTGCACGCGATCTGCAACGACTGCCACGGCGCGGACGCCTGCGCCAAGTGCCACGACACCAGAGAGCGGCCCGGATTCACCCACAACCGCACCGGCTTCCCGCTCACCGGCTATCACCAGCAGCTCGACTGCTGGTCGTGCCACCCCAAGGGCAAGCGGATGAAGCGCATCGACAGCATGTGCCGCTCGTGCCACGCCAACTGGAGCCCGGAGACCTTCAAGCACCACGTGACGGGTCTCGTGCTCGACGAGGTTCACGCCGGCCTCGACTGTGACGCCTGCCACCCGGACCACCGCTACAACGCCTCGCCGGTCTGCGACACCTGCCACGATGACGGTCGCACGGCCGACAAGGCTCCCCCGGGAGTCCACTCGAAAACGAAGAGCTCGGGGGCCTCGTCCTCCAGCGGCTCGGCTGGAGGGGGAACACGATGACGCGGGAGCCGAGCGCCTCGAAGTACCGGGTCGATGATGACGGCTTCCTGATCTCACCGGACGACTGGGACGAGGGCTTCGCCGTCGCCAACGCCCGATCGGCCGGAATCAGGGGCGGCCTGACGGACGAGCACTGGACCGTGATCCGCTTCATCCGCGACACCTTCGAGGAGCGCGGCATGGTCCCGCTGGTCTACGTCACCTGCATGAACTTCAAGATGCGGCTCCGGGACCTCAAGCGCCTGTTCCCGGCGGGGTACCACCGCGGCGCGTGCCGTCTGGCGGGCGTCGCCTACTGGACCGCACAGAGCCAACAGTGGGTCAAGGGCAAGCCGCCGGCAGCCGCCGAGCGGCCGGCCGATGCCGCCCATCCGCTGCGCGACTACAGGACCGACACCTTGGGCTT
>PQAJ01000286.1 GCA_003105185.1 Holophagae bacterium
AGGACCCGAGCTCGGTGCGGCTCGCCAGGGTGGAGGCCGGATGATGGCGGGCCACGCCGAGACCCACCACGACCCGCACCTCGCCCACCACTTCGAGAGCCCCGCCCAGCAGTACCAGTCGGCGCGGCTCGGCATGTGGGTCTTCCTGGTCACCGAGATCCTGTTCTTCGGCGGCCTGTTCTGCGCCTACGCGGTGTACCGCGCCAACCACCCCGAGGTCTTCATCTTCGGCCACCACTTCCTGGACAAGAACCTGGGCGCGCTCAACACGGTGGTCCTCATCTGTTCCTCGCTCACCATCGCCTGGGCGGTGCGCGCGGCCCAGCTCAAGCAGATCCGCGTCCTCAAGCTGATGCTGGTGCTGACCCTGGTCTGCGCCTTCACCTTCCTCGGCGTCAAGTACGTCGAGTACTCGCACAAGTGGCACGCCGGGCTGCTGTGGGCGCGCAGCTACGCGCCCCAGGTCCACCACGGCGAGGGCGATCACGGCGCAGCGCCGGAGAGCGTGCAGATGGCGCCGCCGGCAGGCAGTGCGAGCGAAGCGGGCGCCGGCACAGCGCCGGCCCAGCCCGCCCCGGCGACGGCGGCCACGCCCGAGCACTCCAACATCGCGCCTGCGGCCATCGGCCCGGCCGGCCTGGCCGACGAAGCTGCCGGCGGCGGCGACGAGATCGTGGCCGAGCCGAAGAATGCCCAGACCTTCTTCTCGATCTACTTCCTGATGACCGGCCTGCACGGCATCCACGTGCTCGGCGGCATCGGCGCGATGTTCTGGCTGCTCGTGTGCGCCCGTCGCGGCGACTTCGACACCGGACACTTCACCAAGGTCGACATGGTCGCCCTCTACTGGCACCTGGTCGACCTGATCTGGATCTATCTGTTCCTGCTGCTCTACCTGATCCACTAGGAGCGCGCGATGAGCGAACACACCGACAACGGCGTCCACGTCTCCTCGGTCCGGCTGCTGCTGGTGGTCTGGGTCGCGCTCATCATCGGCACCTACCTGACGGTCACCGCCACCTACTTCGACCTCGGCAGCCTCAACATCTGGATCGGTCTCGCCATCGCCACCGCCAAGGCGGTGCTGGTCGCCCTCTACTACATGCACCTGCGCTGGGACCGGCCGTTCAACGGCTTCATCTTCCTCGCCGCCTTCCTGTTCCTCGGCATCTTCGTCGGGATCGCGCTGATGGACACCGGCCAGTACCAGGACACCCTCATCCCGGGCTTCGCCACCGGCGTCGGCAGCGCGGCGTCGGGCGGCTGAGATGCCGGGTTCGATCGAGAATCCCGAGCAGCGGCCGATCCGCGGCGGAAGGCCGCCGCGGGGCGGCGGGATCTCGCCGCGCCGGCTCGGCATGCGGCTGCTCCTGCTGTCCCTCGGCATCCTGTTCGCCGCCGCCCTCGCCGGCTACCTGATCATCCGGCTGCGCGCTCCAGCTTGGCCGCCGCCAGGCTCACCTGCGCTGCCCGGCGGCCTCTGGGTGAGCACCGCGATCCTGGCCGTGCTCAGCGCCGTGCTGGTCATGGCGGTCGCTCGGGCGCGCGCCGGCCGGGCCTCGGAGACCGGCCGACTGCTCGCCGCCGCGACCGCCCTCGGCGCCGCCTTCCTGGTCGCGCAGGCCGCCAACTGGCTGCGCCTGGCCGGCACCGGCGAGCGCACCATGCTGGTCTTCGGCTTTTGGCTGCTGACCGTGCTGCACGCCCTCCACGTGCTGGGCGGCCTGGTGCCGCTCGCCATCGCCACGGCCCGCGCCGGCCGCGGCCGCTACCTGTACGACCCCGAGCCGGTCGAGCTGGTGGCGAGCTACTGGCACTTCCTCGGCCTCACCTGGCTCGCCATCTTCGCCGCCCTCGCCCTGTAGCCCCCTCCCGACTGCCCGCCGATTTGACAGCCACCCGTCGAACGCTCGGGTGGTAACGCGCACCAATACTATTTGCACTTTCGTCTTCGGCTTGCGGCAGGAAACCAAATCCGCACATTTTCCGCATCTTTTCCTCATTTTTTTCGGCCGGCGGGGACCCACCTTGAGAGATGAGCAGTCGACGACGGACGGGTTCGACTCAGGAGGTAGACGCAGACGGCGGCGGAAGGCCGTTGACAAGGGTCAGGCAGGACCTAGGCCCTCTTTCCCCTCCTCTTTCGTAAGCCCGCCTGTGGACGACGGCCGGTGTCCATAGTCCCGCACCGGTCGCTCCACGGCGGGCGCTTTTTTTGAGCCGGCGCGAACTTGGAGACATCGTCGCAAAGAACGAGGCGGCGCCGGGTCCGGGCCGGTCGGCACAACCGCAGGTCGTCCTGCGGTTTGCATTCCCTTCTTCCAGATCGATGGGCGCCAGCGCATCGAATCCGCACATTTTCCGCATCTTTTCCTCATTTTTTTCGGCGGCCGGCGCCCTATCTTCGTAGGCATAGGGACGACGGGACAACCGAACAGAGGAGGCGAAAGATGAGAAGCCTGACACGTGTCGCATTCGCATTGATCGCGATCGTGTCGCTCGCCGGCGGGATCGGTTGGGCGGCCTCGATCGCGGTCAACACCTTCGAACCAGCGGTCGCGGCGGATGGTCTCTGCTCGCTGATCGAGGCGATGGAGAACGCCAACGCCGACGCGGCCACCCACTTCGACTGTCTGGCAGGCAACGGGCCGGACGTGATCGAGCTGATGGTGGGTGAGTACAACGTGCGCGATGTGCACAACGAGGTCTACGGTCCGGCGGGCCTGCCGGCCGTCACCGGCGACCTCACCATCAACGGCAACACCTCGATCATCGTGCGCGCCGACGGCGCACCCCTGTTCCGGCTCCTCCACGTGACCGAGGGCGCGCGGCTGGCCCTCAACGACCTCACGATCGCGAACGGCGCGGTGGAGGACTGGCGGGGCGGCGGTCTCTCCAACCTTGGCGGGATGGTGGTCCTGCGCCATTGCCGGGTGCTCTACAACGAAGCCCGCGACGGCGGCGGGCTGGCCAACGTGTCCGGCACGATGCTGGTGGTTGAGACCAACGTGGAGGGCAACCGCAGCACCCGTGACGGCGGGGGCATCGACAACTGGGCCGGCACCGGCGACGCCTCGCTGGTTATTTTGGCCGGCACCGTCTCCAGCAACACGGCGGAGCAGGATGGCGGCGGGCTGGTCAATGCCGCGAGCGCCGGCCGCACGGCGAGCCTGCAGCTGGTCGGCAGCACCGTCAGCGCCAACCGCGCCGAGCGCCACGGCGGCGGCCTCGGCCAGTTCGGGTCAGGGGCCTCGCAGATGGAGCCCAAGGGAGGCGGTGTCACCAGGCCCCGGTGGGGCGGCGCGCAGATGGAGCTCCGAGTCGTGAATGGAAGCTGGATCACGGACAACATCGCCGGCGAGCACGGCGGCGGAATTGCCTCGTGGGTCTGGCCGCCGGACTTCTGGACCGCGCAGGTCGAGATCAACGCGTCTCGCATCACCGGCAACCAGTCTCTCGAGGGGGACGGTGGCGGGGTGTACGGCTGGTTCGCAGGCAGCTCGGTGGCGGTCACCCGGTCGACCATCGACGGCAACGAAGCTGCCGCAGGCCGCGGCGGCGGGCTGGCCGTCGGCGAGCGAGCCGTCCTCGACCTGGGCCAGAGCACCGTCAGCCACAACGTCGCGGACGGCATTGAATACCCGGCCGGCTCCGGTGGCGGCATCGAGATCGTCGCGGCCGTTGCCACCATCATGGAGAGCACCATCAGCGGCAACTGGGCGCTGCGCGGCGCCGGCATCGACATCGCAGCCGACGCCAGCGGCAACCGGAAGCTGCACGGCGAGAGCGAGCGCGGCGCCTCGGTCGAGGTCGCCGACTGCACCATCGTCGACAACACGGCGCAGTCCCTCGGCGGCGGCGTCGCCGTGGTGGCGGTGCCGGAGTTCGGCCCGGCCGAGCTGAGGATGGTCGGCTCGATCCTCGGCGACAACGCGGATCGCCGCGGCAGCGGCAACTGCAGCAGTGCGGCGCCGGCGGTCGTGCTCTCCGACGGCCACAACGTCGCCGACGACTCGACCTGCTGGCTGACGTCGGAGCCCAAGGGCGTCGGCGGGCCGCTGGCGGCGGAGGATCTCGTGGTCGCCGACCTGATGCTCGGTCCGCTCGCCGACAACGGTGGGACGACCGAGCCTCACATGCTGACCCACCTGCCGCTCGACGGCAGCCCGGTCATCGACACGGGCGCCGGCCACGGGCGGGAGTGCTACATCGATCAGCGCGGCTTCCCCAAAGACGTGGATGTGGGCGAGATGACCAGCGGATGCACCTGCGACTCCGGCGCGGTCGAGGCGCGATCGGC
>PQAJ01000287.1 GCA_003105185.1 Holophagae bacterium
GGCAGCCCTCAACCACCCAAACCGGTGTTCCCTGCCCACCTGGAGCGGTCACCAGTCACCTCGACCATCCTTCTGCAGCCATCTGGTGGCATGCGCCCAGATGCGCACCCACTCTTCAACGGCCTGTTAGGGCCAGGGCCGCCGGGCTACTTGTGCTTTTTCGCTGGTTTTGCCTTCTTCACCGCGGCGGGCGCCTGGGTCTCGCTGAGCTTCGCGAGCGCGTCATCGATCCGGTCCAGCCGGAGGAGAATCGTGTGCACCTGGTCCATCAGCCGCTGGAACTCGGCCAGCGGCACCGCGCCGGCGGCCTCTACCATCGGCCCAAACGTCTCTCGCGCCGCCCTGGCCAGGTTCGCCCGGGTGGCCACGTAGGTCTTGCCCGCCTCGTCGGCCGCGGCCTGCCCTTCTGCTGTCCCGAGGAACGCATCGAAACCCTTGCCAAGCGAGGCAATGAACTGGTCGTTGAGTGTTTTCCACTGGGACATCAGGTCGGTTAGGCTCGGCGGCTGCGTCATGCTGCGCATCTTACACGACCGCTGTGCCCTAACCCGGAGCCGGGCGTAGTATCGACTCCATGGTCGGCAGGCAGTTTCAATGGGCGACTGCTGACCGGCTCGGGTTGCTCACCCGGCAACGGCTGTTGCGGTCCGCCTGGCTCGGAGTTGTCATTGGGCTCGTGGCCGGGGGCGGCGCGATCGTGTTCTACGAAGGCATCGACTTCGCAACGGAACACCTGCTGGGCAACCTCGCCGGTTATCATCCCCCGGCGCCACTCGGCGAAGGCTCACAGGACTGGAGTGGGCCGTCGCGGCGCTGGGTGCTTCCGCTTCTCCTCGGGGCGGGAGGGCTCCTTTCGGGCCTGATCGTCTGGTTGTTTGCGCCCGAGGCCGAAGGCCACGGCACCGACGCCGCCATTGATGCTTTCCACCACAAGGGCGGGCGCGTCCGCCTCCGCGTCGTCCCCGTGAAGCTTGTCGCATCGATCCTCACCATCGGGTCCGGTGGGGCCGCCGGCCGTGAGGGTCCCACCGCCCAGATCGGCGCCGGCTTCGGCTCCTTCATCTCCGACCGTCTCCACCTTGAGCCCGCCGAACGCCGGCGGGCGCTCGCCGCCGGCATGGGCGCCGGCATCGGCGCCATCTTCCGGGCACCTCTCGGTGGCGCGATGATGGCCGCCGAGATCCTCTACAAACACGACTTCGAAGCCGACATCATCCTCCTTGGGCTCATCTCATCGATCGTCGCCTACTCCGTCTTCGGCGCCTACACCGACTACACACCCGTCTTTGGCGGCGCCGGGTCGTTCTCGTTCACCCATCCGTCGGAGCTGCCGTACTTCGCGGCCCTCGGCATTGCCTGCGGGCTCTTCGGCCTTGCCTATGCGCGAACGTTCTACGGAGTCACGAACATCTTCAAGAAGGTACCTGTCCCCACCTGGACAAAGCCAGCCATCGGCGGCGTGCTCGTCGGCGGCATCGGCATGGCAGCCCCGGAGGCCATCCACGTCGGCTACGGCTGGGTCCAGCAGGCATTCACCCGCGAAGGCGTGATGGAGTTCTCGCCCTGGCTCCTGCTCCTCCTCCCCGCCGTGCGTATCGTCACAACCTCGCTCACCGTCGGCTCGGGCGGCTCCGGCGGCATCTTTGGCCCCGGGATGGTCATCGGCGGTCTGATCGGGGCCGCCTACTGGCGCATTGGGCATGAGTTGCCCGGCTTCCCCCAGGAACCCGGCCCTGTCGTCATCATCGGGATGACCGCCATGTTCGGCAGCATCGCCCACGCGCCCCTCGCCATGCTCCTCATGGTTGCCGAAATGACCGGCAATCTCTCGCTTCTGGGCCCGGCGATGATCGCCGTGGCCATCGCCACGCTCCTGGTTGGCGATGAGAGCATCTATCGCAGCCAGGTCGCCACCCGCGCGGACTCCCCCGCGCACCGCCACCGCTTCGCGTTCCCGTTGCTCACCGCCCTCCCGGCCGGCCGCGCCGCCATTCCCGTCCCGGTCGTCGACCGCGGCGCGGCGCCCGCAGAGGTCCTGGCCGCCATGGAGACATCCCGCGTCCACCACGCCATCGTCAGGCGTGACGACGGCTCCCTCGGCGAGGTCCTCGCCACCGACCTGCGCGACCCGGGCGTCGTAGGCACCGCAGGTTCGCTCAGCCGGCCCCTTCCCGCATCCATCCAGGCCGACTGGCCCCTCGACCGCGCCCTCGATGTCTTGAACGAATACGACCGGCGCTGGCTCCCCGTCGTCGACGGCCCGGGAGGTGAAGTGCTGGGTTCCATCGACGCGCGCACCCTCCTCCGCTCCTACCGCCGGGCGGCCGCGTTGCAGATGCGCCAGCTTGCGCCACTCGCCGAAGAGATGGAAACAGTCGAAGTGGTCATCCAGAATCACGCGCCCGTGGCCCGCAGGCGCCTCTCCGAGGGGCAGTTCCCCAGCGGGGCTCGCATCGTCGCCCTGCGCAGAGAGGGCCACACCATAGTCCCGGACGGGGCGACCATCCTGCTCCCGGGCGATGTCGTCACGGTCACACTCGGTGCGGGTACCCGGACCGCGGTCTTCGAGCTCCTCGCCGGTGTCGAACAGGACTAATCGCGCGCGTACCCGTCTTCGCGCAGCCGCCGCCACACCTCGCCGCTCGCCGCGTAGCGATCCATCAGGTACGGGTACACCGCCGGGATATTGAAGAGCTGCTCCATGCAGAGCTGTGCCAAATAGCGATCGAGCACCGCCGGGTGCTCGTCGGGGTCGACCAGGTCGATCTGCAGGCCTGCTTCGAATCCCCCGGCCGCGGCCGGCTCCCCCGCAGCCTGCGCCACCACCAGCCCCTTGCCGGAAAGCGACTCAATGGCCGAGCGCAGTTCGGCCCGGAACGCCGGCGCGACTTTCACGCCATCCGGTGCCAGGTGCGTTGAGCGTTCTCCGCTGCTTGCGAGCCCGTGCACCACCGCGGTCACGTGGTCGACCCGGAAGGTGTCGCTCCCGGCCGCCCGAGACGGTGGCAGCCCGACCGACAGCACGCCAAGAAGCGCGACTTCGAGCGGGGTCAGGTCCTCGGGCTGGTAGGCGGGCATCGCTCATTACCTTAGCGCGGCCCCACCGCCCGGCACAGCGAGCACGCTGCTGGCGCCGGGCGCTACAATCCCGCCACTTCGCGCTGGAGTGTGCCCCCATGGCTGAGGTCAGTCACCGATTTATCGAAACCAACGGCATCCGCATGCGCGTCGCCGAAGCTGGCCAGGGTTTCCCTGTCGTGTTCTGCCACGGCTTCCCCGAACTCTGGTACTCGTGGCGCCACCAGATCGATGCGGTCGCCGCCGCAGGCTACCGCGCCATCGCGCCCGACATGCGTGGCTACGGCGAAACCGATGCTCCCGCCGATCCCGCGCAGTACACCATGAAGGTCCTCTGTGCCGACATGGCCGGCCTGCTCGACGCCCTTGCCATCGAGAAGGCCGTCTTCGTCGGCCACGACTGGGGTGGCGCGGTCATCTGGCAGATGGGACTGCGCTACCCCGAACGCGTCGCCGGACTCGTCGGCCTGAATACACCCTACGCCCCACCGGGCGGCGCCCGCACGACCGAGGCCCTCCGCGACTATCACGGACTCACTGACGAAACCTTCTATATGCGCTACTTCCTCACGCCCGGCGTGGCCGAGGCGGAACTCGAAGCGGATATCCGTGGCAACCTGGCCAAGGCCTTCATGGACCACACCCGCGCCGAGGACTTCCACACGTTCATGACTGTTGGGGGCGATGGCAGCGGTGTCTTCACGCGTATACCGTCCCGCACGTCGTTTCTGAGCGATGAGGAACTCGACTATTACGTTCGCACGTTCGAGCGGACCGGCTTTCGTGGCGGCCTGAACTGGTACCGCGCGGCCGACATGAATGCCGATGAGGTGGACGCGCCAAAGGGTCCGCAGTTGCACATGCCGTCGATGATGGTCACCGCGGGGAAGGACCTGATCTTGAAACCGGAGATGGCCGCAGCCATGCCCATGCTCATCCCCGGCATCCGCATGGAGCACATCGAAGACTGTGCGCACTGGACACAGCAGGAGCGCCCGGCAGAGGTCAATGCCCTCTTGCTGGACTTCCTGAAGTCATTGGTGGGAGCGGATTAGTCCCGCGGTATCTGGTTCTGCGCCCGGCGAATGCGCCAGCGTAGCCTGCGGAACGGGGAAAGAAGCGAAGAGAGGAAGTTCATTGGGGCAATCCTTCATCGGGATGGACCAAACACTACGCCGGATTCCCGCGCTTGTCGCCCTTATTCTTCCGCCAGGCCGGTGACCTTCCAGCGTGCTTCGGCCGTCGTCAGCTCGGTACCGTCGGACCCGAACAGTGCACCGCGCACGAAGACGTTCGCCCCCTCTACCCGCACGAGCTCGGCCCTGGCCGTCAGTGGTTCGCCCAGCGGAGCCGGCCGGCGGTAACGCAGCGAAAACTCGGCGGTCACGATGCGCCGCCTCGGTCCGTCCGCGAACCCGGCCTGGGCCGCCTTGCCGAGCGCCTCATCAAGGATCGTCGCCTGGATGCCCCCATGGACCGTCCTCGGCCCCCCGCACAGGTGAGCCGGCACAATGTAGATGCACTCCACGGTTGTCGTCCCCGTCTGGCGAAAGTCGAGGTGCAGGCCCGCTTCGTTCTCAGGGCCGCACCCAAAGCACCGGGCATCCCCGGCCGAAGGCTCCATCACTCGCACGCACCGCCGCACGCCGGCCCGTTCGTCCCCGGCGGGCAGCAGATATCCGTGCAGAACTGCACAAGCCAGTGGATCGCATCCGGGTCAAGGCAGTAGCAGGCCGTTGGGCCATCGACATTGCCGCGCACGATTCCGGCCTCGCGCAACACTTTCAGGTGCTGCGAGACCGTCGATTGTGCCAGCGGCAGTACCTCGACCAGGTCCGTCACACACGCTTGCCGCCGGCTCAGCTCCGTGACAATCCGGACGCGGGCCGGGTTTCCAAGCGCGCGAAAGATGGCGGCGGCCCGTTCTTCTTCGGTAGAAAGCGACTCGATGCTCTTCATGCCCTTGCAAGTGTATCGTCAAATTGCGATGGACGCCTATCCAGGCAGTATTGCCCTCAAGCGCTCATCCAGCTCGGCCAGCGGGCGGCCGCCCCCGAACTGCTCCAGCGCCGCCCTCCTGCCGGGACTAGGGTCTGGAGCTTGTTGGCCCCTACCGCGTGGTGAGCGCCCCGGATGCTGCCTTCCGGTACGACCACCGGAGCGATGCGGAGCCGATGTGCCGCGTGCTCAAGGGCTGGGTCACGAAGACGCGGCATGGACGCTACGGTCACTATGCGCCGGTCGGCCACGACGCGTAGCTTTCCAGCGCCCTTCTAAAAGCGGCTATCCGGCGCTCCCAATCTGCAAGTGCCGCTTCCGGTGTGTTACCGAATCCGGCGATCCGTGGAGTAGACGTGTGCGCGAGCCAACCGTTTTTGATCTGTTCCAAGGATGGCGTTTCCATGCGGTGATGATCGCAAAGTGGCGCCACCGCGGCAAGTTAGGTGGCTAATGACCCCAATGCCTTGAACGGGCAGTGGCTTAGGGCAGCGTGCCCTCCATATGACATCGCTAGGGTACGTGAACACGTATGGCTGACTCCAAAGCCCGTCCGTATGCAGCCGTTGAGAACGTGAAGGATCTGCTTCACCGATATCGGCACCGCAACCTTCCCGAGACCGTGGCGCAGACACGCTTCGCATTGCCCAAGTTCCTGAGGGCATGATTGGCCGCAGCCTGGCAGCCTTCCGTTTTCTCGGGCTGCTCACCGAGGCCAACGAGCCTACCGACGAGTGGCGGGCGCTGAGCGACGTTCACGACGACGCGTACCCACAGATGCTTGGGCGAATCGTCCGGGCCGCGTATTCCGACATCTTTGTTGACATCGACCCCTCGGCCGATGGGCAGGAGCGTATCCGCGCTGCATTCCAAAAGTTCCAGCCAAAGTCCCAGATCGACAGAGTGGTCTCACTTCCTAGCCCTCAGCGCGGAAGCGGGCATCTGTGCGGGGATAATTACCTCAAATTGCGATGGGCGCCTATCCAGGCAGCATTGCCCTCAAGCGCTCATCCAGCTCGGCCAGGGGGCGGCCGCCCCCGAACTGCTCCAGCGCCGCCCTCCGGCCCTCGGCGTTGAGCGCCAGGCCGCCGTTCCGGTGGCGCTCCACCAGGCTTCGCAACGCCGCCGACACCTGCTCGAACCCCGACGCCTGGATCGACCCGCGCATCGGGTGCGTCCAAATGACATAACGCCCTCGCGAAAGCGCCTCAGCCGCCATGAATGACTGCCCGTCGTGGGTTGTCAGTCGCACGAGCGCCGTCGTCTCGCGATACAGCGGGTCCATATCGTCGACCCACGGCCGCGCCGTGAGGTTCGGCGGCAACGGCTTCGGCAGCGTTTCGGGAGGCGACGGGATCAAGGTGAAGTGCACATCCGGGAAGGCGGCCGGCAGCCGCAGCATCGTGTCGATGTCGAATACGGCCCGGGCCATGCGGTCGACGGGGTAGTACAGCAGTACGCCGAATCGCTCGGGCAAGGGCGGCGGCTCTTGTTCGGCAACCGGAATTGGGAGTGGCACGTATTCCGACTTCACACCCGCCGTCCGAAGCTCTTCCGCCAGCCACGGCGCGTCACACCAGTGCGTTGCCCGCTCGGCGATTCGCAGCGCGACGTTGTCGCGCCGGTGTTCGTCTACTGCGATCTGTACATCGGTACCTACCCAGTGAATGACGACCGGCTTGCGACGGAAGCGCAGAAGATTGTCCTGGGGCGAACCACGGTCGATCCGGCTCCCGATCAGGTACACGATGTCTGCCCTGGTCGCCGCCGTGGCGACTTTCGCCCAGCCCGTTACGTGCCGTCCGGGGTGATCGATGTAGCGCACGTCCCAGCCGAGCCCGGCAAGGTCGCGGACCAGCAGCCGCCCAAAATATGGCAATCCAAGGAGAAGGATCGAGCCGCGCTTCACCCCGGCTGCCGGAGGTGTGGTCATCGACCCCGGACCTCGGCGGCACCCGGCGAGCGGCGTCCCGCGGCCGAGCCGGGCCCGGCGTCGAGACTGGTGCCCCTGCTGGAATTCGTGAATCGCGTGGCGAAATCCTCAGTGCCCGGGTCCTCCGTGCAGCCCGCCATCGCGGCGCCCGGGTAGGCCCGGCTTCCAGGGTGGAAGCGCCCGGGCTCTATCGGCGCGGTGGCGGGGAACAGTAGACCGTGAATGGAGACATTATTACCCACCCGGCCGTCACGCTCCCGCCCGGGGAGTCCGGCACTTCCGGGCGGGATTCCCGCGAGTCCGTTCGGTGAGCCTCATCGTCCCTCCGCGGTCGAGCTGGCTGTAAACTATCAGTAAACAGTTGCAGGCAGCCTGAGACAATGTGGCAGAGTGCCTTGCCTGCATAAGAAGCCACTCCTACGCTGCAAGCGATGGGGCGCTTCAGCCCCACGTGTGAGGCAGCATGAAACGAGCGCTTCTTCTTGGTATTGCAGCCGCCGTAGCGGCAGTCGCCAGCATCCCCGCGCTGGTCGCAACCGCCCAGGGCTTCCCGCCCCCTCCGCCGACCACCTACTACGGCAAGGCCCCGGCAGGAATCGGGCCCGGACAGACGGTCATCGCCATCGTGAGCGACGGCGCCTCGTCGCAGGTCTGCGGCGACGGCGCAACGCTCCTCGATGCGAGCGGCACGGTCTACGTCGTCGATGTCGTCGCAAACGCCCAGATCGCCGGCTGTGGCCAGACTGGACGCACCGTCCAGTTCTACTTCGTCGCGGCCAAGCGGCTCTCTACTGACACCGCGACATGGAGTGGCCCTGGTCCCGCCCAGAAGGACCTCGTGAACCTTGGGCCCGCGCTCACCACGCGCAATGTCACCCCCCAGGTAGCCAAGGACGGCACGAACTAACCCCTCGGCCTCCGGCCATCGCTCAACCCGGGCGAGCACTCCTTCCGCTAAGCGAGGGGGTGCTCGCCTTTTCAGTGCCGGCCCCGCCGGCTATCCCGGCCAGAGCAACCCGTAGAGCTCTT
Organism: Holophagae bacterium; assembly: GCA_003105185.1. GTDB lineage: Bacteria > Acidobacteriota > Thermoanaerobaculia > Thermoanaerobaculales > Sulfomarinibacteraceae > FEB-10. The sequence goes on from PQAJ01000287.1 coordinate 8,039, forward strand.
CCAGCGCCTCGGCCACGCGCGGTCCCGGCGCGCGCAGGTAGAGCGACACATCGAGCTCGTGGACGCGCCCATCCCGGACGGCCGGAGTTCCCGCCCACGCAGGTTCCGCGCGGATCTGTTCCGCCAGCCCACCCTGGCCGGAAGGGAGCACCAGCACCACGTCCGGGTTGGTGTTCGCCGCCTGCGCGATCTCGATCACGCCAAAGCCCGGGATCGGGCCGCCTTCAGGCACCGCCCCAAGGACGTTCACCGCACCCAGCTTCTCCAGCAAGCTCCCGGCGTAGGTGGTGGAGCCGCCCCCGAACACGTCCCGCCCTCCGCCCGTCACCACCAGCACCTTCGGTGGCTCGCCCGCCTGGGCGCGGGCCCTGAGCGTGACGGCCGCCGCGCGGGCCTCAATGGCGCTCCGGACACGTTCCGCCTCCGCTGTCCGGCCAGTCGCCTCCCCAAGCGCGACAAGCGTGGCCAGCACCTCGCCGTAAGTCGCCGCCTTGATGACGAACACCGGGTACGGGAACTTCTCGAAGTCGCGCGTCCGGCCGCTGTGGAACGCTGCGTCCGCGATGACCAGGTCCGGCTCGAGCCCCGCGATCGCGGTGAAATCCGGCGTTAGCGATGAACCGGTCACCTTCGCTCCGGGTGCGATGGTTTCAGCCGTGTCGGTCGTTCGCCCCAGGATCTCCAGCCCCAGCTCCGCCGCGAACTCGGCCGCCGCGGGGCTCATCGCCGCCACCGTCCGGACTTCCTCCGTCAGGCGCACCGGCCGCCCGATCATATCCGTCACTGTGCGCGTCCCGGCCGTGACGTTTGCTGCGATGGTCGGCGTTGGCGATGGCCGGGGTGGTACAGGGTCGGCCGCTTTTCCGCACGCCGCGAAAAACAGGGCTCCCGCCATCACCGCCGTGAGCCATTTCACGCCCGCGGCCTCAGCCGCTCGTCCATGCCGATCGTTTGGAGGTAGCGGCCCGCCGCTCCCTGCCGGCCCCGCGGCGTGCGCAGCAGCTCACGGAGGTCGTCCGGTTTGTCCAGGTCGAGCGTGAGTTCGCGGTTCTGGTTCGTAACGACCACCATCCCGGCTGCTTCCGCCGCGGCCCGGTGCTTCGCGAAGCTCCCTGGCCCATACGCCAGCGCGAACCGCCCGGGCGGGCTGAGCAGCATCGCGTTCGTGCCCCCGTCGCCGCTTTCCACCAGCACGGCCGTATTCGCTCCCGTGCCCAGGTCGTCCAACGTCTGGATGGCGCCCGCGGTCGCCAGCGGCAGGTCCGCGTGCAGGATGAGCAGGCGCGTAGTGACCGTGCCATCGGCCATCAGCGTCGCGACCGCGAGGTCGAGTTGCGGGTTGAGCCCGCCGGCTCCGGCCACTTCCAGCAACACCCGTCCCCGTCCACCCACGTGCGCCGCGACTCGCTCATCCGGGGTGAGCACCACCGCCCGTGGCCCGGCCGCACGGAGCACCGTTTCGAGCGTGATCAGCGCCAGGCTCTTTCGTTCCTCCGCGGAGAGCACGCCCGCCAGCCGCCCCTTCGCCTTCCCGAGTCCTTTGGCAGGAATGAGGACGGGCAGGCCGGTCATAGGCCGGCCCTGATCGTGCTCAGGATGTCCCCGGCGAGTTCCCGCTTTCGCTCTATGCTGGTCATCATCGTGTCCGTCACGAGCGTCTTCATCCCGAGCGCCTCCACGGCCGGAGCGAGCTCCCGGTCCTGCACGTCCAGCACGAACACGTCCACCAGTCCCCGGTAAATCCGGGCGACGCCCAGGGCCGAGGGTTCGTACCCCAGGCTCGTCATCATCTTCGCTGCCGGTCCCTTCACCACCTGCCCGGCGATGATCGGGCTCACCGCGACCCGCGTCGCCTGCGTGTTTGCCAGCGCGTCGCGGACCCCGGGCACCGCCAGGATCGGCTCGATGCTCACAAACGGGTTGCTCGGCGCAATGAAGACTGCTTCCGCGTCGCCGATCGCCTCCACCACCCCGGGCCCTGGTTTGGCGCGCTCGATCCCGTCGAACCGGATCGAGCGCACATCTACCTCGGTGCGCAGCCGGACCATGTACTCCTGGAACGCGATCTCCCCCCCTGGCCCGGCAATCATCGTCCGCACAGGATCGTTCGACATCGGAAGGACCGTGCAGGTCAGCCCCCAGGCTTTCACCAGCCCGCGCACCACTTCGTGCATCGGCATGCCCTCGCGCAGCAGCCTCGTGCGATGGATGGCCATCGCGAGGTCCCGGTCGCCGAGGTTGAACCAGCGCTCGTAGCCGAACTTCTGGAGCTGGTCGACCACCGCGAACGTGTCGCCTCGCAGCCCCCAGCCGGTCTCGGGGTTGATCGCGTCGGCCAGCGCGTAGATGACGATGTCCGTATCGGGCGAGACGTGCAGACCGAACATCTCCACGTCGTCGCCAGTGTTCGAAATCACCGTGACCCCTTCCGGGTCGACGGCCTGGCAGAGCCCCTGGAGGAATCGCGAAGCGCCAACGCCACCCGCGAACACGGTGTACATGCGTGGATGGTACCCGCGCGCCCGGCCAACCGCGAACGCGCCCCGGCCGTCTCAGGCAGGCGCCGGCGGGCTCCCCGGCGGCGCTTCGATCGCGGACACCGCCGCCCTGGTGGCTCTGATCGGAGCCGCCGCCCGCGCGGTCCGCTCCACCACCGGTAACCCCGCAGGCTCGCGCCGCACCGCGCCGAGTTCAACCGCGACGAAGATCGCGAAGATCGCCCACAGGTACGGCTCGTCGAACAGCCGGCCCTCAGATTGGCTCTGGAAGAAGATCTCCGTCAGTGCCACGGCGCACCAGGCTGCCATCATCCGCCCATAACGCCCGGTCTCCCGCCGGTACACGTTCCGGGCTCCGTTCGCCACGCGGACAAGTACGAATCCGAGCATCGAGATGGCCACCAGCCCCCCCTCGGCGAGGATGCTGATGAACGACGTGTGCGAAAGCGTCGTCTCCGCCCACCACGGAAAAATCCACAGGTAGCGCTGGACCACGGCGTTCGGGAAACTCCCGGTGCCCACCCCGATGAACGGGTTGTCCTTCCACATCTCCCAGCCCGCCCGGATCAGGAACTCGCGCTGGCCAAGCACCCTGATGCCAAGCGTCAGCGCCTTGATCCGCTCGAAATCCGATCCTCCCTGGAGAACCAGGAGCCCCAGCCCTAACGTCACGCCCACCAGCCCGAATGCCGCAAGCCGGAGCTTCGTATACCGTTCGATCGGCGCGAACATCACCATCAGGAACCCGGCCAACAAGAACCCCAGCAATCCCGAACGCGAACCCGTCGCGGCCAGCGCCGGCAGGCCCACGATGACCGTCGGCACTGCCAGGTACACCGTCAATCGCCGCGCTCCCGTCGCCAGGATCGTCCCTCCCGCGAGCGCCAGCGTGATAGCCAGGAAGCGCGCCAGGTTATTCGGGTCCGCGAAGGTCGCGTTCGAACGGTAGCCGCCCCCGGGTTCGAACAGCATGCTCCGCCACTGCAGCGCGCCGATGAAGCGCTGGCCGATTGCCACCACCGAGACCAGCCCAGCGGCGATGAGGAATGCCGCGACGATCCGCTCGATGTCACGCCGGTCCTCGATGAGTGACGGGGCGGCAAACACGAAAGCGACGTACATCGGCAGGATGAGCACCGCGTTCGTCGGTCGCTGGCTATCCGACCACGCGACCCCGAGGGTGATGACCGCCGCGATCAGCACCACGGGGAGGATGAAACTCGAGTTGGGGACCAGGCGCTGCGGGCTATGCCGGCACCGCCACACCGCCACCACGATCGTCGCCGCCATCGCCGCCTTCCCGGGGTTCAGCAGCGTCCGGATGGCCCCGCCCACCCCACCTTCCCCGAGCGTATCGAGTGTCTGCACCTGCAGGTACTCGAACGGCAGCCCAAGCACCACGCAGGGGACCAGCAGTTTCGGCTCGCGCAGGATGATCACTGCGCCGAGCAGGATCGCTTCCACTGCCACGATGAACGCCAGGTCAAGCATGCTTCCGCCACTGCCTCGTGAAGTGATTCACAATTGACCCCCGTCCGGCGTGACAACTACGATACGGCCCGATGCCTACCGGAACCAGCGGGCTGGAACGCGACCTTTCCCTCATCCGCCGCCGGGCCTGGCTCTTTATCCCCTTCGCCATCCTGGGCCTTCTGGCGGCGGTTTTCATCGGGAACCTTACCGGCGAAAGCACCGCAACCGCCTCCCTCACACTCGATACCACCGTCCACGACCTCGTCGTCGGTGGCGACCGCGGCCTTCGCATCTACGAAGCCCAGGAAATGACCAGCGACCCCAAATTCCGCGACAAAGTGCGTGAGGCCATTGGCGACCCCGACTTCGACTTCGGCCGCTTCGCCATCAGCCTCAGCCCGATCTCCGTCGCCGACGGCATCTCCCGCGGCATCCTGACCATCTCGATTATCGACCCCGTGAAGGCCGATGCTGAGCGCTACCGCCAGGCCTTCGTCAACGTCTTCATTACCGAGTACACCGAACAGGACGGCCTCTGGCGCACCCGATTCGTCGACCGGCGCCGCAAGGTCGCTGAGGAGAACACCCTCCATTTCGAGGACCTCTTCGCACGCCTCAAAGCCCGGACCGACCCGCTCGGCATCTACCTCCCGCCCCTGATTGACGTCCGCGGCCAGGTCTCCCCATCGACGCTTGACTACGAACAGCAGGCCCAGCTCCGCCGCGAACTCGCCGAGGTCGAGGGGGCCATCGGTGCCATCGCCGGCATCTCTGACGGAGCCGCCGCGGCCGTTGCCGGCAGCGTGCTCGGCCAGCCGGTCGCCCCCGGAGACGCGGCGGCTGCCCTCGCCGCCCGCCAGGCTTCCCTCGAAGCCGCCATCGAGGCCTTCTCCGTCGACACCGTCGCCCTCGCCGAGAGCAAGCTCGACCCGGAGACCCTCCGCCTCCTCGACGAGCTCCGCGGCACGCGCCAGACCAAAGACGAGGCATACGCCCGCCTCGCGAACGCAGAGATCGCCGTCGGCAGCGCCGAAAGCTACGTGACCGCGTCATACAGCTCCTCGGGCGGGCTTGCCGGTTCGATGCTCGGCCGCGTGGCCGTCGCCATCGTCGTCACCATCGTGTTTGGCCTGATTGCGATTTACACTGTTGAATGGCTCAGCCAGGCGCGCGGTACCTCCGATCTTTAGCCCGCCCGCCCCGTCCCGCCTCCCCATGCGCATCGCCGAAATCAACGACATCGCCTCCGTCGCCACCGAAATCGGTGCGGGCCTCCGGGCGCTCGGCCACGAGGTCGACTTCTTCGCCCCCCGGCTCTTCGGCGCCCGCCTGCCCACGCCCATCAAGCCGGTCACCGCGCCCCTGCGAGCACTCGACTGGCTCGACATCGTCCGGCGCGTCCGTGCCGGGAACTACGATCTCGCCCATATCCACTACGCCTACCTGGGCAACCTCGGACGGCTGGGACACTTCCCCTACATCCTCCACTGCCACGGGACCGACCTCCGCGACCAATCCGCGTTCACCCGCCCGCTCGTCCGCAGCGCCCTCAGCCACGCCAGCCACGTCTTCTACGCCACGCCGGACCTCCGGCCGTACCTCCGCGACCTCCGTCCCGATGCCGAGTTTCTCCCCAACCCGATCGACCTCGAACGCTTCGCCCCGGCCAGCCCTCCCTCCACCGGCACGGGCGTGTTCATCTGCTGCGCGCTCACAGAGATCAAGGGCGCCGGGACCATCCTCGATGCCTGCAGCCTCCTCGCGGGACGGCGCCCCGATATCCGCGTCACCGCCTACGCGGGTGGCTCGTACGCGCCCCGCTTCGAAGCCCTGCCGAACGTCACGCTCATCGGCCGCCAGCCCCGCTGGAAGCTGCCTGCGCTCATCAACCAGCACGCCGTCGTAGCTGGCCAGATGAAGCTCGGGACCGCGGGGATGGCCGAACTCGAGGCCCTGGCCTGCGGCCGCCCGGTTGTCACCTGGTTCAACGCACCCGGAGCCTACCCCGAGCCCCCGCCGTTCGCTTCCGTTTCGAGCGCCGAGGAGATGGCGCGGGAGGTCGAGCTCCTTGTCGACAACCCGGCAGCCCGCGACGCCGCCGGCTCTGCCGGCCGTGCCTGGGTCGCGAAGTACCACGACCTCGACCGGATCGCCGCACGCGTCGAAGCTGTTGCGCGGGCCATCTCCGCCGGCGAGCCCGTCCCGCCACCGCATTGACCGCATTCGCGCCCATACCTACGGTGGAACGATGACGACTCCCACCACCTCAGGGCGGCTCGACGATGCTCCCCTCACACTCCCCGAGCGGCCGCTGGTCTCGGTCGTCATCCCCTGCCTGAACGAGGAGCAGTACATCGTCGCCCTCCTCGACTCCCTCGCTGCCCAGGACTACGGTCCCGACGGCATCGAGGTCCTGGTCTCGGATGGTGGCAGCACCGACCGCACGCGCGAGCTGGTTGCGGCCTATCCCTCCCCCTTTCGCCGCCTGGAACTCGTCGAGAATCCCCGCCGCATCACCGTCGCCGGCCTGAACGAAGGCATGGACGCCGCCCGCGGCGACTGCTGGATCATCATTGGCGCTCACAGCCACGTGCGCTCCGACTTCGTCCGTGAATCGGTCGATGCGCTCAGGCGCACCGGCGCGGCCTGCGTCGGCGGCCCGATCGAGACCATCGGAGAGGGCACTGCCGGGCTCGCCATCGCCGCTGCCATGTCCTCCCCCTTTGGCGTCGGCAACGCGAAGTTCCGCTACGCCGATGTCGAAGGAGAGGTCGATACCGTCCCCTTCGGCTGCTACCACCGGAAGGTTTGGGACGTGGTGGGGCGCTTCGATGAGACCGTCGACGGCGCCGACGAAGACAGCTACAACGCCCGTCTCATCGAGGCCGGCGGCAAGATCTGGCTCACGCCCGCCATCCGCAGCAGCTACTACCCGCGCCGCACTTTCAAGGCGCTCGCCAGGCAGTACTGGGAGTACGGCGCGGCCAAAGGGACGCTGATGGGCCGCGGCCGGCCACTCCAGCCCCGCCACTTCGTACCGGCCGCAATGGTCGCGGGCGGGCCCACGCTCTGGCTACTCGGCAAGGTCTCGCGCAAAGCGCGCTGGCTCCTTCGCTTGCTGGCTGTGGTGTACGCCGGCTGCGGCATGCTGATGGCCAGCAGGGCTGCGGCGAAAAACGGCGCCAACCCGGCCCTCACCTTTGCAGCCATGGCCACCATGCATGTCACCTACGGCGCCGGCTTCCTCGCCGGCTGGTGGAAAGAGCGGCAGCGGTAAGCCTCTCCACCTGGAGATCCACGGAGCCCACCTGGGGCGCGATCACCCTGCCAGGATCACCCGCGCCATCACGCCTCCGCTTCAAGTGGCGGGCCATCGTGGAGGAGGTTGAGCGGGGGGCCACCCATCACCGCGCCCTGGGCCCGGTCCGGCCGGTAGATACCCCCGAAGCCACCGTTGCATCCGCCAGAAGGGATCCTCTCAACTATTCCGGGCTCCCCGTGAGAACATGCAGGCGCATGTTGAGCCGCCCGTGTAAGAACACTGCGACCCGCCTGTCCTACCATCGAGGCCCGCACGCTTCGACGGCCACGCGGGCTTCAACCAATCGGGGAAAGCCGGCGCGCGCGAGCGCGGCAGAGGGGTGGGATGGATCAGCTCGCTGATACGAGCCTCGTAGAACTGGCGAAGGCAGGCGACCAGCATGCCTTCGCTGAGCTCTACAACCGCTACTTCGACCCGGTGTATGACTTCGTCTCCCGCATGACGCGGAACCGCGACGAAGCGGCGGACATCGCCCAGGACACGTTCCTCAAGGCGATGAATGCGCTGGGTGGACTGCAAAAGGGCGCAAGCTTCAAGAGCTGGATCTTCGCCATCGCCCGCAACACCGCGCTCAACCGGCTCGAAAAAGCCTCGCGCATCCGCCCGCCCACCTTCGAGGACAACGAGGGCAACGAGGTCTCGTTCGACGTTGTCGATACAGACCGCTTCTCGAACCCGGAGGAGGCCGCACAGGCAGGGGCCATCGCTTCGCTCGTGTGGGAAGCGGCCACCGGGCTCGACCCCAGGCAGCTCTCCCTGCTCGACCTGCACCTGCGCCAGGGGCTGGATAGCGGGGAGATCGCTGACGTGCTCGGCGTCACGAAGAACAACGGCTACGTGATGCTGAACCGTCTGAAGAAGGCCGTCGAAGAAGCGATCGGAGCCTTCATCATGTTCAAGACCGGGCGACAGTACTGCGAGAGCCTCGACGCCGCGCTCAGCAAGGCCGACATCCGGGGGATGTCGCCCGAAACGCGCAAGCTGGTCGAACGCCACGTGGCGCAGTGCCCCGGCTGCGAAGAGCGCAAGAGGAAGCTCGCTCCACTGGCAGCGTTCGCGGCTTTCGGTGCCATAGGCTCCCCGGTGGGCGCCAAAGCCCACATGCTCGAAGGGCTCATGGAGCAATGGCCCGGCCCTGCGGCTGGTGGCGGTTCGGCGGCTTCCGGTGCGGGCGGCGGCGGAACCACCCCGCGCGGCGGCAGCGCCGCTGCCGGAGGTGCTGGTGGTGCCGGTCGCAGCTTCCTGAAAGCCGGCAGCGTGCTCGCCGTGCTCGCCGTGTCCCTCGTCGTACTGCTCCTCGTCCCCCAGAGCCCGATCGCGCTCACACGGAACGACAGCGGCGCGGTGAAGCACGCTGATACAGACCCGGGCGATGGCGGCGTTTCCCCAACTACTGCCACCGCGACCGCGACCGCCACCCCGACCACGGCGGCGGCGAGCCCGCCGCCGACGGAAACCCCGGCCTCCAGCCCGACCCCCGCCACAGGGGCGGGCAACACCGGGCCCACCGCTACCCACACCCCGTCCCCTGCCGCTACACCGACGAAGGCGCCCAATACGGCCACGCCGACTGCAACACGGACCAGCACGCCAACGGCGACACCGACGAAAACCAGCACCCCAACGCCGTCACCCACGGCGACCCCGACGACGGTGCCCTGTAACCCGGTGCTGAACGGCTCGGTGTTCGCGCTGGAAATCGCTCCCGGTGGCTTCGCCACGTTTGCCGTCACCAATCCCGAACCCTGTGGGGCCAGCTTCTCGGTCGGAACGGCGGGCGGTCTCTGGCTCTCCGCATCACCAGCCGGCGGGACCATCCCGGCTGGATCCGAAGCGCTGGTGACGGTCTCCGTCAATGCCGCACTGCTTCCTGCGCCGGAAGGCGACTACTTCGGCACCGTCACCGTCTTCGGCTCCAACAACTCCTTCAGCGTCCAGGTCACCACCACCCGCGGAGGGCAGCCTCCCCGGGTGCAATCCATCACCGGCCAGTGCCTGCTCACCGCGCTCGGCGCCAGCTTCACCGCGACCATCACCGACGATGTCGCCATGGGCTCGGCGACCGTGTACTTCACGGCCTCCGGGGGCGCCGCCCACCAGGTCGCCCTCGCCAACACGTCCGCCAACACCTGGTCCGGGACCATCACCGGCGTGAGCGCCCGCAACGGATCCAACTTCCGCGTCGTTGCCATCGATGCCTCGAACAAGCAGACCACCCAGGCGTTCGCCGCCCCCTGCTAACGCCTCGGCAGCTGCCGGTTGGTCCGCAACATCCGATCGCGGAGGGACGCCCATGCGTCGGCATTCTCCCGGTCGGCGATGTGGCGCCGGACCCACAATCGGGCGCGCGCTGACGCGCGGATCACTCAAGCGGGCGGTTGCCCGGCTTTCTGGCGTGCCCGGTCGGTGAGCCGGCGAAAAGGCCCGTGAGCGCGCGGCACACCACTCCGGCGATCGCGGCCGGATCGAGGCCCCGCGTGCACAGGAAGTCGTAGGTTTCGAACGAGCAGATCGCGTCAGCGGCGGCAAGCGTCTCCGTGCGGGCAGCCGTGTCCAACGCGCCCAGCTCCGGGGCGAACTGGAATTCGACCTGGAGCGCATAGAGCTGGCGGCTCTCTTCGAGCTGCGCGGCGATGACCTGGTGAAACGGTGCACGCAGCCGGGCCACGCGCGCGGCCGGGCCGAGCTCGTGGAAGAGCGCGACGCGCTGCTCCGCGATTCGGGCGATGCGCTCTTCCAGTGGCCCCTCGCCGACGCCGGCGATCTCGACCAGGTGCCAGACGCGCTGCTGTTGCCGCTCGATGGCGGTCCGGTCGAGGTCGTCGCGATCATCGAAGTACCGGAACACCGACCGCCGGGAAACGCCGGAGCGCTCCGCGACTTCCTGGGCGTCGGGGCGGAGGTTGCCTTCGGCGTAGAGGTCCAGCAGGGCATCGACCACGGCGAGCCGGTTCCGTTCGCGAGCGGCTCGGCGGCCATCGGTCTGGACGGTCGACTCGTGGGGAAGGGCGGGCGCGCTCATGCGAGCCATTGTTCGCCAATCCGTGGGGCCGCCGCAAACGCAAGTGGCACGCCCGGTGCCATCAAGTGCGCTACGGCCGCGACGCCAGGCTCAGATGGCTCCCTGGCTGCCGGCCCGTTTCCACGGCGGTACCAGGTTGCGAGCGGCAGGGGTCGCGTCCGCTTCGTCGATGAGGCGGCCGTCCCTCATGTGGATAATGCGGTCGGCGCAGGCCGCGACCAGGGGATCGTGCGTCACGAGCAGGATGGTCAAATTGCGCTCGCCCCGTATGCGGTTGAACAGTTCCATCACGCTTTCGGCGGCGGCCGCGTCCAGGCTCCCGGTGGGCTCATCGGCCAGGAGGATGGAGGGGCCGTTGGCGAGGGCGCGGGCGATGGCGACACGCTGGCGTTCGCCTCCGGAGAGTGCCGGCGGGCGGAGCTTCGTGCGGGCGGCAAGGCCGACACTGGCGAGGAGCTCAGCGGCCCGGGTGGCGCTTTCGCGGCGTCCCACGCCGGTGCCGACCATCGCGATACGGACGTTCTGGAGAGCGTTCAAGTTCGGGAGGAGGTTGTGGAGCTGGAAGATGAGGCCCACGTCGTGGCTGCGGTAGTGGTTGAGGTTGCCGTAGGACTTCAGATTGCGGCCGTTGACCAGGATGTCGCCCGAGGTCGGCTCATCGAGCGCGGCGAGGAGGTGGAGGAGGGTGGACTTGCCCGAACCGGAAGGGCCGGTCAGAGCGACCCATTCGCCGGCGCCGATTTCCAGGCTGACGCCATCGACGGCACGGACGTGGGAATCCTGGAAGATCTTGGTGAGGTGGCGAGTCTCGATGGCTGGCGCGGGCTGGTCATTCATGGCGGATCGCCGTCAGTGGGCGCAGCAGCGCGGCCCGGAGCGCGGGGTAGAGGGCTCCGATAATCGCCATCCCGAAGGTAATCGAAAGCGCCCGGGTGAATACGTCGGAGCTGAACGTCGGTGTGAACACGCCGCGCAGCGTCGGCACATCCTGGAGGAAGTGGACCACTCCGAATCCGAGAGCGACGCCGGCGGCAGCCCCGGCGAGGGTCACGATGAAGGCCTCGGCGAGGACGTAGATCAGAATCCGGATGCGGGACCAGCCCACCGAGCGCAGCACGCCGAACTCGCGCGTCCGTTCGAAGACGGAGAGGCTCATCATGTTGAGGACGTTGGCGGCGCCGATGACCAGCGCCAGCGCGGAGACCCCGGTGTTCGCGGCCTTGAGAAGTTCGAGGTTGCGGTCGACCCGGCCGAAGTCGGACTCGGTGCGGATGGTGGCGAGCTGGGGCAAGGCCGCCTCGATGCGGGCGCGCACGGCCTCGATGTCGGCCCCTTCGGCCACCTGCACGAATGCGAGGGTGATGGTCCCGGGCTTCCGGACCTGGGCCTGGAGCCCGACGAGCGACATCATCGACGCGGCGTCGCCGAACACCTGGCCGGTGCTGTAGATGCCGACGACCTCGTAGTCCACGTTCCCAACGACGAGGCGGTCACCGACCCTCTTGTCGAGGTCGCGGGCGGCGCGATAGCCGAGGATGAGTTCGTTGGAGGAATCGGCGGCATAGAGACGCCCAACTACGAGGGTGACGCCGAACGGCTCGGTGTCCTCCGGGGCCATGCCGATGCGGAGGAAGAAGGGATGGTCGTCGTCGAGCCGCCAGGGTTCGACGAGGATGCCAACGGCGCTCTTGACGTCCGGGTCCTGCTGAATCACCTGGAGGTCGTTCTGGTCGATCGAGCTGTTGAGCACATCGGTGACGTGCTCCTGGGCGATGGTGAAGTCGGCGGTCCCGGTCCGGAGGATGGAGACGGCGGTTTCGCGGAGGCTGTGCGTGAGGATGCCCATCGCGACCACGGTCATGATCGTGACGGCGATGGTGAACCCGGTGAGCAACGTCCGCACCTTGCGGGTGTAGACGTTCTCCAGGATGAGCAAGGCAAAGAACACGGACTACCCCCTGGGCGCGGCACGGCGACCGCTGGTCTTCGCGGCTAGCGCGTCAGCGTGTGCACGCCGTCGGTGGAGATGCTCGAGGCGAGCGTGATCCCCAGCGGGAGGTCGCGAACGTTGTTGCGATCGATGACCTGGTTGACGACGGCTGTGCTGACCCAGGGGGGCAGGTTCCCGGCCTTGAGTTCGTCGACGACGATGCGGTTCTGGCCGCCGCTGACGTCGAGCGTTCCCCGGGCCAGTACCGAGACATCGCGGCCAAGTACGTTGACCTTGCCCTTGGCTTCGGCCGTGCCGTCAGGGCAGAAGTAGATCTGGAGGTCCTTGATTGGCACGTCTCGTTCCTCAACGTAGGCCACGCCGCGAGAGGTCACTTCGGCCTCGCTGAACTGCACCGAGGCTCCGGGGCCGGCAGCTTTGAATGTGTCCCACTTGAGCTGGAGCGCATCGACCGCGGACTGGCTCACGGTGGAGCGCCGGTCGACGCAGGCAGCCGGGTCGCCGGTGGCGATCAGTATGCCGATGAGGATCACGAGTCCGCCACCAAGACCGATGACCGTGACAAGGATGCGCGTAATCCAGGTGCCGATCGACGTCCCGCCGCTAACGGCACCAGGGACGGCCTGGCCAGGTATGGTCCCCGGGCGCGGTGGCGCCACTCGGACACCGGTAGGCGGTATCGGGGCCGGGCCCGGGGGAGGTGGAGGCGGTGGAGGGGGTGGCGCGAGCCCGCCGGGAGGCGGGGCCACCGGCGCTCCGGGAGCCGCGCCGGGTGGTGGGCCGAGAGGAGACGACGTTGGCGTCCAGCCGGGCGGCGTCCCGCCCGCGGGGGGAGCGCCCGCCGGTGCGCCGCCCGCCGTCGGCGCGCCGCTGACCGGGCCCGCGGGCGCGCCGGGAGGGGCACCGGACGGTGTCCCGAGGGGGCCCGATGTTGGGGTCCAGCCGCCTGGCGGTGTCCCGCCTGCCGGTGCGCCTCCTGCTGGCGGTGCACCGGTGACCGGGCCGGTTGGTGCGCCGGGAGGGGCACCGGAGGGTGTCCCGAGGGGGCCCGATGTTGGGGTCCAGCCGCCTGGCGGTGTCCCACCTGCCGGTGCGCCCCCTGCTGGAGGCATCCCGGGAGGGGGCGCGGGGGGAGTGCCCGGCGGTGGCGTGACTCCTGCTGGCGGTGTGACGCCTGCGGGTGGGGCCGCGCCCGCACCCGGCACGGCACCCGCGCCCGGGACGGCCTGGCCGGCCCCGGGCATCGCACCCGCACCGGGAACGGCCTGGCCGGCGCCGGGCATTGCACCCGCACCGGGAATGGCCTGGCCGGCAGCACCTGCACCGGGTACGGCCTGGC
>PQAJ01000288.1 GCA_003105185.1 Holophagae bacterium
CAGCGGCCGCCGGGTCGACGCCGGCCGCTGCGAGGCCGTATACTCGGCCCAAGATGGCCCACAAAACCGAGACGATTCCTCAGATCGAGGCCCCATTTCGCCTCGGCGAGTGGCTCGTCGAGCCGAGCCTCAACCGGATCTCGCGCGGCGGCGCCGTGAACCAGGTCGAGTTCAAGGCGATGGACGTGCTCGTCTACCTCGCCGGCCGGGCCGGCGAGGTGGTGAGCCGGACCGAGCTCCAGGACGCGGTCTGGCAGACCGAGTTCGTGGCCGACAACACCCTCGTCAAGCGGATCGCCCAGCTTCGCGAGGCCTTCGGCGACGACGCGAGAAAGCCACGCTACATCGAGACCATCACCAAGCGAGGATATCGCCTGATCGCGAAGGTGAGCTTCGAGGCTCGTGAGCCGACCCTCTCCAGCCTGCCCGAGGAGACGCCGGAGAGCGAGGCAGCCGGCCGCTCGCCCTACCCCGGGCTGGCACCATTCACCGAGGACGAGGCCGAGGACTTCTTCGGCCGCGAGGGCGAGATCTCGCTGCTCTGGCGGAAGATCACGAGCCGGCGGTTGCTGGCCGTGATCGGCGCGTCGGGGGCCGGCAAGAGCTCGCTGCTGCGGGCCGGGGTGGTGCCGCGGGCGCCGCCGGGCTGGCGTGCCGTGGTGTGCCAGCCGGGCGGCGATCCCTTTCTGGCGGTGGCGCGGGTGATCGGCTCCGACCTCGCCAGCGACACCGAGGAGATCTGGCGGCTGCTCGCTTTCCAGGATCCGGAGGTGGCGCTGGCGGTGGGGGCCCGGTGGCGGGCCAGGTGGGGCGAGGCCCTGCTGGTGGTGGATCAGTTCGAGGAGCTCTTCACCCTCAACCCGGAGCCGGTGCGGGAGCGCTTCGTCGAGTTGCTGCGGCGGCTGGTCGACGCGGCCGGGATCCATGTCGTGCTGGCGCTGCGCGACGACTTCCTGCTCGCCTGCCACCGCTATCGCGAGCTCGCTCCGATCTTCAGCGATCTGACGCCGGTCGGGCCGCCGGTCGGCGGCGAGCTGCGGCGCGCCTTGGTCGAGCCGGCAGCCCGGCGGCTGGTCGGCTTCGAGAGCGGCTCGATCGTCGACGAGATGGTGGGGCAGGTCGAGCGCGAGCGGGGCGCGCTGCCCTTGCTCGCCTTCGCGGCGTCCCGGTTGTGGGCGCTGCGGGACCGTGAGCGACGGCTGCTGACGCGGGAGGCCTACGAGCGGATCGGCGGCGTCGGCGGTGCACTTGCGCAGCACGCGGAGGCGACGCTCGAGGCGATCGGCTCCGAGCGGCAGCCGCTGGTGCGGGAGATCTTCCGCAACCTGGTCACCGCCGAGGGCACTCGCGCGGCGCGGGAGTGGCACTCGCTGCTGTCGGTCTTCCCCGAGCCCGAGCAGGGGGCTGCGGAGGAGGTCCTGCACACCCTGATCGACGCCCGCCTCCTCACCGTCTACGAGCATCGAGGGGAGGACGAGGCCCCGGCGGCACGGGTGGAGATCGTCCACGAGTCGCTGCTCGAGGCGTGGCCGCGGCTCGTGCGCTGGCGCTCGCAGGACGCGGACGGAGCGCTGCTGCGCGATCAGCTCCGGCAGGCGGCCGATCTCTGGCACGCCCGGGGCCGGCCGGCCGAGCTGCTGTGGACCGGCGCTCCCTTCCTCGAGTTTCGGGCCTGGCGCGCGAGCTACCCCGGTGGTTTGAGCGCGGTCGAGGAGGCCTTCGCGCAGGCCATGGCAGCCCACGCCGGACGGAGGCGGCGGCGCCGGCGCCTGGTGGCCGGGGTCGTGCTCGCCGCAGCGGCAGCGGTCGCCGCCGTGACCACCGCCCTGTGGCGACTGAGCGAGGACCGCGCCATGCGGCTGGCGGAGCGGCGGCTGGTCGAGACCGCGCGCGCGACGATGAGCCGGTCGCCGCCGGAGGCCTTCGCGTACGCCCTCGCCGCCCTCGAGCTGATGGACAGTAACGAGGCGCGGGCGCTGGCGCTGGAGGCTCTGTGGGCCTCGCCGATGCCGCTGGTCATCGGCCACGAGGAGCGCCTGCTCACGGACGCCATGACCGGTGCCGACTTCAGCCCGGACGGGCGATGGCTGGTGGTCGGCACCTTCGACGGGCACCTCGCCCTGTGGCCGGAGTCGGGAGGACTGCCGGTCGTCTGGCAACCCCACCGGGGCCGCAGCCGCGGCTACTTCACGCCGGACTCGAAGACTGTGTGGTCGGCGACCAGCGCCGATTCGCAGCTCATCGTGTGGTCGATTCCGGATCTCCGCCGGCTCGGCACTCAGCGGGCGGGTTGGCCCACTCGCACCGATATCGGCCCGAGGCACGTGAACATCTGGAGGAGCCTCGTGCGCCTGGATCGCGACCCGGCCGCGCCGGGCGGGTGGAAATACGATTGGCGGCCGCAAGAGCTGTGCGAGCGTCTGGCAGCCGACCGCCTGCCGGCAGCGGCACTCGGCCCGGATGGTTCGGCCTTGGTCTACGCCCTCGACGAGGAGCTCTACCTCACGACCGTGGCAGCGCCAGAGGCGGCACCGACCCGGCTGGTTCGCTGCCGCTCAGCGGTGGAGCTGATCGCCTGCCACCCGCACGGGGACCTTCTCGCCACCTCGCACGCCGACGGTGCGACGCGTCTCTGGACGACGCAGGGCGGTGCGGCGGCGCTCGTGCGGGAGTGGCCGCGGGTCCGAGACGGGAACTGCAACGACCTCCGCTTCGACCCTGCGGGCAGGCTGCTGGCGACCGCATTCGACGACGGCACGGCCGCAGTGCGGGCACTCGACGACCCGCCCGGATCCGACCCGCTGCTCTTGTCGCCACGCGGCTCGCGCACGCTCGAGCTGGCGTTCCATCCGGACGGCTCCTGGCTCGCCACCGCCGGCATGCGTCGGACCTGCCTGTGGCCCCTCGATCGAGCGCGCCGCCCTCTCGTCCTGCGCGGCCACACCGGCGGCGTGGAGCGGGTAGCCTTCGCGCCCGACGGCACCTGGCTCGCCTCCTTCGGCACTGACGGCACGGTTCGCCGGTGGCCGTTGGCGGCCGGTGCCGGACCGGAGGTGACCACCCTGTACGACTGGGCCCATCCAGTGGAGTGGTTCGTCGGCTGGATCGCCCTGGCTCCGGACGCCAGCTTCCTCGTCACCACCGGGGACGCGGACAGCGCTCGCCTGGTGCCCCTCGACGGCTCGCCTCCCCGGACTCTTGGCGGTTTCGACCAGCGGGTCTTGCGCGCCGCGGTGGACCCGCACAGTCGGCTCGTGGCGGCACCGGGCTACGTGGGCGGCAAGCCAGTTGTGCGGGTTTGGGATCTTCTGTCGGGCGCCGTCACCGACATCGACTTCGACGAGCCGCCCGAGGATCCGCTCCGCTTCCTGATGATGACCATCGAGCTGCGCTCCGACGGCCGGCTGCTGGCAGCAGACGACCAGCGGCTGGTCGCGGTGGACCTGGCCTCCGGCCGGCGCGAGACCCTGGCCGAGGGGGTCAGCCAGTTCGCGGTCAGCCGGGACGGCCGTCTGGTCCTGGGGCGCCAGATCTGCGACCGGTCACCGTGCGGCGTGACCGTGCACGACCTCGTCTCGGGGAGCTCAACCCACCTTGCCAGCCACGGAGACGACGTCTGGACCGTCGCCCTCGATCCGGGCGGCACCATCGCGGTGACGGGGAGCGACGACGGCGTCGTCCGGGTCGGCCCGGTCACGGGCGAGCCGCCCCACTGGCTCGTGGGCCACCAGGGCAGGGTTTCCACCGTCGCGGTGTCGCCGGACGGACGCTGGATCGCCTCGGGCGGCGTCGACGGGACGATCCGGCTCTGGCCGATGCCCGATATCACCAGGACCCCGCTCAACGCCCTCCCCCACTCCGAGCTCCTCGCCCGCCTCCGCTCCCTCACAAACTTGCGCGTCATGCCCGACCCCGAGGACCCCGAGCGCTCCGASGTCCGATCCGGCCCGTTCCCGGGCTGGGAGACGACGCCGGCCTGGTGAGCCCCGGGCGGCCAAMCACGGCCGCCGGCCGGGCCCGCACAACTCCCGCACCTTTTCCGCACAACTTCGTCACGACTTCTCGCCGCTCGGGACCGAAGTTGTTTGCCAGGACCGAACGATGGGTTCCAGGATCCAACCGGCCGACATGGCAACGGCGCTCGGCGCTGCTGCTCTCATTATCATCACCCTGGCAGCACCGGCTCACGCCCAGGGCTGCCCGGAGCTCGTTGGCCGCTGGCCATACGGGCCGACCTACGCGGTCGCCGTGTCGGGCAGCTTCGCCTACTTCGGGAGCGGCACCGCCCTGGTGGTGGCGGACATCTCCGATCCTACGGCGCCGCGGGTGTTCGGGCAGGTGACGCTGCCAGAGATGGTGTATGGCGTGGCCGTGTCAAGCGGCTTCGCGTACGTCGCAGACAGTTTCCAGGGTCTTCGCGTGATCGACGTGACCACGCCGTCCGCACCGGCGGAGGTTGGCTTCGTCGATACGCCGGGCAATGCGTCGGGGGTCGCGGTATCGGGTGGCCTGGCCTACGTCGCTGATGGCTCGGAGGGCCTCAGAGTGATCGACGTCAGCATACCGTCCGCACCGGTGGAGGTCGGCTTCCTCGACACGCCGGGCTACGCCTCGGACGTGGAGGTCTCCGAAGGCCATGCCTACGTCGCCGATTCGTCGGAAGGGCTTCGAGTCGTCGACGTGCAGACCCCTTCGGAACCGGTGGAGGTCGGCTTCCTCGACACGGCCGGGTACGCCAGCGGGGTCGCAGTATCGGGGACCCGCGTGTACGTCGCCGACTGGTCAGGCGGCCTCCGAGTGATCGACGTCAGCACGCCGTCGGCGCCGGGCGAGGTCGGCTTTCTGGACACGCCGGATGCTGCGCGCGACGTCGTGGTGGCAGGCGGACTCGCGTATCTCGCATGTGGCGACTACGGCTATGAGGGGAGTTTTCGTGCGATCGACGTGAGCACGCCGTCCGCACCGGTCGAGGTCGGCTCCCTCCAACTGCCGGACGCCGCGCGTGGTGTCGTGGCGTCGGGTGGCCACGCCTATGTCGCTGACGGCCTCAGGGGCCTCCGTGTGGTCGACGTGAGCACGCCGTCGCTGCCTCTGGTCGTGGGCTCTCTCGAGCCGCCCGGCGCAACCCGATCCATCGTGATCTCCGGCAGCTACGCCTACGGCGGGGATGCGTGGGGGACTATCCGAGTGATCGATGTTGAGAATCCCCTGGCGCCGGTCGAGGTCGGCTCCATCGAGACCCCGGGCCACGCGACAGGAGTCGCGGTGTCCGGCAGCTACGCGTATGTGACCTGGTCGGGAGGTCTCAGTGTGTTCGACGTGAGCACGCCGTCGGCTCCGGTTGAGGTTGGTTTCCTCGAAGCGTCAGGCTGGGGCGCCGCGGCGATCGCGGTGTTTGGCGGCTACGCCTACATCGCCGACTACCAGGAGGGCCTTCGAGTGATCGATGTGAGGACCCCCTCGGAGCCGACGGAGGTCGGAGCGCTCGGTTCGCCGATTGATGTTCAGGGAATCGCTGTGTCGGGCCGCTACGTCTATCTCGTCTCCCAGGGTTTCATGGGGGGCGCCTTCTATGTGATCGACGTCAGCGTGCCTTCCATGCCGATGGAGCTTGCAGCCCTGTACTTGAATGCCAATGATGGCTTCGACGTTGCCGTCACCGGCAGGTACGCCTTCGTCGCGGAATGGGACGCGCTCAGCGTGATTGACGTCAGCACGCCATCGGCGCCGGGGGAGGTGGCCGCCGTGCCAATTGGAGCCCGGGCGAACACCGTTGTGATATCGCACGGATACGCGTACGTCGCGTACGACACCTACTCGATTGAAGGTGGCCTTTTCGTGGCCGACGTGGGCACGCCGACGGCCCCGTTGGAGGAGGGGATCTACGAGACAGTCAGCAGAGCCGCCGGCGTTGCGGCTTCCGACGGCTACGTCTTCGTCACGACGAGCGACGCAGGGATGTACATCTTCCGCGAGTGCTGGCTGCTCTTCCAGGACGGCTTCGAGTCCGGCGACACCTCGGCGTGGAGTGTGGTTGTGCCGTAACCCATCCCCGCCCCTCTGGGCGGGGCTGACCGTTGACTGGCGGCTGACCTGGCAGCCGCAGGATCTCGAGATCGAGGTTGCCAACACGTTGACGCGCGTTGGTTAAAGGAGGAGATGATGCACGATCGAACCGGCTGGCAACGCTCGATCGCACTCGTCACCGTTCTCTGGGTGGCCGCTGCCCTGGGTCCCGCTCAGGACGCCGACCCGCCGGCGTTCGCCCATCCGTCGCAGGATGCGACTGCCCTGGCAACTATGCCGTGGTCGGCGGCCGACGCTCCGGAAAGCACGACCTACTGGGTTGCGATGCCGGACGGGGTGCTCCTCGCCACCGAGGTGTGGCTCCCCACGACACCGGAGCCGTATCCCACCGTGCTCACCCGGACACCCTACAGTCGCTTCACCCCGCCCGATGTGACCCCCGCGACCTACGTCGCTGAAGGGTACGCTGTGGTTTCCCAGGAGATCCGCGGCTGCGGCGAGTCCGGTGGCACGTGGCATTTCTACGCCGACGACAACGCCGACGGCCACACCACCATCGACTGGATCGCGCAGCAGGGATGGTCCAACGGGAAGGTGGGGATGATCGGCCGCTCGGGAACGGGGGCGACACAGTACGCCATCGCACGCGGCGCACCGGCAGCGCTCAAGTGCCTCGCCCCGGCGCACGAGACACCCTTTCGGTATGAACTCGCGTGGCCGGGCGGTGCGCTGAACTACTGCCTGGTATACAACTGGCTGAACAACCAGGGCTTTCTCAACCTGTACTACGAGCTCCTGGAGCACCGGCTGTGCGACAGCTCCTACGACGGGCTCAACTTTGCCGACCCGCCGGGGGAGATCCACGTCCCGATGCTCCACATGGGCCGCTGGTATGACTTCGGGCAGGGCGGCGCCCTCGGAGCATTCCAGCTCCTTCAGCATCAAGGGGGAGCCGGCGCGGCCGGAAACCAGTACCTGTGGATGGACCCGCTCACGCACGGCCACACCTACGGCCAGTTTCCGCCCCCGTCGAGCCCGATTCCCTTCGAGCAGTGGCGTCAGCAGCTCAAGCTCGACTGGCTCGACTACTGGCTCAAGGACGAGGCCACAGGAGTAGACAGCTGGCCAGCGGCCCGAATCTACGTCATGGGCGCCGTCGACGAGCCGGGCGCTCCGGGCAACGAGTGGCTGGAGCTGCAGGACTGGCCGCCCGACGCCGAGACGCGGACCCTCTACCTTTCGCAAGGTGATCCTCCACACGGTGGAGGGCTCGACGAGACCCTGCCGCCGTCCGAATCATCGGTCCTTCTGATCGATCCCCTTGACCCCGTCCCGACCTGGGGCGGCGCCGGCTACTGCGCGCCGATCGGGCCGTGGGACCAGGCCGCCTACCCGGTCGGTCGCCCGATCGAGTCCCGCGCCGACGTGCTCACCTTCACCACCGACGTGCTGATGGGGCCCGTGGCCGTCATCGGGGCCGTCACGGCGAGGATCTGGATCGACCCGGACACGCCCGACCTCGACCTCAGCGTCCGCCTCACCGACGTCTACCCGGACGGCAAGTCCGTCCTGATCACCGACGGCATCCAGCGGGCACGGATGCGCTGCGGCTGCGACCAGGAGTGCTTCATGGCCCCCGGCACTCCGTACGAGATCGAGGTCGACATGTGGTCGACGGCGATGATCTTCAACGCCGGACACCGCATCCGGGTCGCGATCGCCGGCACCAACTGGGAGCGCTTCGAGCGCAACGACAACTCGGGCGGCGACCTCAACAACCCGAACTGGACCGTGGCGTACCCCGACATCCTGTTCGGGCCGGATTACCCGAGCTCGATCGAGCTGCCGATCCCGTTCATCCTGCCGTTCTGGGACGGCTTCGAGTCCGGCGACACCTCGGCGTGGAGCACGGTGGTGCCGTAGCCATGCCGACACTTGACGCGGATGGCAGACACGATCCGGCCTCCTGCCTCCGGACCAGGGCGCAGCGCACGCGCGCGTCGAAAGGGGCGAGCGATGAAGTCGAGGATCCATGCGGCCCAGCTGGCAGTCGTGCTCGGCACCGCTGCGCTCACGATCAGCCTCCCCTGCCCAGCTCCCGCCCAGGGCTGTCCGGAGTTCGTCGGCCGCTGGCCATACGGGCCGACCAACGCGGTCGCCGTGTCGGGAAGCCTCGCCTACTTCGGCAGCGGCACCGCCCTGGTGGTGGCGGACGTCTCCGACCCCGTAGCGCCTCAGGTGGTCGGCGAGGTCACGTTGCCAGGCCTCGTGAACGGGATTTCGATAACCGAAGCCTACGCCTACGTCGCGGCCGACACCGCGGGCCTTCGAGTGATCGACATCCGGACACCATCGGCCTCCGTGGAGACTGGATTCGTCGACACACCCGACCTCGCCCGTGCGGTGGCAGTGTCCGGCGACTACGCCTATGTCGCCGATGAAGGGGGACGGCTTCGAGTTATCGATGTCAGCACGCCGTCGGCGCCGCTCGAGGTCGGTTGGGTCGGTGCGCTGGGAACGCCCGAGGGAGTGGCCGTTTCGGGAAGCTACGCCTACGTCGCCTCCGCAGGTTTCATCGGCGTCTTTTATGTGATCGATGTCAGCGTGCCTTCGGCACCGGTGGAGGTCGCGTACGTGCCGACGGGCGGCGATGCCTGGGGGGTCGCAGTTGCCGGCGCCTACGCGTTTGTCGCGGCCGCGAGCTGGAATGGGAGCGACTACGAGGGGACACTCAGCGTCATTGATGTGAGCACGCCTTCGTCGCCGAACCAAGTTGGATTCCTCTTCGTCGGCACACCCGGCACCAGCGCCACTAACGTCGCGCTGTCGCGCGGGTATGCGTACGTCACATACGGCGACTGGGGCCCTGAAGGGGGCCTCTTCGTGGCCGACGTCAGCACCCCGACGGCTCCCTTCGAGGAGGGGATCTACGAAACAGCGCTCCGAGCGACCAGCGTCACGGCTTCAGACGGCTACGTCTTCGTCACGACGAACGACGCGGGGATGTACATCTTCCGCGAATGCTGGCTCCTCTTCGAAGACGGCTTCGAGTCCGGCGACACCGCGGCGTGGAGCATGGTGGTGCCGTAGCCCGCGCCACTGCGTGCTCGCCCGCCACAAGGCGAGGGTATCGACCACCGCGACTGCCACCGCGCCCCTCAGGGCGCGCTGCGGCCTGCGCATGTATGTCAGGCGCGGCCTGAGCTCGTCATGATCACTTGGCCCACCCGGGACGCGCTGGGTGTATCAGAAGCCGGCCGGTGCGATACGGATGCACGGACTGGAAAAGGAGGCTTCCATGCGAAACGTGTTTCTCATCGGCATCCTGGTGCTCGGCGCGGCCGTGCTGGCGCCGGCCCCGGCGGTGGCGCAGCAGGGCCCCGTCGACCTCGACATCACCCTGGGGAGCGTCACCATCCTGCACTACTTCCGCAACCTGGACGTCACGATCGACTCCACCGCCCTGACCCAGATGCTCGGGTACGGTACGAATCCCGTGAACGAGGATCCGGCGGACCCGATCACGATCAGCACCTGGCCGTTCGTTGGGAACGCCAATCTGCAGGCGCACATCACCGATCCCACCAACGATCCGGCGGCGGTGGACCTCACGATCGAGAATGCATGGTCGGTGCGCTCGAACAACGCCAACGGCACCAACACCGTGACCATCGCCATCACCAACGGCCTCTTGACCCACACCTCCGGCGACACGATCGCGATGTCGAACGGGCGGGTGACAGTCGACCTTGGGACGCCTGGGGCGTCGGTGACCTTCCCGTCGCCTGGCATGGCCAACCCGCAGTACGGCGACGTGATCCTCGAGCTCGACCT
>PQAJ01000289.1 GCA_003105185.1 Holophagae bacterium
CTGTGGCTGCTGGCGATGGTCCTGCAGCTGTTGCTGTGGTTCCCGTGGCACCCGATCGCGCTGCGGACGGGGCTCGACATCTCGTACGAATACGCGCTCAATGAGCTGTACGTCCGCGGTGTCCAGTTCGCCGGAAGCCTGCATCCCCACGGTCCGTTCGGCTTTCTGAAGAACAACGTCTACCACCCGGAGACGTTCCACCTCCTGATCGCCGCGCGACTGGCCCTGTTCGCGGTGTTCGCGCTGCTGGCGGCGCGCACCGCCTCCCGATGGAGCTCCGGCTTGCGCTGGGCGTCCCTGTGGATCGTGCTCGTGGTGATGGCCGCGAGGTACGGCGAAGCCTTCTTCATGAGCCTCGCCGTGCTTGCCTTCCTCGCGTTCTGGTCGTCCGTCGATGCGGCGGGCCGCGTACGCTGGTCCCCGGTCGTGCTCTCGCTCGCCCTGATGAGCCTTATGAAGTTCAACTTCCTGGTGATGTCCTTTGCGCTCGTCGTCCTCATGGTGTTGGCCGCGCTGCTCGAGCAGGTGTCGGGGCGCGAATGTGAGAGGACCATCAGCCGGTGGCGGCAGCTCGCCAGCGCCCTGGCGTGGCCCACGCTCTACCTCGCCGGCACGCTCCTGTTGTGGGTCGCCGGCGGCCAGGATCCGACCAGGATTCTCGAGTTCGTGGTGGGACGCCTGCGCTTCAGCGGCGGCTACGCCGAAAGCCACGGCTTGGCCGGCCCCGGCTACCAGATCGTCGCCTTTGCAGCCGGGGGGGGCGTCCTGTGGGCCGTGTTCACGCTGCTCGAGCTCCGCCGCTCGGGCATCCGTGCGCTCGCCCCGGCCGCAGCCCTCGCAGTGTGGCTCGCGCTGACAGCCAAGCACACCTTCCTGCGCCACGATCCCGACCACGCCGTCCACGGCGCCTTTCAGGGCCTCTGCGCGGCCACGATCTTCGGCCTGATGATGCTGCGCCCGGGCGAGCGCGGAGCGCCGCCTCCCCGGCGCTGGTCGGCGCTCGTGGCGATCGCGGTGATGACCGTGGCGAGCCTGTCGCTGATCAGCTACGAGCGCCGGTACTCGTACGGAGCCGGCTTCTTCCGCCATCTCGACCTGCCGACGACCTTCGCCCGCGTGGCGAGGTTCCTCGGCCAGCCGTCCCACCTCCGCGACCGACATGAACGCGCGCTCGCCAAGATCCGGAGGAACCACCCCCTGCCCGATCTCGAGGGCACCGTCGACGTCTACCCGTGGGAGCTGTCGCTGGCCTTCGCCCACGGCCTCCGGCTCGATCCCCGCCCGTCGCTGGGCAGCCACATGGCCGACCGGCCGGAGGTCGCGATCGCCAACGCCCGCCACCTCGCGTCGCCGGACGGCCCGGACCATGTGCTGTTCCGGGTCGAATCCCTGGACCATCGCTACCCGTCGATGGATGACGGCCCGTCGTGGCCGATTCTGATTGGCGGTTTTCAGCTCCGGTCAGCGGCCGGCAGCCACCTGGTGCTCGATCGGTCGCAGCGTGCGCGAACGCTGGACTGGGGAAAACCGACCGTGCACGAGGTGGCGTTCGGGGAGCGGCTCGAGGTGGCTCCCAGCCGTGATCGCCTGGTGTGGCTGCGCGCCGATCTGGTTCACACCCGGCGCGGCCGGCTGGTCGCCGCCGCCTGGCGCGCCCCGATCGTCTACCTGTCGGTCGAGCTCGAGCGGGGCGGCGAACGTTGGTACCGGCTGGTGCCGGGCGTGGCGCGCGCCGGTTTCCTGCTGTCGCCGCTGGTCGCCGACAACGCCGGCTTCATCGCGCTGCTCGACGGGAGCTGGCCCCAGCTCCTCGCCGCAGACCGGGTCCGGGCGCTGGCGCTGCACACCGAGTTCGGCGACGGCTGGTACTGGGAGCCGAAAATTCACGTCGAGTTCCAAGAGCTCACCGTCAGGTGACTCCCGGGCTCGCCCCGCTTCCGCTTTCGCGCCCGGTTCTAAGGCATCGCCGCGAGGGCGGCGACCGCCGCACGCCGGAACGGGTGGCCGGTCTGAAGCAGGGCGTCGTACGAGGCCGGAGTGCCGGGATCGAGCCCGCGCAGGGTGAGCAGCTCGGCGAGCAGCGCCTCACATCCGAAGCGGGGCAGCGAGCGCCACATCCGGCGCCGGAGATCGTCCTCGCTGCGGCCCCGCGCGGCGGCGTCCCCGCAGATGGCGGCGGCGTGGCGGCACACCGTCCACATGACTTCGAAGCGCATCTCTCCGGTCGCCTGCGCCGCCCCTTCGCGGATCGTGTTGGTGTCGTGCACGCGGTAGCGCACAAGGGGCTCTTCGACGAGGGCAATGCGGCCGTGGCGGCAGGCCGCCAGGATGAACTCCCAGTCGTGGGTGTAGCGCAGCGGCAGGAAGTCGAGCCCCGCCTCGTCGAGCAGGGATCTTCGGAAGGCGACGTTCGAGGTGGTGGAGATGAAGTTGGTCTCGAGCAGCGCGAGTTCGAGCTCGCCGAGCTCCGACAGCAGCGGGCCGGCGCTGGCCGGCGGCCAGGGCGGCATGTTGAGGCGGCCGCGCTTGATGCCGAGCGAGCCGTCCCCGGCGTCCACGACCTCCACCCATGACGCCGCCAGCACGACGTCAGGGTCCGCGTGGAAGCGCTCGACGAGACGGCGGATGCGGTCCGGGTGGAAAGCGTCGTCCGAGTTGAGCACGAACAGCAGCCGGCCTTCGGCGAGCGACAGGCCGACGTTGAGCGCGGCGTGGGCGCCCCGGTTCTCCTGGGTCCGGACCTTGACCTGGGGACGGGTCCGGTAGGGGCGAAGGACCTGCAGCGTGTCGTCGGTGGAGCCGTCGTCCACGATCACCAGCTCGAGGTCGCTGAATGACGATGAGAGCACGCTCTCGATCGCCCGGGCGATGAACCGTCCGTGGTTGTAGGACGGGATGACGACGCTGACGGCCGGGGACGACATCTCGAGACGAACATACCAGATCCGGCACCGGAGCCCGGGCGCCAGGCGAGGGGCGAACGGTCAGCGGCTGGTCGCGCCGGGGAACAGGGCAGCCTCATACTCGCGGACGTAGCGGTCGAGGCCGAAGTGCGAGACAACGCGGGCGCGCGCACGCGCCCCTTCGTCGGCGCGGCGCCGGTCGTCGACCAGCGACTCGATGGCGCGCTCGAGCCCGGCGAGGTCGCCTGGCGGGCCCGCCACCACCCCGCCACCCTCCTGCAGCAGGTAGGGGATGTCGCCGACCGCGGTGGCGGCGCACGGCAGGCTGCGCGCCATGCCCTCGAGCAGGAACACCGGCAGGCCCTCGTACTCCGAGACCAGCAGGCAGAAGTCGACCGCCTCGAACAGCTCGTCGGTATCGTGGCGGAACGGCAGCCGGGTCAGGTTGTACAGCGGCCGGCGGGTGAGCTCGCGGTCGACGGCGTGGTCGAGCGGCCCCCCGCCGACCAACAGGAAGTGGAGGTTGCGGTTCGCCATCCGGCGGGCGAGACGGATGACGTCGAACGGTCGCTTCTGCGGGTGCATGCGGGCGAAGGTCGCGACCACCACCGCTTCGAGGGGAATGCCGAGCTGGCGCCGCCGGGCCCGGCGCCGGCGCTCGATCTCGGCGCCGCTCGGCTGCTCGGGCACCTCTACCGCGTGGTAGATGGTGGCGATGCGGTCCGCCGGCACGGCGCGCTCGCGCTCGAGCGCCGCGGCGATCCGGCTGTTGACGGCGAGGTGGAGGTCGACGGTCTCGATCAGGGCCGGCGTGGTGCGGTCGATCCACGCGCCGCGGTGGTTGTAGAGCTGGCTGATGACCCGCAGCCCCGGGAACTCGGCCTTGAGCGCCGCGGCGTGGTCGAAGAAGGCGACGGTGCCGTTCCAGCTGACGAGGGTCTCCACCCGCCAGCGCCGGATGAGGTGGCGCAGCGCGCCCAGGTGGGCCGGCCGCGGCAGCCAGTCGCCCAGGGTGTAGCAATGCGGCGTCAGGTCGCGGCACACGTCCACGGTCTGCCCGAGCGAGGCAAGGTGCGGCTCCAGGGTCACGACCAGAGGCCGGTAGCGCTCCGCGAGGCCCCACAGCAGGTCGTAGAGCAGGCGCTCCGCGCCGCCGACCGCCAGGTAGGGGAGGAGGAAGAGCGCGGCCCGCGGCCCCGGCTCGGTGGGGAGTGCAGCGAGGCCCTCCGCGAGCGGCAGGACCTGGTGCCGGATGAGCGCCCCACGCCGGACGTCACCGCGCAGCAGGTAGGGGCCGGAGCGAATGCCGGAACAACCGATCGGCGTGGCGTCGGCGAGGTCGTGCGGCGAGCAGATGTGGGCCACCGTCTGGCCGACGACTGGCCCGCCGCCGGGTCGGGCCGGATCCGGCCGCCGCAGCAGGAGGTGCGACGACGGGTCGGCTGTCGACCGCCGGTGCACGGCGCCGGATGGCGCCGGGTGGCCTGCCGCGGGCGCGGCCCACCCGGACGCGACGACCTCGAGGTCGCCCGCGACCGCCGCCAGCACCATGGCCTCGAGGTGGGTCGGCGGCAGGTCGTCGAGGCCGCCCGACGGCGCCAGGATGAACGGCGCCGGCGAGGTCGCGTCGGTGGTCACCGAGGTCTCGGTCTGGCGGGCCAGGAAGCGGTCGAGGGCGCCGCGGTCGCAGCCGTCGGCCACCACCGCGACCAGCGGCGCCGGGACTGCCCCGGCCTCCGCCACCTCCTGCGCCACCACGCGCGGCGGCGTCGCCGACGGCCGCAGCACGCGCCGCAGCCGGTGGGCGGCCAGCGAAGCCGCGAGCCGGAGCCGGCGCAGGGGCCGGCGCCAGGCCTGGCTGTGCGCCCACAGCAGCGCCTGCATCCGGGCGCGGAACGGTCGGACGGTCACCTCGTCCTCCCGACGAAAACGTCGCCGTAGGCGGCGGCGCAGGCTGCCGGATCGAAGCGAGCGGCCGCGGCGGCCGCTTTGGCGGCGAGCTGCGAGCGCTGGTCGTCTTCGGCCAGGCGGCGGACGGCGGCCTCGAGCGCCGCCAGATCGCCCGGCGTGTCGACGACGATGCCGGCTCCGGTGGCGCGCAGCAGCCCGCCCATGTCGCCGACGTCGGTGCCGAGGAACGGGCGGCCGGCCTGCAAGCACTCGAGCAGGAACACCGGCAGGCCTTCGAAGTCCGACACCAGGCAGCCGAGGTCGCAGGCCGCGATCAGCTCGGGGATGTCGTCCCGGAACGGCAGCCGGCGGATGCGGGCGCCGCTCGCGGCGATCGCCCGGTCGACCTCGCTCTCGAGGTCGCCGCCGCCGACGATCAGGAAGCGCACGCGGCCGAGATCCTGGACCCGGCGGGCGAGCTCGACTAGGTCAAGCGGCCGCTTCTGCGGGTGCATCCGGGCGGCGGTCAGGATGACGACGTCGTCGTGGTCGAGGCCGAGCTCGGCGCGGAGGCGCCGGCGCGCCTCGGCCGCCGCGGCTCCGGCGGGGAACGCGGTGGCGGGTCGTCCGCACGGCCAGATCACCGGGACCCTGGCTGCCGGCCACCCCCGCCGACTCGTCAGCACCTCGGCGATGCGGTGGTTCTCCGCGACGCAGGCGTCGACCGCGTCGAGGAGCTCGGGGGTGTAGCGGTCGATGTATCCGACCTGGTGGTCGTAGAGGTGATCGACGATGCGCACCGCCGGCCGCTCGCGCGCCAGGCGCGGCGCGAACTCGTAGAACAGGGTCGTCGAGTTCGCGTTGTAGAGGACCTCGGCGCCGAGCGAGTCGATGAGCGCGACCAGCATGCCAAACATGGCGGCCGGGTGGACGAGGTCGCCGAGGCAGTAGATCCGCTCGGTGAGCGTCCGGAAGTCGGCGCGGCGGTCGCCCAGCTCCGGACGATGTGGCGCCAGCGTCGCGATCGCGAAGTCGAAGCTGCCGGCGAGCTCGCGCATGGTCTCATAGAGGGTGTGCTCGGCGCCGCCCCGCGCCAGGAACGGCACGGTGACCAGGACCGTCGGCCGCTCGCGGACCCGACTCCGGCGGCGAAGGGCGGCCGCATCGCGCACGCCGACGTGCAGCGCCGGACCGAGCGCCGCACTCGCGAGGTACGGTCCGCGCCGGGTCGCCGTCGCCGGTACTGGGTCTCGGCCGAGGGTGCCGATGCCGTGGCGGCCGATCAGCTTGACCAGCAGCCGGTCCTGCGCCGGGAGCACGCGGTCGGCTGCGGGATCCCAGCGCCACGCGGCGGCCGAGAACAGCGACAGCGGCCGCAGCGGCGGCTCCGCCACGTGATCGGCGGTAACGCCATCGAGGTCGAGCGGGGGCGCGTCGGCGTCATCCAGCACCACCGCGTCCACGACCTCGGACGCAGCGACCAGCAAGCAGCTCTCGAGGTGGTCGGGCAGCACCTCGGGCAGGCCGGCCGGGGCGGCGAACCAGCCGGCCGTCGCCGCGTCGTCGATGCGCTCGGGTGCGATCCGCCAGCGCTCGCGGCCGTCGGGCTGCACGCCGACGATCCGCAGCTCGGGCAGCGTCTGGCGCGCCCGCCAGGCGAGCGCAGCGGCGCGATCGGCGATCGCCGGCAGCCGCAGTTCGACCAGCGGCGGCGGCGGCGGCGCAGGATCGAAGACCCAGTCGAGCTCGCCCGCGGGCCCGCCGCTGGAGAGCGCGCGCCGATAGCGCCGAGCGCCTGCGGCGTCGCGTACGGCCTGCGCCACGCGCGAGGCCATGCGGCGGACGGCTGCGGCCGGCGACGCCATCGGTTCAGCGCCCGAGCAGTCGGCGCAGGGCTTGGTAGGCGCGCACCGGCAGCTTGCGGTCGAACGACTGCCGCCAGGCGCGCCACATTGCGAGCTCGGTGCGCGCCGAGTCAAGCTCGCTGCGGTGCGCATCGAGCTCGCGCAGCGTGCCCGCGAGGTGCTCGTTCGCGACCGCCAGATCGCCGCGCAACCTCGCCGCCGACTCCCGCATCTCGCCGAGTGAGTGGTTCAGCTCGTGCTCGCGGTCGCGGCGTTGCTGTTCCAGGTCGCGGAGCCGCTGTGACAGCAAATCCACCTGCTGGCGCAGGCTCCGGAAGGGCAGCGCGGCGGCAACGTCGGAGCGGACTCGCGACTGCGCGCCGAGCCAGGCGAGGTCAGCAGCGATCTGATTGCGGTCGCGGCCGGTGACGATGTGCTGGAGCTCGGCCTCGGCCGCGCGCATGCGGTCGAGGGCGCCGGCCCCGACTTCGAGCCCGCAGAGGTCGCCGAGCCTTGCCGCCAACTCGTCGACGGTGGTCTCGTCGCACCACGGGTGGTCGACGCCGCTGCGGATGAGGTCCTGGGCGAACAGCCACAGCGCCCGCGCCATGACGAGGTCGCGGCCGACGCCACCCTGCGCCTGCCACTCGCGGTCGATGAAGTGGAGGTCGTCGCCGTCGAGCACGAAGTTGGACAGCGCTGCGTCCAGAAACTCGCCGGGAAGCCGAGGACCGTCTCCGCCGGGCGCGAACGGATGGGCGTCGTCGTCGCCGCGGCCGGCCGGCAGGAGCTGTTGGTCGAGGAAGCCGCGCCAGGTCACCAGGGTGCCGCCGAGCGCCGCCGTGTCGCGGCGGTGGCAGGCGTCGAGGGCGAGCTGCTCGAGGGTCCGGCCCGCGAAGTAGGGCTCGTCCTTGGCCGGATCGTGGACCAGCCAGCCCGGGCGCGCCGGCGCCTCGGAAGATCCGCCGGGCGGGGTGCGGATGGTCAGCCCGCCACCCGAGCGGCGCAGCTCGAGGTGCCGCTGCCAGCCGCGCCGGCGATCGTGCCCGAGTCGCCAGGCCAGCACGGCGGGATCGGGCAGGACGGTCGGCACCGTGCCGTCGGCGGCGGCGATCACCAGGAACGAGTTGGCGACGTCCGGCCCGAGGCCGGCCTCGACCAGCACCCGGTGGCCGCGGCGGTCGTCGCACAGCAGGTCCCGCGGCGTGCTCGCCCCGGCCGGGCGGCGCACGAGCTGATCGACGATGTCCGGCGCCTCGGGAAGGCCGTAAAGCGCGTCGGTCAACACCACCGCCGGCAGCTTGTAGTCCGGGAAGGGATAGAGCCAGGTCTGCGCGGGCATGCCCGCCTCGGCCAGCATGCGCTGGAGGGCGCGCCGGGTGAAGGTGCGGATCCCGTGGCTGCCGGGATAGTCCTCGACGCCGATCCACGGCAGGCCGAGGTGGTCCTCCCGGTAACCGAGCAGGTACTGGACGCCGATCTGGTTCTCGATCGCGAGCAGCAGCGCGCCGCCGGGCCGTCGCAGCGCTGCGGCGCGCGACAGGAACACCCGGTGCCCGGTCGATCCGCCGGCCCTCGACGCGGCGTACTCGAGCACCCCGACCATGCAGACGAGATCGAATCCCTCGGGGTCGTCGAAGCTCGCGAGCGAGCCGCAGACGACCTCGACGGTGCCGAGCCCAGCGCAGCGCAGCGCGGTGGCGCGGGCGCGCTCGATGTTGCCCTCGAGGGCCACGACCCTGGCCCCGGTCTCGCCGAGGTAGCGCGACAGCACACCGGTGCCGGCCCCGATCTCGAGGATCCTCAGCCCGGCTCCGAGCCGGAGCGGCCGCAGCAGGTTGGCGCGCTGGCGGGACAGGTGGTAGCGCGACGGCCAGTTGGTGATCGCGGCGGCGAGTTCGTCGGAGTCGGAGGAGCGGTCGGAGGCGCCGGCCAGGATCTCGAGGATCCGCCCCTCGGACCCGTCGCTGTAGGGGACGTGGCCATCGAGGATCCGCACCGGGAGCGCGTCAGCGGCGCTCAATCGACCACCCCCGGACCTCGGAAACGGCTGGGATTCATGGGAATGTGTGCCCCCGCCGCATTATAGCGAGCGCGCGGCGAGCCCCCAGGCATATGGTTGCCGAGATAGATGGCGGGCGGCCGCAGCAGCCCGTAGCGGCGGTGGGCATCCTTCAGCTCGCCGGGCGGCACCGCGGCCATCTCGCCGGAGACGCCCGCCGGTCCGGTCCCGCGCCACAGGTCGCCGACGAGCTCGTGGAGGCGATAGCGGAGCCCGAGCGCCCGCCAGTGCCGCCCCTCGCGCCAGGCGTCGCGCAGCACGGCTTCGGACCGCAGCGGCCGGATCCAGTGCACCGCCGCTGCCCAGCAGGGCAGGATGAGCTCGGCGTTGGCGGCGAGCTCGCGCTGCCAGCGACGGTCGGCGAGGCCGGCCGACGGGATGGCCGGCAGCCGCTCCCAGACGTCCCGGCGGACCGCCGCGTTGGCGATCGAGAAGGCGAAGCCACCCATCCGCTGCCGCCACCGCCGGGTCTCGGCGGTGAAGAAGGGGTCGTAGGGGGGGCCGCCGGGGACGAACTGGGCCTGGATGCCGCCCTGGACGGCTGCTGGCGGAGCCTCGCTGGCAAACGGTGCGAGCAGGCGGCTCAGCCACTCGGCGTCCGCGGGCACCGCGTCCTCGGCCAGCAGCACCAGGACCCTGCCGCGCGCCGCGCGAGCGCCGGCGTTGATCGCGGCGCCGAGATCGCCGTCGGTCTCGGTCGCGGGCACCAGCCTCCCCCGGTGGCGCGCGACCAACTCGCGGTCGCCAGGCGCCATGCCCCGGTCGACGCACAGGACCTCGACGCTGCCGGCGTGGCGCTGTCGAGACACGCCGTCGAGGCACCTGTGCAGCAGGTCGCCGCCCTGCCGCACCGGGATCAGGATCGAGGCCTCGGGTATGTGTCCGCCGTCCGCCGTGGCCACGTCATGGCTGCGCGGACCCTCCGGCACCAGCTCGGCGATCGCCCCCACGAGCCGGCCCGCAATCCGGTCCCAGCCGTAGCGGTTCAGCACCAGCGCGCGGCCGTTGTCGGCGAGCCGCGCGGCCGTGCCGCCACGATCGGCGAGCAGCGTGATGAGCCGGTCCGCAAACGATGCTGGGTCGTCGGCCACCAGCAGGTGCTCGCCCGAATGGCCCTCGATGCCCTCGGCGCCGATCGTCGTCGACACCACGGGCAGGCCGCAGGCCATGGCCTCCAGGATCTTGAGCCGGGTCCCCGAGCCGGCGCGCAGCGGCACGGCCAGCACCTGGTGACCCCGGTACAGGGGAGCGAGGTCCGGAACCTCGCCCGCGACGACGATGCCGTCGCGGCCATTCAGCTCGAGCACGCGCTGCGGAGGCCGTGCGCCGGCGACGGTGAGCCGCGCCTCAGACACGCGGCGCCGCACGGAGGGCCACACCGTGCCGAGGAAGCAGTCGAGCGCGTCGAGGTTGGGCAGGTGGGGAAAGCTCCCGACGAACAGCACGCCGCTCCGCGGGGAGGCCGGCGGCGGGGGATGGAAGTGGGAGATGTCGACGCCGTTCGGGATCACCCGGATCCGGCGCGCACCGTCCGGCAGCAGCCCGGCCAGCAGCTCGCGATCCGCGTTCGACATCACGTGGATCTGGTCGACCCGACCGCAAGCGGCCAGCTCGAAGCTGTACCGGCGCAGTAAGTCGCTGCCGCGGCCGAGGACATCGGCTTCGGGGTAGCGGTGGTCGATGCCCACTCGGCGTTGCCGGGCGTGGGACCTGAAGCTGAGGTCGTGCTCGACGAGGACGGTCCGCGCGCCCGGGTAGGGTCCGACAAACTGCCCCATCTCGGAGTACTCGAGCAGCACGATGTCGATCTGGTGGGCATCGACGATCGCCGCGATGCGATCGTGAACCTCCGGCGCCGAGTAGTGGGCGACCGACGGTGGCAGCAGACCCCAAGGATCGAGCGACGGATCGCTTTGCGGGTAGCGCTGGAAGAAGACGCGGCGGCAGAACGGCGCGAGGGCGGCGCGCTGGGGCGGGTCGTCGGTGCCGCCGCCGAAGATCAGCATCGAGACCTCGGCATGCTCGGCGAGCCTCCGGACCAGGTTGAAGATCCGCACCGCGCCGCCGTGGATGGTGGGGAAGATCGAGTAGGGTGAAACCACCAGGACACCCGGCGGCCGCCGCGCGGCAGCCGGCCGATCGCCCGCAGGGGCCGGGGGACAGAGCGCCCCGGCGGGTGCGACGCCCGCCGACAGCCGTCGCGCGACGCCCCGCCAGCCGACGCCGACCGCGAGCGAGCCGAGACCGACCAGCCGTCTCAGACCAGAGAGCGGACCGGACCGGCGGCGCGGATCAGTGGCTGGTCGGAGGTCGGCCATGGTGCGCTCCGATGCCGGCGACCGGCGTTCTCACGATCCTCCCCGAACCCTGAGCTGCCCGGTCGGAGCGAGGGTGGCGGTCAGCAGGAAGGGCCGGCGGCCGTCCAGGTCGCGCCTCCCCGCGGTCTTCCAGCGGCCGAGGTGCTCGAGCTGGAGCTCGCAGCCCGAGACATCGAGCCCCTGGCTGGTGCCGGTACCGCCCTGGAGCTGCACCCGGCACGGCGACGGCAGGTCGACGGTGATATCGACTTCGTCCGGCACCCGCAAGGTGAGGGCTCGATCCTGAGCTTCGCGCAGGTCGAGCTCGACCTCACTGCGATGAACGGTGAGCTTCGCGAGCCGCCGGATGTTGGCCACCGTCACCGCGGACCGCTCGGCCGTCAGGTTGACGATGTGGGCACCGGAGATGTCGAGGGTGCCATCGGCGACCTGCGCGTTCAGGGTCCCCGAGACGTCGACGACCTCGCCCGACGACTCCTCGCGCAGGGTGAGATCCAGCGTGCCGTCGGAGTCCTGCAGGGAGAACTGGCCCGATTCGCTGCCGGAGATCTTGGCGGTGCCCGACAGCCGGTTCGCCGACAGCTGGCCTCCCTTGAGCTGGATGATGAAGGTCCCGTCCATGCCGTCGAGCGTGACGTTGGAGTCCTCGGCGATGACCTTGGCCTGTCCGCCACGGCCCTCACGCAGCGCGACGGTCGCCTCGGTCCCGGTGACGCTGATGTCGCCCTCCCAGCCCGACGTGGCCACCATGCCGCCCTGCGAGGTGCCCTGGATGCGGCCCTCGCCATCGCGCACGTCGAGGTTGCCGCCGGTGAGGGTGAAGCTGATGTCCCCCTCGAGGTTCTCGACCGTGGACTCGCTGTCCGTGGACGTCAGCTGCAGCGAGCCCTGGTGGCCGCGCAGGGTCAGCGAGCCGAGCGTCAGCTCTGCGACCACCGCCCCGACCCCGTTCTCGCTGTACACGACGGTGTTGTTGCCGGTGACGGTGATCGCGGACGCGCCCCAGAGCTGGACCTCGGAGTCGGTGAGCTCAAAGCGATGGCCGGCAACGGCGACCGGCGCCGAGGACCCGTCGGTGCCCGGTTTCGCGTCCGCAACCGTCGGCTCGGGGCTGGCCGCGTCACGGACCGCGACCCCGAGCCTCGTGCCGCGCACCTGGATCGGCTGGGTCCGATCGAGCACGAGCTCGAGGGTCAACGTCGGCGGGGTGGCGCCGTCGTCGGCGGAAGCCCGCGCGATCCGCACCTGTCCGCCGCGATCGCTGACCTCGAGCGACGCCTGGCCGGTCTCCGCCCCGGGCGTGACCTCGGCCCGGAGGAACGGCACCGCGTCGGCCTCGAGCCGGACCTCGATCCAGCAGTCGTCGAGCTCGAGCTCGATGGGTGCGACCGGCAGCTCGCGCTGGAGCGGCAGTGGTTGGCCGGCCGGCGAGGTGGAAGCTGCCACGAGCATGCCCAGGAGAGCGAGACAGCGGACCGTGGCGCTGCGAGATCGCCGACTCATGGTCGCGATACTACCGCGGTCCCCAGAAAACCCCAACGCCACGATCGTGGATGGAGCTCACAGGAGAGATGGGGCAGGGGGAGCTCGCGGCGAGCAGCGGGCACCGTACTATCATTCCCGTGATGCCGGAGCCTGCACCTCACACCAGCGTGGTCGTCTGCACGCGCAACCGGTCCTCGCTGCTCGAGCGGGCGTGCGCCGCGATCCTGGCCGTCGATGCGCCGGCGGGCGGGTGGGAGCTGGTCATCGTCGACAACGCCTCAGACGACGGCTCGCGCGAGGTCGCCGAGTCGCTGCAGCGCACGGCGCCGCAGCGCATCCGGCTCGCCGACGAGCGGCGGGTGGGGCTGTCGGCAGCACGCAACCGCGGCATCGCCGAGGCGCGGGGCGAGCTCATCGTCTTCGTCGACGACGACGCGTTCCCCGCCCGCGGCTGGCTGGTCGCGATCACAGCGGCGTTCGACGCCGACCGCGTGCTCGGCGCCGGCGGCCCGGTCGAGCCCCTGATCGAGGGCGAGTTGCCGCTCTGGTTTCGTGGATCCTACCTGCCGTACCTGACCGTGTGGGACCTCGGCTCCGAGCCGTGCGACCTCCGCTACAACGAGTACCCCCGCGGCGCCAACATGGCGTTCCGCCGGGAGGCCTTCGATCGCTTCGGTGGGTTCAGCCCCCACCTCGGCCGCTCGGGGAAGAGCCTGCTGTCCTGCGAGGAGACCGAGCTCTGCCTGCGCCTCGAGCGCGGCGGCTTCCGCACCGTCTACGCGCCGCTAGCCAGAGTCGGCCACACCACGCCGGTCGACCGGCTCACGCCCGCCTGGATGGAGCGGCGCTTCTCGGCGCAGGGGCGTTCCGAGGCGGTGATCGCCTGGATGCACGGGGGCCTGCACGGCCTCGAGCGCGGTCTCGTCGGCCACCGGCGGCGGGTCGCCGACGCCCGCGCCAGGCAGGAAGCAGCCGATGACCTGGACCTCCGCTGCCACCGCCGGGCGCTGGGCGGCTACCTCCGGGGCATGGTGACGGCGCCGTTCGGCGTGCCGCGCTACCGCCCGGTGGACCCAGCCGTCACCCTCAGCCCCTGGCCGTAGCGGGGGCTGGCTGCACCCGCTGGTTCCAGGGCGGTGGAGACGGGCGTCAGACTCCGTGCTGCGGACTGCGCCGTGACGAGCGGAAGCGGGGGCGGTGGTCAGAGGGCGACGTCACCTGCCCAGCGATTGCCCCACCACAGCGCGAGCGGCCGCAGCCAGGGGAACAGCAGCTCGGCCGCTGTCCGGACGCGCCCCCGAACGAGTCCGCCGAGCAGGGTGCGGTAGATGCCGGGCCTGAGCATGTCCCGGACAGCGTCCCACAGCGAGTAACGGAGCCCGAGCGAGCGCCAGCCGTAGCCCTCGCTGCGGCAGCGCCGGGCCAGGGACCTCAGGTCGTAATCGTGGGTGTGGTGGACGGCGGCGTCCGGCCGGGCGGTAATCCTGAAGCCCGCGTCAACCACCTCGCGCTGCCACTTCTTGTCTTCCATGATTGGCGCCCAGCCGAAGTTGTGGCGCTCCCACGCTGCGCGCCGCAGCGCGCAGTTCACGGTCGAGAAGCCGATGCCCTGGTAGGCGTCGAGCCAGCGCGCGGTCTCGCAGGTGAAGTAGAAGCGGTCGCCGCACGACTCCCAGAAGAAGCGCCGGCCGACCTCCGGGACCTCGAGGATGCCGCCCTGGACCGCAGCGAGCGCCGGATCGCCGTTGAGCACCGGCTCGACCAGGCGGCGCAGCCACTGCGTGTCGGCCGGGACGGCGTCCTGGTTGAGAAAGACGAGCACGTCCCCGGTGGCGTGGCGCGCTGCGAGGTCGCGGGTCAGCCCGTGGTTGAAGCGGCTGCGGTCGATGCGCAGGACGAGGGCGCCGTGGCGGCGCATGGTCTCGAGGTCGGCCGTGCGCGAGCCGGAGTCGATGCACACGAGCTCGTGCGCCGGCGCGTCGCGCTGGCCGCTGATGGCGGCCAGGCAGCGCTCGAGATCGTCGCCTCCGTTGAGAGTCGGGATCAGGATTGAAACCGAGGGCGCACCGGCTGCGGCTCGCTCGCGCGGCTCGATGACCTCGACGACCTCCTGCGGGTTGGCTCGACGCAGCGGGTGGACGTCGGCGAGCAGCTCCTCCCAGCATGCGAGCAGCCGGTCCGCCACCAGCCCCCAGTCATAGCGTTCGCGGACCAGCTCAATGGCCGCGGCGGCGAGCCGGCCGGCCAGGCCGTCGTCGGCGAGCACCTGCTCGACCGCGGCGGCGAAGTCAACCGCCGAGTCCGCCAGCAGCAGCTGGCGGCCGTGCTCGGACGCGATGCCCTCGGCGCCGAGCGTGGTCGACACGACCGGGATGCCGGCGGCGAATGCCTCTAGGATTTTGAGCCGTGTGCCCGAGCCGGCTCGGATCGGAGCCACCATGACCCGGTGGGCGTGGTAGGCCGGCCGCAGATCGTCGACCTCGCCGACAACCGTAACGCCGTCGCGGCCGTCGAGCCGCTGCACCCGCTCGGGGGGATTGGCCCCGACCACCGACAGGCGCGCGTCGGGGCGGCGCAGGCGGACCAGCGGCCAGACCTCGGCGACGAAGTACTCGAGCGCGTCGACGTTGGGGAGGTTCTGGAAGTTGCCGACGTAGAGCACGCCCCGGCGCGGGCCGAGGTCCCCGGGCGGCGCGTACCAGGCGGTGTCGACGCCGTTCGGCACCACCCGGATGCGGCGCGCGCCGTCGGGAAGGAGGCGGGCCAGGAAGCGACCGTCGTCCTCGGACATGGTGTGGACCTGCGCCACCGCACGGTCGCAGGCGAGCTCGTAGCGCATGAGCCGGCGCAGGTCGTGGCGGGTGCTGCCGTAGGCGCGGCCCTCGGGGAAGCGGCGCTGGAACCCGAGCCGGCGCCGGCGGGCGAAGGAGCGGAAGGCGACGTCGTGCTCGGTCAAGATCACCGGCACGCCCTCGGGGACGGCGGCGGCGTGCTGGCCGAGTTCGGCGTATTCGAGCTGGACGACGTCGATGTGATACCCGATCACCAGGTCGCGGATCTTCGACGCGGCGATCTCCGAGGCGAAGAGGCTCGCGCTCGGCGGCTCGAGGCCCAGCCGGTCCGCCTTCAGGCGGGGCTTCCAGTGGTGGAAGTCGACCCGCTCGCAATAGGGCTCGAGGGCGGCGCGCTGGGCGGGGTCCTCTCCCTGCTGGCTGAAGATCAGCAGGTGCAACCGGCAGCGCGCGCCGAGCCGCTGCACGAGGTTGAACAGCCGGACGGCGCCGCCGTGGTGCGGTGGGAAGATGGAGTATGGGGAGACGAGCAGCACCCGCGGCCGCCGGCCGGGGTCGAGAGCTCGCGGCAGGGGCGGCGGGTCCGGGATCGAGGCCGGGGCCGCTCGCCGCCACGCCCGCAGGCGGGCCGCGGCCGCCCAGGCGACGAGCCAGGCCCGCGCGACCACGCGGGGGACTGCGCCGATCGCCTTGAACGGCAGCGCGAGGATCTTGAGCACGACTCGCCACAGCAGCCAGAGCGGCCACACCGGCGAGCGGCGGACCGCGTCGAGCAGGTTCTTCGCGTGGCGCCACTCGCCGTAGTAGCCGTCGCGCTCGAAGGTCAGGCGCTCGATCCGGGCCTCGTGGTCCGCCTCGCGCGCCCGCAGCCGTTCGAGCTC
>PQAJ01000290.1 GCA_003105185.1 Holophagae bacterium
GTGCTGTCGCTGGTGCCCCCGGCGCTCGCGCGTCGGCTGCGCGCGGTGCCTTTCGAGCGCCTGCCGATCCACCTCAAGGTGGCGATGATCAACCCGCGCGATCCGGTGGCCCTGGAGGAGATCGCCGAGGTGACCGGCCTCGAGGTGCTGCCGTTCATCGCGACCGAGACCGCGGTGCTCGAGGCGATCGCCCGGCTCGACGCCGGGCCGCAGGAGGTCGCGGCGGACGTTGCCGCGACCGACGCCGGCGGCGACTGGGACCGGCTCTGGCAGCCGCCCCGGGCGCGGCCGCAACAGCTCCTCGAGCTGCGCCGGCCGCCGCGGGCAGAGCGCCAGCCGGCGAGCCGCGACATTGCGACCTTCCCGGGGCTGGCGTCGGTGCCGGCCGAGACCGCGTCCGAGGCTGACCACCCGATCGACGAGGCGACCTTCCGTGGACAGCTGGCGTCGACTATCCACCGCGACGAGGTCGCCAGGCTYACGCTGCGCTACGCCGCGGGCTTCTTCAACCGGGTGTGCCTGTTCGTGGTCCACCGGGGATCGGTGCTCGGCTGGGCGGGCCGCGGTCACGGCGTCGTGGTCGACGACCTCCAGAGCTACACCGTGCCGCTCGACGAGAAGTCCCTGTTCCACGACTTCCTGTCCGGCACCCGCTATCACCTGGGACCGATCCCCGACGACCGCGCCAACCAGGGCCTGCTGCGCGTGCTCGGTGACCCGAAGCCGTTGTCCGCGCTGCTGCTGCCGATCTGCGTCCGCGACCGCGCCGTCGCCTTCCTGCTCGCCGACAACCCCAATGAGCAGGTGGTGGCGCCGGTCGAGCATCTGGTGTCGGTGCTGGCAGCGGTCGGCCTCGCGATCGAGGTCCTGATCCTGCGCAAGAAGATCTCCGGCTGAACTGACGCTGCGAGAATCCGCTCGTCTGCCACACCTGCCACCTACCGAGAACGGAATCAACCGCTTCCGCGCCCGCTTCCGCTTCCGCGCCCGATCCCGTTCCCGTTCCCGGAACTCAGCCTCAACCTGCGCGGTGGGATCACTGCGGGCGACTGAACCGCCGGCAGGGTGCCAGTGCGCGGTCCTTCGACGAACGGCGCCGCCTCACAACTTCATCACCAGAGGGTCACGGTAAGGAAATTTCTTCTGGGCTCGCAGGACCGACCTTGGGGGCATGGAACAGACCCCACGCCCCCGACGGAACCGGATCTCCGCCCCAGCCTGGATGGCTGCGATTGCGTTGGTGTTCGGGGTCGCCAGCGTTGCGCAGTCTGGTGACTGGGTCGAGTCAAAACGGTCGGAGGCCGCTCAGCCTGCGAGCCGCTCGGCGGCACCCTGGCGACACCATTCGATGGACAACGCCATGCGATCCAAGTTGGCTGCTGCCTTCGCCGTTGCCGTGTCCCGCATCGAGGGGTCGCCGGAGTGCGCCGCGCTGTTCGCCGCGTTCGATGCCGATGGCGTCGAGATGCTTGTCAGCTCGCTGTACTTCCCCGCGCCTCCCGCTCGCAGGGGGAGCACCTGCCGCCAGGCCGCTGCCTACACGTACGTCGACAAGGCGCCCACCTTCCTCTGCGGCGGTTTCTCCT
The DNA here is from genome assembly GCA_003105185.1 of Holophagae bacterium. Classification (GTDB taxonomy): domain Bacteria; phylum Acidobacteriota; class Thermoanaerobaculia; order Thermoanaerobaculales; family Sulfomarinibacteraceae; genus FEB-10. The sequence goes on from PQAJ01000290.1 coordinate 1,587, forward strand.
CGATGACCGACGAGTCTGCCTCGCTGGTGCTCGTCCACGAAGCGCTGCACCATGCTGGGCTCCCGGAGAGTAGCTCGCAGCCGGGTTCCATGAGCTCGGCGGGAATCAACGACGCTGTCCAGAGAGCTTGCGGTCTGGATGTCTCCAAGAAAGCGGGGCGCGCGGAATGACCCAGAATTGCGGAGGCCGCTTGCAGCCGGGCGAGCTTCACCGCTGCTACACTGCCGGGAAGATGTCTCGCATGCCCGAATCCAGCGCGGTGCAAAGCCCATTCCGGGTCGGAGACTGGCTGGTGGAGCCCGACCTCAACCGGGTTTCCAGGGGCGGAACCTCGGTCCAGCTCGAGATCCGCATGATGCAGGTCCTTGTCTACCTCGCCGAGCGCGCCGGGGTCGTGGTCTCACGGCGGGAGCTCTTCGACGTGGTGTGGGCCACCGAGTTCGTCTCGGACAACGCCCTGACCCATGCGGTGACCGAGATCCGCAAGGCGCTCGGGGACAGTGCCCGCAACCCGACCTACATCGAGACCGTGCAGCGCCGTGGCTATCGCCTGATCGCCGCGGTCAAGGGGCTCGAACCGGAGGACCGCGGCGCCCGGCAGGTCGCCTGCTGGCTGATCTCCGGCTCTTCCGCCTTCCCATTGCGCGCAGGTGAAAACGTCATCGGCCGTGGCATGGACGCCGACATCCGGATCGAGTCGCCGAAGGTGTCACGGCACCATGCGCGGATCGTCGTCGACGGCGGTCGCGCCGTGCTCGAGGATCTGGGAAGCACCAACGGCACGTCGGTCAACGGCGCCCGGGTCGAATCGCCGCGGGTGCTCCTCCACGGCGACGAGATCAAGATCGGGCACCACGTCCAGGCCTTCCGGTTCGCGTGCAACAGCCCCGACGCCGAGACCGTTGCGAGCGTCGCCCGGGCGTCCTCTCTCGGTTCGGACTGAGGCCCTGCGGGCCCACGCCTCTCGGCGGCACGCGACTGTCAACCGCTCGTTCTCGTTCTGAAGCCGCGCCGTCACTGATACAATCTTCTCAGGATCAGCCAGGTGGTGGACGACGATCGCGTGCACGGTCGCGAGGGCCCCGAAGGGACCCTGACCGAGCGGGAGGGCGTAACCGTCGATGCTCCGTCGGTGGGTGGTGTCCTAGTCCCTGGCGCCGAGCTCGGCGGGCGCTACCGGATCATCTGCCGGGTCGGGGCCGGGGGGATGGGGGAGGTGTGGCGGGCTTTCGACCTCAAGCTGCGGGTCGAGGTCGCGCTCAAGGCCCTGCGCGGTGAGCTGTTCGCCGACGAGCGGCGGCGCGATCTGCTGCGGCGGGAGGTGCGAACCGCGCGCGAGGTGGTCTCCCCGAACGTTTGCCGGATCTTCGACCTGGTCGAGGCGGATGGTCTCGAGCTGGTGTCGATGGAGTTCATCGACGGTCGAACGCTGCTCGACGATCTGAGGGAGCGGGGGCCGCTCCCGCTGAAGGAGGCCCAGGACATCGCGTCGCAGTTCCTGGCGGGGCTGGAGGCGATCCACAAGGCGGGGCTGGTGCACCGGGACGTCAAGCCGGAGAACATCATGCTCACCCGGGCGGGCCGAGTGGTGCTGATGGACTTCGGGCTGGCCCGGCGCGAGGAGGATCCGGCGCGGTCGGCGTCGGGGACGCCGGCGTACATGGCGCCGGAGCAGGCGCGTGGGGAGGTGGTGGACGCCCGGGCGGATGTGTACGCGGCCGGGGTGGTGCTGGCGGAGATGGTGTGTCCGGAGGGGATCCGGAGCATTCAGAGCCGGCAGAGCGTGTGGGAGGGGGTGCGGTCGGAGCCGCCGAAGCTGCCGGACACGCCGTGGGCGCCGGTGCTCAAGCGGGCGGTGGCGAGGGAGGCGGGGCAGCGCTACAACACGGCGCACACGCTGACGCGGGCGCTGGAGGAGGTGACGCTGCGGGTGGTGGGGGCGGAGGACCTCCACCCGTATCCCGGGCTCGCGTCCTTCACGGAGGAGGATGCGGAGTACTTCTTCGGCCGCGAGGCCGAGGTCGAGGAGATGTGGCGGAAGCTCGAGGGCCCGGCCCGGCTGCTCGGGCTCGCGGGACCGTCGGGCGCGGGAAAGTCTTCGTTCCTCAGGGCGGGCCTGATCCCGAGTGCAGGATCCGGCTGGGCGATCGTGCGCTGCACCCCCGGAGACGCGGCCATCTCCTCGCTGCGGCGGGCGCTGATTCCCGCCCTGGCCGGTGACACCGAGGCGCTGCAGCTTCTCGTGGACGCGGACGACGATGACGCGCTCTCTGCCGCGGTGGCGCGCTGGCGAGGCCGCCACGAGCACGCGCTGGTGATCGTGGACCAGTTCGAGGAGCTGTTCACGCTCAACCGGAGCGACGAGCAGGCGCGTTTCGCGTCGGTGCTCGGCGGCCTCGCGCTGCGCGCCGACGTGCACGTGCTGCTGGCCATGCGCGACGACTTTCTCTCGCCGTGCAACGGCCATGAGGCGCTGCGGCCGATCTTCTCCGAGCTGACCCTGCTCGACCCGCCGGCCGGCGCCAACCTCCGGCGCGCGCTCACCCAGCCGGCGCTCGCCTGCGGCTACCGCTTCGAGGACGACGCGCTCATCGAGGAGATGCTCGGCGAGGTGGAGGGCGAGCGGGGCGCGCTGCCGATGCTCGCGTTCGCCGCCGCCCGGCTGTGGGAGAAGCGGGGCCGGGAGGCCGGGCTCCTCACCCGTCAGGCGTACCAGGACATCGGCGGCGTCGGCGGCGCGCTCGCCCGGCACGCAGAGGCCACCGTGGACCG
>PQAJ01000291.1 GCA_003105185.1 Holophagae bacterium
CCTGTCCGGCAAGGTCACCGGCGTGTCGAACGGCGACCGGGTGGTGGTGTGGCTGCACGGGGCCGAGACCCACCGCACCACGACCGACGAGGACGACCGTTGGGTGGTGCGCAACGTTCGGCCCGGCACCTGTATTGTCCGGCCGGGCCACCGCCAGTACAGCTTCAACCCGCCGACGCAGGTGGTGAGGATCGAGGCCCCCGTCGTGGACGCGGCGATGACCGCCACCGGCACGGCCCGGAGCTGAATCAGGCGTCGGGCCGCCGAAGCCGCACCTGCATGCCGTCGACCTCGGCCACCAGCTCGAACTCGGTCATCAGCACCCGGTGCAGCCGTGGCGCCAGGCGCTCGAGGCGGTACTCCTCGAGCGGGATGACCGGCGTGTCGTCGTAGACCACCAGCCGGGTCCCGCTCGAGCGCAGCTCGTCGACCAGCAGCGCCTCGGGGTTGGTGAGGTAGACGGCGGGCAGGGTGAAGGCGGGGAGCTGGAACGGGCTCCAGCGGCCGGTCAGGTAGTGCAGGATGCGCGGGCTGCCGCAGACCAGGATTGGCTCGCCGGGGGCGGTGGCGTCGCCGACTAGGCGCTCGAGCGCGTTCAGGGTCCGGGCGACGCCGGGCTCGACCTGGAGCACGCCGCCGCGGTGGGCGAGGGGCACGGTGGCGACCCGCCAGCGGGTGCCGATGCCGCCGACGAAGGTCTCAGTGCTGGTCAGGCCGTAGGCGAGGACCGCCGCCAGCCACAACGACCCGGCGGCCGCCAGGCCGAGCGCCAGCGTGCGGTGCCACCGCGGCCTGCCCGCCTGCACGACCGTGGCCCGGTCCCAGACGTGGTGGAGCAGGAACGCGAGCAGCATCCAGAACGGCGTCCCGTTCTGCAGCAGGTGGGCGAGGTCGAGCCGGACCAGCCACTTGGTGAGGTTGGCCAGGCCCAGGGCGACGGTGCAGGCGACCGCCGCGAAGACGCGGGGGTGGGTGAGGCGGTGGCGGCGGGCGAGCCACAGCGCCGCCGCCATCGCCGGCAGCACGACGGCGTAGAGGGACAGCTGCAGGGCCGCCCGCGGGGTGGTGGCGGCCGCGAGCAGCTGGCCGGCGAACAACCGCGACCCGGGCGCAACGGAGCCCACCAGGCCCAGGTTCTGGCCGACCAGGCGCGGCCACGGCGTCTGGCGCACGAAGTCGGCCAGGAGCAGGGTCGCGGCGATCAGGGTGGTGGCGAAGGCGAGGTGCCGCTCGAGGGCGGGCCGGCCCCGACCAACCGCGGCCCGGGGCAGGAGGAGAACAACGACCGCCCAACCCGCCAGGGTCAGGAGCCCGGTGTAGACGTGCATGGCGAAGGCGAAGGCGATGGTCGCGGCCAGCCAGCAGTGGTCGCGCCGACGGTTCCTCTCGAGGGCGCGGAGCGCGGCGTGCAGGCACAGGGCGACGGACAGCCCGACCACCGCCTTGTGCCACGGCCCGGGCAGGGCCAGGAAGCAGGCCACCGGCAGCAGCGACCAGGCCAGGGGCACGAGCTTGCGGGCCGAGAGCAGGATGAGGAGAGCGGTCAGGGAGCGGAGCGCCACCCAGACCAGGCGGACGACCTCGAGGTCGGGCTCGCCCGACGGGAAGAGCCGGGCGAGGAGGCCGTACATCGCCGAGTAGTGGAAGAAGCGGGCGAAGTCCATCTCGCCCCGGGCGCTGGAGCGGATGCCCTCGAGCAGCACCCCCTCGTCGAAGACGGCCAGCCCGTAGCCGTGGTAGCTCCAGAAGTAGGACGCCGCGGTCGCCACCACCAGGGCGGCGGTCGCGACCAGGGCGCGGCGCTCGCGGTCAGGCGGGGCCATGGCCCGGCGCCCGGCGCGGCAGCTGGCCCGAGCGGTGCAGGCGCTCGCGGGCGACGTTGGCGTCAGCCCCGGCGTCGTGGGTGCCGACGTCGCCGGCGACCTCGCCCTTGCCGCAGTTGGCCGCCACCTCGACGTCGTGGATCCAGGGGTCACAGGCGGTGATGAAGCCGATCAGGATCACCCGCCGCTTGATCCGGGACAGGTCGAAGCCGAGCAGCAGCATCAGGCTCAGTAGGGCGCCGTCGAGCAGCAGCGGCAGTCCGCGCCGGCGGAGGACGGCCACCGCGGCGTGGAGCAGCAGGTAGGGGGCGGCCAGGGCGCGCGAGCGGCGCAGCAGGCGGCGGAAACGCTCAAGACGAGGCTCGAGGTAAGCGAGGTCGACGAGCTCCGCCACCGGGCGGTAGCCGCCCTTGCTCCGCACCACCATGTAGTGGTGGATGTACAGGCACTTGCGGACCCTGAAGGCGGCCAGCAGTGAGAAGTAGAGCTTCTGGAAGACGCGCACGTCCCGCCGCGCCACCCGGCCGCCGGTCTCGCGCTCGAGGTCGTCGATCAGCTCGTCCGGGGCGACGCAGTCGTCCTTGAAGTCCTCGGTCGCCCGGCCCAGTCGCCGGCAGCCGAGGTAGAACACCTCCTTGACGAAGGGGTGGGCGGCGGCATAGGCGAGGACCGGCTCCATCTGCGCCTCGTTGAGGCCGCGCAGGACGGTCACCACCAGGTCTGTGGCCACGCGGTGCTGCTCGAGTGAGGCCAGGACCCGCTCCCTCGCCGCCCGCATCGGCCGGCCGCGCAGGACCAGGTCGTGCTCGTCGGCGAACCCGTCGAACTGGAGGTGGACCTCGTCCAGACCGGCCGCGACCAGACGCTCGAGGCGGGCCGGGTCCTGGAGCTCGAGGCCGTTGGTGTGCAGGGCGGTGATGTGGCCGCGGTCGTGGGCCAGCCGGACGATCTCCTCGAGGTCGCGGTGCAGGGTCGGCTCGGCGCCCATCAGGTCGAGCTTGAGGCGCCGCCCGCGGCTTGAGAGGAAGCGCTCCAGCGCGTCCTGCGACAGGTCCTCTTCCTGGTACTCGTCGGCGCTCGCCAGGCAGATCGGGCAGCGCATGTTGCAGCGCGCGGTCAGGCGGAGGATGAAGTCCCGCTGTGGCAGGCTCTCGGGCATCACGTCGTGGAAGAACTCGAGCAGCTCGGCGAAGTAGCGCGGGTGGCGGGACAGCAGGGCGCGGTGGCGGCCGTGGTGGGGGCAGCTCTTCTCGAGCAGGACCTGGCCGTCGACCTCGACCACCCGCGCGTCGACCACCTCGACGCACACCGGGCAGGTGCCGCGCGTCGCGCGCAGGGTCACCACGCGCGAGTCGTCGTCGCTGGCGCCGGTGGGCCGGGCGGTGCCGACGTCGCTCACCGGCTCGCCCCCGGGCCGAGGCGGTCGAGGACCTGCTCGGCGAGCTCCAGGCTGGCCTCGATACAGTGGTCCATGTTGTTGTACCAGAAAAGGCCCAGCCGGCCGCCGAGGAGCAGGTTGCGGTAGCGGCCGGTGGCCTGGCGGAAGGCCGCGAAAGTGTCGCGGTAGTCGAGCGCGTACACCGGGTAGGCCCAGGGGATTCGCTCGGTCCTCACCCCGATGACCTCGGCCGTCGAGCGGAGCAGCCGCTCGCGCACCAGGTCGTCGAGGACGCGCTCGACGCGGCTGGCCGGGTCGTCCCAGACGGCGCGGTCCGCGCCGCAGGTCACCTCGACGCACAGCGAGCGCCGGCCGGGCGGGGTGTTGCCGGGGTCAAAGCGCGTGGGCACGCTGACGCGCGAGAAGACGACGTCCGCCGCGCCGTGGTAGCACCACTGGAAGTCGTGCGGCGCGCCGTCGGTGAGCATCAGGTTGTAGCACACCAGGGGCAGGTAGGTGAGCGCGGGGACGGGCAGGCCGAGCCCGGCCGCCAGCGACCCCACGGTGCCGGTCCACACGACCAGCGACGGCTCGAGCAGCGTGTCGCCGACCTGSACGGTCGCGACCTGGTCGCCCGCGACCTCGAGCCGGTCGACCTCGTGCCCGCACAGGACCCGCCCGCCGAGCCGCTCGACGCGGGCGGCGAGGATCTCGGCGAGCTGACCGCAGCCCCCGGCCGGGTAGAGGAAGYCGAGCTCGGGCCGYTTCCAGGTGGCCAGGATCGTCCAGGCCAGCCGCCACAGGCTSTGGATCTTGAGCCGCGAGTCGATGATGGCGCGGTCGACGCCGGTCTTCGCCCAGTCGACGTGGGTCAACTCGGGCGGCAAGCCGAGGAACTTGGTCGAGTAGCCCTCGAAGAAGTGCCGGTAGAGGGTCTCGCCGTACATGCCGATGATCTGCTCGCGGAACGAGGCGGCGTGGTGGCGCGGGTAGCCGCGCAGCAGGTCCCGCACCACGCCCAGGGCGATGCCGGGCGGGAAGCGCAGCAGGACCAGGCTCGGGTGCAGCGGCCAGGGGTAGAAACGGCCGCGGAAGTGGAGCTTGCTCGACCGGCTGATCTCGCGCACGGAGCTGCCGAGGGTGGCGCGGAGAAAGCGCTCGACCGCCGGGTCGTAGGTGTGGAAACGGTGCGGGCCGATGTCGAAGGTGAAGCCGTCGTAGCAGAACGAGCGGGCCAGGCCGCCGGGCCGGCTCTCGCGTTCCACGACCACCGTCTCGACGCCGCGCTCGGCCAGCCGCACGGCCAGCGACAGGCCGCTGACGCCGGCCCCGACGATCACGACCGGCCGTTCGGCCGTGCCGCTCATCGCCGGAGCGCCCTCACCCAGTTCCAGCCGGTCTGCCAGTCGAGGCCGAACAGCAGGTTGTACTCGGTGAAACAGGTAGCGGAGCAGACGCCGCACGGTGCCGGCTCGAGCGCGGCGAAGGCGGCGGCGAAGCCCTGCTCAACGACGCTCGGCGCCACCGACTCGTCGATGAACAGCGAGCAGGGGTAGAGGCGGCCGTCGACGTCGACGTTGCAGTAGAGCGCGCCGGCCAGGCAGCGGGGGGCGCCGGCCAGGGCGGGACCACGGTTGCGGGCGTAGTCCGGCCACTGCAGCAGGTGCTGCAGGAGGCGGGGCGACGAGGCGATCGGCGCGCCCTCCCGCTTGCGGGCGACGAGCAGGGCGACCACCTCGCGCAGCTCGCGGTCGTCCGGGCGGAGGGCGTCGTTGCGTCCCAGCTGGTCGTTGTGGTGGAGGACCTGGAAGTTGGTGAGGAAGCGGAGCCGCCGGGCGAGGTCGAGGACCCAGTCCACCTGGTCGAGGTTGGCCTTGCTCAGGACGGTGATGGTCCAGAAGCGGTGGCGTCCCACGGCGTGGACGAGGCCGCGCAGGGTGCGGTCGAAGCTGCCCGGGCCGCGCGCCGCGTCGTGGGCCGCACGGTCGCCGTCGAGCGAAATGTTGAGGTGGTCCACTCCCGCCAGGGCGTCGTCCCGCTCCGGGATGAGGTGGGCGTTGGTGTCGACCGTGACCCAAAGGCCCAGGTCCTGGGCGTGGCGGATGATGTCGCCGAGATCCTCGCGGCACAGCGGCTCGCCGCCCCACAGGCCGAGACGCTGGCAGCCCATCGCCCGCGCCTCGGCCAGGAGGCGCCTGACCTGGGGCAGCGACATCTCCGGCCGGCTGCGGGCGGGGATGGCGCAGTACGCGCAGCCGCCGGTGCAGCGGTCGGTGAGGCCGAGCATCAGGTTGAGCGGCCGGCGCGTGCCGCGCAGGCGGTGGGCCAGCGAGGCGCTGATCAGCCGGGCGATGTTGGCGACGCGGATGGCCGGTTCTCCCTTCCCTGCGGCCGTGGACGGTGGGAATCTAGCAGGAACCTCACGATCGGTCGAGGCGTGGGGGCGGCTGTCAGCTGTCGGCTGTCGGCGATCAGCGCTCATCGGCCAGCTCCCGCGCCCAGCCGGGCGCGGCAACGGGGCGGAGCCGCCTACCCTCTATACTGGGTCGCACCCGGGCCGACCCCGGGTTGGCGTGAGGGGGTGCAGAAGGTGACGACCACGGCATCGGGAGGGCGACCGGTCATCGTTCTCGGGGGGCTGGCGTGACCGAGCCGGCCGTGCTGCTGGTCAACCCGCCCATCACCGAGGCCCAGCGCCGGGGTCCCCTGGGCGCGATCATCAAGAATCTCTACTTCAACTCGCCGCCCCTCGGCATCGCCTACATCGCTAGCTACCTCGAGCAGCAGGGCGTGCGGGTGGGCCTGATGGACGCCGCGGTCGAGGGCTTCAGCCCGGACGAGACGGTGGAACGGATCCGCGCCTGGCGGCCGACCGTGGTTGGCATCACCTCGACCTCGAACTTCTTCGGCAACGCGGTGGCGCTGGCGACCGCGGTCAAGCGCTCGGCAGGAGAGGTCGCGACCCTGATCGGCGGGCCGCACGTCTCGACCCAGGCCGAGCACGCCATGCAGTTTGCCTGCTTCGACTACGCCTGCATCGGCGAGGGCGAGATCACCACCCTGGAGCTGGTGCGGGCCCTCGCCGCGGGGGCCGGGGTGGACGGCGTCAAGGGCCTCGCCTTGCGCCGCGACGGCAAGCTGCACCGCACCGAGCCGCGGCCGATGATCTCAGACCTCGACCGGCTGCCGTTCCCGGCCCGACACCTGCTCCCTCTCGCCAAGTACGTGCCGCAACCCAACGACGGGCCCTACCTGCCCAAGCTGTCGACGATCTCCAGCCGCGGCTGCCCGTACGGCTGCATCTTCTGCGACCACGGCATCTACGGCCGCACCTACCGCTCCTTCAGCGCCGGCCGGATCGTCGACGAGATGGAGGAGCTGGTCGACCGCTGGGGCGCGCGCGACATCGCCTTCGTCGACTCGCTGTTCATGATCAGCCGGCAGCGGGTCGAGGGCATCGTCGACGAGATCCTCCGCCGAGGGCTCCGGGTCCACTGGACCTGCACCATTCGCGCCAACATCGCCACCCGGGAGCTGCTGGGGCGGATGCGGCAGGCCGGCTGCTGGCGGGTGCGGGTCGGGGTCGAGTCGGGCAATGAGGAGGTGCTGCGCTTCATCCGCAAGGAGGTGACCAAGGAGCAGATCCGGGAGGTGACGCAGGCGGCGCACGACCTCGGCCTCCACCCCAAGGCGTTCTTCATGATCGGCCACCCGACCGAGACCGAGGCCACCATCGCCGATTCGATCGCCTTCGCCCGGTCGCTGCCGCTGACCGACATCACGGTCCAGATCAACACCCCGCTGCCGGGGGCGCCGCAGTTCGAGGTCTTCGAGCAGCACGGCGTCCTGATCAGCGACCGGCTCGAGGACTACACCTTCTGGCAGCCGGTGTTCATCCCCCACGGCCTGACCAAGGAGCGGATGGAGCGCCTGTTTCGCCGCTTCTACCTGTCCTTCTACCTGCGGCCGGTGATCGTCTGGCGCCACCTCAAGATGCTGCGCGGGCCGGCGGACATCAGGCGCTACCTGCGGGCCCTGGGGCTGACGTTCCAGCGCTTCGTGCGGACCCGGGCCGACGCGGTCTACCACACCTCTGACGGACCCGAGGGCGAGGGCCTGGGGGCCCTGAGGTGACGACGGTCGCGGCGAACGCTGGCGCGGCGGCCGGCCCCGGTGCCGACGCCGCGGACGAGCCCAGCTACGCCGTGGTCGTGCCCTGCTTCAACGGCGCTGCGACGCTGGGACGGACCCTGGAGTCGGTGCTCGCCCTGAACCCGGCGCCGGTCGAGGTGGTGGTGGTCGACGACGGCTCGACCGACGGCAGCGCCGAGATCGCCGCCCGCCACCCGGTACGCCTGGCGAGCCACCCTCGCAACCTCGGCGTGGCGGTCACCCGCAACCACGGGGCGGAGCTCTCCAGGAGCGACGTGGTGTGCTACGTCGACGCCGACGTGGTCGTGCCGCCCGACCTCATCGCCCGCTTCCGCGACTACCTGCGCGACCGCCCCAACTGCGCCGCGGTGACCGCCCTGGTTGACCCCGCGCGGCTCCACCCCGACTTCCTGTCCGACTACCTCAACCTCAGAATGCACCAGGGCTTCCGCCATGTCCCGCGAGGGGTGACGACGATCTGCACCGCGTGCGCCGCGATCCGTCGCCGCGACCTCGAGGAGGTCGGGGGCTTCGACGACGCGGCCACCCGCGCGGTCAACGACGAGGTCACGGTCGGCTGGAGAATGGCCGACCGGGGGCTGGAGGTGGGCGTCTGCCACACGCTCCTGGTCGCGCACCTGAAGCGGATGACGCTCCGCCGGTGGGC
>PQAJ01000292.1 GCA_003105185.1 Holophagae bacterium
GGTGGCGCCACGGCCCATGTCCTCGACCACGTGGTGGGCGATCTCCTCGGGCTTGCTCGAGATGATGATCGCCGAGCGGGCATAGTCGAAGCCGTCGATGATCACATCGACCAGGTGGCTCGACACGAACAGCAGGAAGAAGGCGTACAGCGACAGCGTGAGCGCCGGCCGCTCGGTGTCGAGGCCGCGCAGGTGGATGGCGAAGCCGGCGAAGGTGATCACCAGCGAGTCGACCACCATGAAGACCACGCCCGGCTTGAGGCCCCAGCGCTTCTGGCCGACCGCCGCCAGCACGTCGGAGCCGGCGGTGGTGCCGCGGAACTTGAAGATGATCCCCAGCCCGAGGCCGAGCAGCACGCTGCCGATCAGGATCAGGAACAGGAAGTCGGACTCGCGCAGGTGGACGATCGCCGGGTGCTCGTGGAGCCGGATCGAGCCGAGGCCGGGCACGTCGCCGCGCAGCAGGTCGATGAAGAAGGCGTTGGTGGTGAAGCCGACCAGGGTGCGCACCCCGAACTGCTTGCCCAGCTCGCGGATCCCCCAGATGTAGAGCGGGATGTTGAACAGCCACATCGTCAGGCCGACCGGCACCTTGTTGCCCGACAGGTAGTGGACGGCCATCGACAGGCCGCTGACCCCGCCCGGCACCACCTTGGCGTCGACGAGGAAGACCGCGATGCCGACCGCCATGATGAAAGAGCCGAACATGATCGCGACGTAGTCCCGCAGCAGCCCTTTGCGGGCGATCGTGCCGGCGAGCGTGCTCGGCGCCATCATGCGAGTGCCCGTCCCCTCTCGCCGGCCGTTGCCGGGCCGGCGGCGGCGGATGACTGTATCACGCCGTCGTGCCGCGGCTCCTCGCCTGCGCGACCAAGGCTCACGGCGGCAGCTATACTCTGAGAAGGTCATGCACTGCACTGTCCACAGACCAATCGAAAACCTGAGATCGGGAAGCCGGGGATCGCCTTGCCGTTGCCGGTCTCGCCATCCAGGGAGGAACGCCATGAGCCGTTGCCGTGCCCCGCTGCTCGTCGTCGCCACGATCATCGTCCTCGCCGCCGCCTCGATGCCCTCGTTTGCCGGCTTCTCCGGCACCGAGCTGTACCTGCCGGCAGTCGGCGGCGCGCCCGGCGTCCCACCAGCGGTCTGGTACACCACGGTCTGGGTCCACAACCCGAACGCCACGAGGGCCGACGTCACCTTCTACCTGCTCGAGCGCCAGGCCAACCCCTCCCCGCAGACCGCCACCGACTCGATCCCGCCCGGCGACACCCGGCGCTACGACAACGCGATTGCCACCCTGTTCGGCTTCGAAGGCTTCGGCGGCCTGCGCATCACCGCCAACGTCAAGGTCATCGCCTCCTCGAGGATCTACTCCCAGCCGGGGTCCGCGATCGACGAGTCCACCGGCCAGTTCTTCGCCGGGGTGCCGGCGTCATTTTCGATCGGCGCCGGTGAGTCGACCGAGATCGTCGGCGGCTGGCAGACCCGGCCGCCGGGGGACTCGGACTTCCGCTTCAACTACGGCTTCATCGAGACCACCGGGACCGGCACCTGCCAGGTCGAGGTGGTGGCCAAGGACGAGATGGGCACGGTGCTGGGCACGAAGAGCTACGCCGTGCGGCAGTGGGAGCAGGTGCAGAGGAGCTTCGCCGACCAGTTCCCGGGAGTTTCAGACGACAACATTCGTTTGACCGTGACGGTGACCTCCGGCAACGGCCGGGTGATCGCCTTCGGATCGTCGGTGTCGAACGGCGCGCAGGACCCGTCGACGCTGGAGATGGCGTTCGCGGACTCGCTGCTCGGGGGCGGGCAGGGTGGGACGATCACCGGGGTGACGGCCGGGGCCGGGCTGACCGGGGGCGGCACGACCGGGACGGTGAGCCTCGACGTCGGGGCCGGGGACGGGATCGCGGTCGGTGCCAACGCGGTGGGGATTGCGGACCGCGGGGTGACGATGGCGAAGATCTCGACCGCCGGCGGCAGCGACGGCCAGGTGCTGACGGTGACGCCGTCGGGCGCGGCCTGGCAGGAGGTGTCGTCGAGCTCGGGTGGCGACATCACAGGGGTCGCGGCCGGGGCAGGGCTCTCCGGCGGCGGCACCACCGGCGACGTGACCTTGGCGGTGGCCAGCGGCGGCATCACGAGCGCGATGATCGCGGACGCCACCGTGGCGGCGGCGGATGTCGGCTTCAACTACGCCGGCTCGACGAGCAAGGGCGGTCCGGCAAGCGACATTGAGTGCAATGCGTGCGTGGAGCCGACCGCCGTCGCCCCCGGCATCAACGGTCAAGTGCTGATGACCGTCGGGGCAATGGCGGCCTGGCGAGAACTGACAGGCCAGAGCGGCGACATCACCGCGGTGTACCCCGGCACCGGGCTCACAGGGGGTGGTGCGATCGGCGACGTGACGTTGAGCCTGAGCGTACCCCTCGTGCTCAGCGCGAGCCTGCCAGGGAACGGCGCCCTTCTGGACCTCAACACGGACGGATCGAACACCTACGCCATCCTCGCTCACGACACGATCAAGGTCGACACCGGCTCGGACTACGCCATCAGAGCCGAGGGTCGGCAGGGGCTGGAAGCGAGTGGCACCGACCGCCCCGGAGTCGGAGCGCACAGCGACAGCTTCCATGGCGTCGACGCAACCTCTCTCGACTCGGAACACGCTGGCGTGAGAGGCGTGAACTCGGTCAACATGAACTACGGGCTGGTGGGCGTCGTCGACTACGGCGTGCTCGGGTACAAGGGCGACGAGTCGGCGGTCGGCGGCCTCGGCTCGAACCACGGCGTCTACGGCCGCTGCTACGAGGGGGGCAACCGCTACGCCGGCGTGTTCAACGGCCCGGTGCTGGTCAACGGCGCCCTCTCCAAGTCGAGCGGCTCGTTCAAGATCGACCACCCCCTCGACCCGGCCAACCGCTACCTCTACCACTCCTTCGTCGAGTCGCCGGACATGATGAACGTCTACAACGGCAACGTCGTCACCGACGCCGACGGCTACGCGACGGTGACCCTCCCGGAGTGGTTCGAGACCCTCAACCGCGACTTCCGCTACCAGCTCACCGTGATCGGCCAGTTCGCGCAGGCCATCGTCGACCGCGAGGTCGAGAACAACGCCTTCGTCATCCGCACCAACCTGAGCAACGTCAAGGTCTCGTGGCAGGTCACCGGGATCCGGCAGGACGCCTGGGCCAACGCCCACCGGGTGCCGGTCGAGGAGGACAAGCCGGCCGAGGAGATCGGCACCTACCTCGCGCCCGAGGTCTGGGGCCTGCCCGAGGAGCTCGGCCTGCCGTGGCGGCAGGAGGAGGGGATCCGCGCCCACGCCGAGCGCGGAGCGGCCGAGCGGGCCGCAGCGTCGGACGGGCTACGGCCACGCTCCGCGAGCGACGGCACGACGGGCCGCTGATCGCCTGCCGGCAGGCCCGTCAGCCGCCGCCGGCTCGCTTGATGAGCGCCCGCCGCGCCGGGTCGTCGAGGTACCACTCGCGGGCCATCGCCGCCTCGGCGCTCGAGAACTTGAAGCCGGCCTCGAGCATGGCCTCGGCCGCCTCGTTGTCGCTCATGGCGAGAGCCAACGAGAACGCGCTCATGCCGGTCGAGTTGACCGCGCTGACGTCGGCGCCGGCCGCGATCAGCTTGGCGATGATGCCCGCATCGCAGATCCCGGCGGCGCGGTGGAGCGCCGGGTTACCCTGCTCGTCGCGCGCGTTCGGGTCCGCGCCGTGCGCGAGCAGGTCGGCGACGATCCGATGGGCCGCGTCGCTCGAGGGCCGCACGCCGTAGGTGCACGCGAACATCACCGCGTGGTGCAGCGGCGGCATGCCGGTGGTGCCCGGATCGGAGGCCGACATCCCGGCCTCGAGGAACGCCTTCACCGTCTGGGTGTCGTTGGCGCCCATGGCCACGCGCGCCACGTAGATGTCGCCGTAGGTCACGGCGAGGAGGCCCAGG
>PQAJ01000293.1 GCA_003105185.1 Holophagae bacterium
CCGCCAGAACCCTGGTCGTCCGCGGTCGGGAGCGCGAGGTGACCCTGCCCCTCGGCGACATCCGCTACATGGAGCTTGACGCCGACCGGCTGTGGATGGCCGGGGACGGTTTCGTCGCCGTGCTCGACCGGCTGCCGCCGGCAGCCGACGCCACCGCCCGCACCTTCTGCTCCGGCATCGGGCGGGCGCAGGCGGTACACGTCTGGCGCGACCGCGTCTACGTCACCGCCAACGGCACCCTGCTGGTCTTCGGCCTCGACGGGCGGCTCGAGCGCTCCGTCGGCTTGCCGCCCCCGCCGCCCGGTCAGTCCTGGCTGCACGACGGCCTGCGGGCGCTCGGCTACGTCCAGTAGACCGCTCGGCCGGCCCGGACTGCGCTGCTGGTAGACTCCCGGCGTGGCTGCGGCGCCCCCCTCCGAACACCGAGCCGGGACGTCACGGGGACGGCCGCCGGCTCGACGCCTGCTGGCGTTCGCGGCCATGGCCTGCTTCTGGGCCCTCCTCTTCCTGCTCTACGCCTACGAGGCTTCCTGGCTGCCGCCCTGGCCGGCGTCGACCCCGGAGGAGGACGCCTTCATCTCGTTCCGGTTCGCGGACAACCTCGCCGAAGGCTACGGCCCGGTCTTCAACCGCGGCGGCAGGGCGGTCGAGGGCTACACCAACTTCCTCTGGGTGGCCTGGCTCGCCGCGCTCCACCGCCAGTGGCCCGACACCGTGCTGCACGCGCTGTGGAGCGGCTTCGCGCTCGGCTTCCTGGTCCTGCCGGCGTCCTGGCTCCTCGCCCGTCGGGTCGCGGGTCGCTGGGCGTGGGGGGTGCCGGTGGTGCTGGCGCTCTCGCGCTACCACACTGAAAACGCCCTCACCGGTCTCGAGACCGCGGCCTACAACCTCCTCTTCCTGGTCGCCCTGCTGCTCTTCGCGGACGTCCTCGAGGGAGCGCCCGGCCGCCGCCGGCAGCACGCCACGGCAGCGACCTCGGTGCTGCTCGTGCTGCTCGCAATGACCCGTTTTGAGGGGGTCTACCTGTTCCCCCTGCTGAGCCTCTTCTGGGCGTGGCGGCGGTGGCGGGACGGGGAGAGCCCGCTCCGCGACTGGGGTTGGTACGCGCCGTTCCTGGCGCTGTACGGGTCCTACACCGGCTGGCGCGTCGTCACCTTCGGCGAGCTGCTGCCCAACACCTACTACGCCAAGCTCCTGGTGACCGGCACCGGCGTTGCCAAGCTCGCGAGCGGGCTCGCGCACGTCGGCGACTTCCTCCTCGCCTACCCCGCCCTCCCCCTCCTCGTCATCGCCTTCGCGCTCGCGTTGCCGCCGCGCCGCTGGCGCCCCTACCACGCGGTGCTGGTCACGGCCGTCGGGGCCCAGCTCGCGCTGGTCGCATTCGTCGGCGGCGACTGGAGCTACCTGGCTCCCTACTGGCGGCTGCTGTCGACGGTGGCGCCGCTGTTCCTGGTGCTCGGCGCCGCCTGCCTCCAGCAGCTGCTGTCGGAGCGGCGGCGGTGGGCGGCAGCGCTGCTGGTCGGGGCCTGTCTGTTGCTGTCGGCCTTCCGCATCGTGGACTTGGCGCCGGCTCCCGCCGGGGGGCACCCGCAGGCGCCTGCTCGACCTTCCCTGCAGGCGGCGGTCTCGCGCCTCGTCCTGCTGCCGCGCGAGCTCGGCCCGCGGCTCCGAGCCCTGGCTCGATACCGCGACACTCACCCGGAGCGCCAGGTGGGGCTGTGGCTGGCCGAGCACCTCGGCCCCGCCGGCCGAGTCGTCGGCCAGCACGCCGGCCGCATCCCCTACTACTCCCGTCTCGAGTTCGTGGACATCATCGGCTACACCGACCGACAGCCGAACCGGTTGCTGTGGGATTCGGAGAAGGGGACCTTCGACCCCGGTCGATGGCCTCAGGTGTGGGATTACCTCTTCGGCCTCTCCCCGGACCTGCTGCTGCTGCTGCCCAAGACCGGCGCGCCGGCCACCTACGTTCCCCTGACGGCGGCCATCGCCGCCCACGGCTACTGCTTGAGCCACGCCCTGAGGTCCCCCTCGGTGCGCCTCGGCTTCCTGACCTTCGAGCCCTGCTCCGCGTCGCCCCCGGGGAAGGGCTGCGGCAACACGGTCGACCTCGGCGGGAGGTCCTACCCGCTCTGCCCCGAGCAGGTGGTCAACCTCGACGCTGCCGCCGCGGTTCCCGGGGAGCGAGCCCCATGACCGCCGGCGCGGCGGTTGCGGCCCGGGGCGAGCAGAGCGGTCGGATGCGCCCACGCCTGAGCACCGCGATCCGCTACGGAGTCTGCGCCGCCTTCGCCCTCTTCGCGGCGGCGGCGCTCGCGCTGTCGGCCGCCCGCGTCTCCTACCCGTTCGAGCTCGAGTGGATGGAGGGGGGGTCGTTGATCCAGGTGCAGCGTCTGCTCACCGGCCAGGGGGTCTACGTCGCCCCCACCTTCGAGTTCGTGGCCCACCCCTACGGCCCGGTGTACTACTGGCTCGCGGCCGCGCTGGCAGCGGTCACCGGCCCCGGCTTCGCGCCCCTGCGGCTGCTGTCCTACCTCGCCTCGCTCGGAAGCATGGCTGCCCTCTTCGCGATCGTCCACGGCAGGACCAGGAGGGTCGACGCCGCCCTCGTGTCCGCCTGCCTTTTCGCCGCCACCTACCGGCTGAGCGGCACCTGGTTCGAGATCGCACGCGTCGACGCCCTGTTCCTGTTCCTCTTCCTGGCGGCCGCCTGGCTGCTGCTCACCCGCGACGCCACGCCGTCCGCGGCTGCCGCCGGGGCGCTGCTCGGGCTCTGCTACCTGACCAAGCAGACGGCGCTGGTGATGGCCGCCCCGCTGGTGCTCTGGCTGCTCGTCGAGCGGTGGCGTCGCGGCCTGGCAGTCGCGGGGACCGCCGCCGCTCTGGTGGCCGGCGTCTCCCTGCTCCTCGACCGTGCAAGCGACGGCTGGTACTGGTACTTCACCGTCACCCTCGGCGCCCGCCATCCCCTGCTCTCGGGCGCGGACCTGCGCGGCGACCTGGCGTTCCCCTACCAGGACCTGCTCCGCCCATTGCCGGTCGTGTCCAGTCTGGTGCTGCTGTTCGTCGCCCGCACGCTGGCCCGCCCCGGCCGGAGGGAGATTCTCCTTCCGCTCGCCGCCACCCTCGGCATGCTGGCCACCGCCTGGGTGGGTCGCATGAACTCCGGCTTCGACAATGTCCTCATGCCGGCCCACGCCGGGCTCGCCCTGCTCCTCGGTCTCGGGCTCGGGCGCCTGCTCGCGGCCACCGACGCCGGCGGCGCCCGCGGCTGGCGCGCGGTGGCCGCGCCGGCCGTGCTCGCGCTGCTGGCCGGCCAGCTGCTCATGCTCCGCTTCGACCCCCGACCGTGCCTGCCCAGCGCCGCTGACCGCGTCGCCGGCAACGAGCTGGTCGACCGCCTGCGCGGGATGGAGGGGGAGGTCGTGGTCTCCGCCCACCCCTACCTGCTCGCCCTGGCCGGGAAACCGACCCACGCCCACCAGGTGGCCATCACCGAGCTGGTCGGCGGTTTCGGCGGCGCGGCCGACGAGTGGGGCCGCCGCCTCCTCGCCGACCTGGCCGAGGACGTCGCCCGTCACCGCTTCTCGGCCATCATCCTCGACGGACCGAAGAAGCCCGATGCCGCCGACTGGTTCGTGCCCCTCGACGGGCACTACCGCCGCGGCGGCACGCTGTTCGAAGACCCTGAGGTCTTCATGCCGGTCACCGGCGCCCCCCGCCAGCCCCGCTTCATCTTCGTTCCGGCGCCGTGACCGCGGCCACCCTACACCGGCCGCCGCAGGAGCCGCAGCACGCCGACGGCGACCCGGCTCGAGGCGTCGACCGCCAGGCGCAGCGGCGACAGCCGGCGGTTGCGGTAGAAGGTCGGGCGCAGCAGGTCGTCGGCCGGGTCGAGGAGCCCTTCCGCGACCGCTATGCGGTGGATCTCGGTCCCGGGATAGACCCTGATCCCTGACAGCGAGACCTCGCAGCGGCCGCGGAGGGCCTGGCGCAGCGCGAGGCCGAGCGTCTCCCGGCTGGTCCGCCAGGTCTCGCCCGGCGCGTCGAGGAGGAAGGCGCTCTTGAACGATGCCCGCGGCGCCTCCCGCCGCACGGT
>PQAJ01000294.1 GCA_003105185.1 Holophagae bacterium
GGCACCTGGCACCGCGGGGATCAGCCCGGTTCGTCCTCGAAGACCTCTTCGGACAGGTCGAACCTGGGTGTATGCACAAGGAGCACCCTCGCAGGCTCGCTCGTCGGATTGCCATAGCTGAACCGGCTGCCCTGTCGGACGATGCAGCAGTCACCAACGGTGAGGTCCAGTGTTTTGACACCGACAGTGAATGAGAGACTTCCCTCGAGCATGTAGTAGTACTTGTCCGACCTCTTCGACCACGCGCGTCGGTGCCTCGCACCTGCTGGGACGGTGATCTCCGCGACCGAGGAGCTGACCTCCGCGCCCGCGGTGTAGTCGCGGATCTCCAGACCCTCGAAGTCGAAGGGCCGGAGCGAGTCGCGTTCGATCTTCATGCCTGACTCCTCATCCTCCGCTTCGGTGGCACGGCCGCACTCGCTGCGACGGGGCGGGACGGTCGCGATTGGAGAGCCTTGCTTCGAAACTGGCAGCGGCCGTGTCCGCTGCAACGGGCTGTTCGGCGCCATGCGATCCACACCACCGGTTCACCCCTTCGTCGTGGTTGTTCGCAGCAGGCGAGAGGCCAACAGCATCAACCCTTCCACACCACAAGCGAGGCCAACACCGACGGCATTGGCCAGGTAGTCGCCGGGATCATAGGTGTTGCTCATGAAGCCGAAACCGTTGGTGGCCTCGAACACCTCAGTCGCGAGCAACGCGAGAGCCGCCGCGGTGGCGAGTCGCAAGCGGCTGGGCACGGCAGGGAGCTTGAGGACGAAGAACGCGGCGAAGGAGGCCGCGACGTTGCCACCGTGGTCGTGCACGAGCACACCACCGAACGGCCCCATCCAGTTCTTCACGAGAAGCGCGAGAACCCCCAGCAGAGCGAACACGACGTCTCGGGAGCGTTGAAGATCGATCATCACAGAATTCTATTCTCCACGCGATCTGAGTGCACCGAGCCTCGGCCCCCTTCGCCTCCATCGGGTTGAGGGCGCTCGASCGGCAGAATGGGCGCCACGGSCGCCGGCCGGAACTGCGGCGACTTCTCAGAGGTCGAGCGCCAGCTTCAATCCTCCGTCCACCGCAGCCATCACGCGGCGCGGCAGGCTSGTGACCAGCTCGGTGAGCACCCGCTTGTCGACGGTCACGATCTGGGAGACGTTCACGACCGAGCTCTTTCTCAGCCGCGAKTGCTTGCGTCCGAGCAGGACGTTTCCTGGCGCCGCCGCGAGGGCCCGGTTCGAGGTGATGACGGCGACCAGCACCGTCCGGATGTTGCTGGCATTGAACTCGTCAGCCTGCACGACGAGCACCGGCCGCCGGAACCCGGGACCGGAGCCGCTCGGGTCCGGCAGCGACGCCCACCACACCTCGCCTCGCCGCATCACCACTCCTCGCTGGCGAGAGCGTCGGCCTGCGCCCGCTCGAGGGCGAGGTCGAGCGAGGAGGACTCGCCAGCGTAGACCTGATTCAGCCGCTCGGTCACGCCTCGAGACCGCAGTTCCGCGACGAACTGCGCGACCGCGGTGGCGTAGAGCTCGCTGCGGCTCACGCCGAGCCGCTCGGCGAGCTCCTCGGCAGCCTGAAAAACCTCGTCGGGGATCGAGATCGCCGTCTTCACGACCCAAGTATAACCCAGGTTATACCGGTCCGCGGACCCGTCTTTAGATGCCGCGTCAGAGTCGCCCATGCTGACCTCAAGGCTGCCTGGGGTTCGAGCTGACAACCCATCGTGCCGAAAGCGGCTCCGTTTCCGGCAATCCGGCAGGAACCGGCAAATTCCGGGACTCAGACGACCGCGTCGAACTCGGAACCGTGGCGGGCGAAGCCGGCCGGGCCGGCTTTGACTGCTGGGTCGAGGATGCGGAACATCACCGCCCCGTCGAGGCCAACCCGGACTCCTCGAGGAGCTCGATCAAATGCTGCTTCCACAGCGCGGCCAGCGTGTGCGTGCCGTGGCCGCGAGTCTCCTCGGAGTTGGGGATGATCACCGCGCGACCGCGCGGCACCCGGGCGGTCGCGCGCTCGAGCACGCCGAGCTCGGGCGGGTTGATGAGGTCATCGGCGAAGTTGATCGCGAGGAGCGGCGCCCGGATCGTCTCCAGAGCCGGGCCGGGGTCGTAGTCCTCGGAGGCCGCCACGGCGTACAGCACGTCGTTCGCGTCGAGAGCCTCGATCGCGTGCGCCACGTAGGCGTCGAGGGCCTGGTCGCTGGAGGCCAGCGTCGGCATCTCCCGGCGGCGGACGATCGGGTTCGACGACATGAGGAACAGCATCTCGGCGGCGGTGCGCAGGCTGGGCGGCTGGACCGTGTACTCGCCGCCGTTCCAGGCGGGGTCGTTGCGGATGGCGTCGATGACGACGCGGCGCCAGACGCGGTTGCGGCCCGAAATCTGCTCCGGCAGGCAGGCGAGCGGCAGCAGCGCGTCCATGAAGCCGGGATGGACCTCGCCCCAGAGCCAGGTGTGCATTCCGCCCATCGAGGTGCCCATGACGAGCCGCAGGTGGTCGATGCCGAGCCCCTCGGTGAGCAGCCGGTGCTGCGCCTCGACCATGTCGCGGTAGCCGTACCGCGGGAAGCGGGCACGGAGGCCGTCGCTCGGCTTGCTCGACTCACCGTGGCCGATGCCGTCCGGAAGGATGATGTAGAAGCGCGCCGCGTCGAGCGGCTGGCCGCTCTCGAACAGCTCCCCGGCGAACTCGGGGCGAACGAACTGGGCTCCGCTGCCGGTGGTCCCGTGGAGCACGAGCACGGCGTTGGTTATAGTGCCGCTCTCATCCCGGTTCGGTTCGCCGATGGCGCGGTAGTGGATGCGGAGGTCGGGCAGCGTCTCGCCGCTCGCGAACCGGAAGTCCTTCAGTATCACGTCGCCCTGGGTCTGAGGAGGAACGGCGCCGCCGGGCGTACCGGCGAGGAGCAGAGCGAGCGCCAGCGAGCAGATTGCGGTCATCCGTGCCATGGTCGTCTCCACTCTCCATGCAGGCGGCGTCCACCGGATCCCTTTGCACCGGCAACCGCCGGCGCGATGACGCTGAAGGGGCCGCACGTCGTTCTGTCGCTCGCTTCCAGCATCGGTATCCTCTTCGCCTTGTACGAGCCGAGGCGGCGATCAAGGCCCCGTGCGGCCCGCCTCGAGCTCGCCGAGCAGCAGCGCTGCAGCGGCGCGCACGCCGACCGCGATCGACCGCTCGTCGGGCTGGAAGGTCGCGGTGTGAACGTAGCTCGTCCAGCCCCTGGCCTGGTTGCCGACGCCGAGGAAGAAGTAGAAGCCGGGAACCG
The DNA here is from genome assembly GCA_003105185.1 of Holophagae bacterium. Lineage (GTDB taxonomy): Bacteria > Acidobacteriota > Thermoanaerobaculia > Thermoanaerobaculales > Sulfomarinibacteraceae > FEB-10. The sequence continues at coordinate 3,266 of PQAJ01000294.1, forward strand.
CGCGGGCGAGCTCGGCGAAGTCCTCGGCGGCCATGATCGGCTCGGTCTCGCGCACCGCCGCCGGCCCGAGCACGGTCTCGAGCGAGACGACCGCGCGCTCGGTGAGCGCCGCATCGTTGACCACCGGCGGGTTGAACCGCTCGTAGTCGAGCGCGCACTCTGCCCGGTGGGCTGCACAGACGGCGACCACCATGCGTCGCATCGCCGCCTCGACGTGCTCCCGGCTCGCCGGGTCGAGGGTGCGCACCGTGCCGGTCAGCTCGGCTTCGCCGGCGATGATGTTGAAGCGGTTGCCGGCGTGCAGGGTGCCGACCGAGACCACGGTCGGGCTGCGGGCGTCGATCTCGCGCGACACGATGCCCTGCAACGCGCCGACGAGCTGCGACGCGACCCACACCGCGTCGACCCCTTCGTGGGGCGCCGAGCCGTGGGTCGTGCGGCCCCGGACCGTGATCTTGAAGATGTCGGCCGCGGCCATGATCTCGTCCGCGCGCCAGCCGACGGTGCCGGCCTCGAGCGTCGGCATCACGTGCAGGCCGAACACCGCGCGCGGCTTCGGATCGTCGAACACTCCCTCGGCGAGCATCAGGCGCGCGCCGCCC
>PQAJ01000295.1 GCA_003105185.1 Holophagae bacterium
CCACAGCCGGTGCGGCCGGACCTGGTTGGTGGTCGCACCGAGGTCGACCAGCCGGCACAGCGCCGGGTAATCGGTCGCATAGCGATTCAGGAAGCCCACGTACTGGGCGTAGGTGGGGTAGCACTCCCAGCTTCGGTTGGGGTCGTTCTCCCAGCCCGCCGGGCACATGGTCGCGAGCTCCGGCGCCTCGGCCTCCGGCAGGACCTCCCACTCGAAGCCGGCCTTGGCGAGCCGCTCGAGCGCGATCGGCGAGGCCCCGGCGGTCACCACGCCGTCGCGGACGTCGTCGATGCTCACCAGGCGGGACAGCTCCTCGAGCCGGGCGCGGTCCTCGAGCACGATCCGGATCGCCACCGGCCGGTTGGCCGCCATCGCCGCGATGGCAGGGGCCATCGTCAGCACCAGGAGCACGCACAGCACAACCCGTCGCATCGAGCCTCCGGATGGCCGGACGATCCGAGCCGAGCGCCGGCCAGCCTTGAATTGTAGCTGCGAAAAGCCACGACGGCGCGCCTGAAAGGCTCGACTTGAGCGCCCGACCCGCTGATTGTGTGAGGTGTAGCATATGGAAAGAGGACAGCCGACAGTGCAACCGGGTCTGCGGATCGGGCCGTACGAGATCGTCGCGCCGCTCGGAGCGGGCGGGATGGGGGAGGTCTACCGGGCGCGTGACACCCGGCTCGGCCGCGAGGTGGCGGTCAAGCTGCTGCGGGCCGAGGTGGCGGGCGACGCCGAGCGGGTGAAGCGCTTCGAGCAGGAGGCGCGGGCGGTCGCCGCGCTCTCCCACCCGAACATCCTCGCGCTCCATGACGTCGGCAGCCACGAGGGTCGTCCCTACCTGGTCACCGAGCTGCTGGAGGGGCAGACGCTGGCGGAGCGGATCGCGTCCGGCGGGCTGACGGTGGCCAAGGCGGTGGAGCTGGCGACCCAGATCGCCAACGGGCTGGCGGCGGCGCACGAGCGAGGGATCGTGCACCGGGACCTCAAGCCGGGCAACGTGTTCGTGACCAGGGACGGGGTGGTCAAGATCCTGGACTTCGGTCTGGCACGGCTGACCCAGGCCGAGGGCGGAGCATCGGATTGGCGGGCTGCGCCGACCGAGACCGGGCTGACGGGAGCGGGGTCGATCCTGGGCACGGTCGGCTACATGGCGCCGGAGCAGGTGCGTGGGCTGCCGGCCGACCACCGCAGCGACATCTTCGCGCTCGGATGCGTGCTCTACGAGATGGTGTCGGGTCAGCGAGCGTTCCAGCGCGACTCGGCGGTCGAGACGATGAGCGCGATCCTCAAGGAGGAGCCGCCGGAGCTGACCGCGGTCGCTCCGAAGATTCCGGCCGGCCTGGCGCGGGTGGTCAAGCACTGCTTGGAGAAGCAACCGGCCGAGCGGTTCCAGTCGGCGCGGGATCTGGCGTTCAACCTGCAGGCTCTGAGCACGACAAGTGGCGAGTCACCATCTGCCCTGGACGCCGGGCGCATCGCGCCGCGCAGCACGAGGCGCGCGCGGTTGGCGTGGGGTGTCGCCGCAATTGCTGTGGCAGGCATTGCCGTGCTCGCGGCCCTATGCCACATGGGCCGGCCAACTCATGCCGCGCTCATTCGCTTCGCCATTCAATCGCCGGCCGAGGGAACGCTCGCGAACGACGTTGCCGCGTCGGCGATCTCGCCAGACGGCCGGCGGCTGGTCTTTACAGTCATCGACGCGGTCGGCACGATACGGCTCTGGGTGCGCCAGCTGGACTCCCTCTCGGCGCAACCGTTGCTCGGCACGGAGGGTGCCATCTTCCCGTTCTGGTCCCCTGACAGTCGCTTCGTCGGGTTCTTCGCACAGGGCAAGCTGCGGAAGGTGCCGGTGGCCGGAGGCTCGCCGGAAGTGGTCTGCAATGTCCCCGACTCGCGGGGCGGAACGTGGAGCAAGGAGGGCGTGATCGTCTTCGCGCCCCAAGCCTTGGGGCCTCTGATGAAGGTGCCGGCTGACGGCGGTGAGCCGGTCGAGGTGGTGAAGCCGGACGCGGCAAGGGGCGAGGCGGGGCTGCGCTTTCCGTACTTCCTTCCTGACGGTGTGCACTTCCTCTTCGTCGGCCTTCCAAGGAAACAGGGCGGATTTGACGTGTACGTCGGTGCGCTGGATTCGAAAGAGCCCAGGCGCATCGGGTCCGCAGTTTCAGCGCCGATCTACGCGGAGCCAGGCTATCTGCTGTTCGCTCTCGGCGACCGTCTTGTTGCCCAACGCTTCGACCCATCCAGCCTGCACACTGTGGGCAAGCCCATGCCGCTGGCCGACGCCCCCCCTGGGTCGACGTTTGACGCCGGGGTTGCTCTCTCCGCGTCAACAAACGGCGTGCTCGCCCATGCCGCATCGAGTCCAGCCTTGACGGAGCTGGTCTGGCTCGACCGCGCCGGCCGGCAAACGGGCAGGATCCAGCTCCCACCGGGCAGCTACTCCAACCCGTCGCTGTCGCCGGATGGCCGGTGGGCGACGGTGACGAAGTTCAACTCGTCTGGCAGCTACGACCTGTGGCTGGTGGACCTGCAGCGCGCGGTGACGACCCGTCTCACTTATGACGGCCTGGTCGCCGGAGGGGGGATGTCCATGCCGGTGGCTTGGTCGCCCGACAGCACCCGCGTCGCCTACGGGTGCATTCGATCCGGCTTGTACGAGGTGCACCAGGTGCTGGCCAGCGGGTCGGGGCAGCCGGAGCCGCTGGTGCAGTCCGACCTGGCAATGAAGATACCCGCGGCTTGGTCGCCCGACGGGAGGTACTTCGTCTTCTCGGGAGAAGGCGAGGGAGGCCAGTTCGACCTCTGGCTGCAACCTCTGCAGGGAGACCGCACGCCGGTGCAGTACCTTCGCACCCCTTTCAACGAGGACTACGCCGCGGTCTCGCCGAACGGGCGCTGGCTGGCGTACGACTCGGATGAGACAGGCTCAGTGGAGATCTACGTACGCTCGTTCCCCGAGCCGGGGGAGAAGTACCGGGTGTCAACCTCGGGCGGGACCAATGCGCAGTGGTCGCGGGACGGTAAGGAGCTGATGTTCTTTCCTCTCAGTCAGTACTACTCCGGCAGCGGCCCGATCTACGTGGTGGATGTGGAGACGGCGCCGACGTTCAGGGCGGGCCCGCCGCGGCTGCTCTTCACGCCGCGGCCCGACATCTCGGGTCTGGTGGCGACCGCCGATCTGTCGCGCTTCCTGGCCACCGTCCCGGCCGAAGGGGCGGCCCCGGCCAGCATCACGGTGACGCTGAACTGGCAGGCGGCCCTGGCGCGCCCGTGAAGCTCCGCTGCGCTCCGCGCACAGCCTTGCGTGCGGTGCGGCCCGCCGGTCTCCCCAGCCGGCGAACGGACGCTCAACCGATCTGGCACTCGATGCCGCGCTGCGAGCAAAACGCCTGCACGATGTGTGACTGCGAGCGGTAGAACGCCTCGGCAGCGTCATCCCGGGGCACGCGCGGGTTGTAGTTCCAGCCGCTGAAGTAGATGTGGTCGACGAAAGCGACCTCGGCGAGGATCGCGGACAGGTCTTGGACGACGACGCCCGGCGTCGGGTAGGGCTCGATGTGGACGCGTGTCCGGCGGCCCGCATCGTGCAGCCGACGCAGGGCCTCGATCCGCTCGGCGTAGGGCGCGGCGCCCGGTTCCCAGCTGCGGCGGAAACCCTCATCGAGCGAGACCAGGCTGATGCCGTGCGTGTTGTCGCACGGGAAGCGCCCGCGGTCGGCGAGCTCCTCGGGCAGCTGGCCCTTGGTCAGGAGCGAGCACCGGATCCCCGACCGATTCAGCCGCTCGATGATGGCGAGCGACATGGTCTCGACCTCGGGGTGGCCGACCATGAACGGGTCGGTAGTGAGGCACAGGTGAACGTCGGAAGGGAGGACTCGCTTTCGAGTCAGCTCGCGTTCGAGGAGCGCGAGGGCGTTGCCCACGATCCGCGGCCGGCCCCAGTCTACGGAATGACGCACGCGCCCGTGGTGCCTGGCCATCAGGAGCGCGTAGCAGGGGTAGCGGCAGCCGTGGCTGCAGCCGAGGACGTGATTGATGCAGTGGAATCCCAAGCCGCTTCGGTAGAGCAGCGTCTTGCGCTCGATCGTGTCGAGTGGCCTCATGGCTGGGTCACACATGCCTCCCAAGTCTAGGCTGGCGGGCACCCCTTTGGTGACTGTCGCGAGCCTCGACGTTGGGGTGGATCGTGTGGAGGCGCTCCCTTCCCCCACGGGAGGGGTCCTCCCGGATCCATGCTCAGTCGTCCAGTCCGCAGTACACTCTCAACAAGGAGCAACGACCAGTGCAGGCGGGCACCCGCCTCGGGCCGTACCAGGTCGTGGGCCTGCTCGGAGCGGGCGGGATGGGGGAGGTGTACCGTGCCAGCGACACCCGGCTCGGCCGSGACGTCGCGRTCAAGGCGCTGCCGGCRGAGCMYGCCGCCRCTCCCGATCGCCTGCGCTGTTTCGAGCGGCRTCTGCGCCGACGCCGCGACGAGAGCGAAACGGCCGCTTCCCTCTAGCCCGGATATCTCACCGGGTTTCGTAGCGAGGGCTGCGAGGTGCCGTGCGCAGTGGGGATTTCGACCCGAGGGGCGCGGAGGCGTACTCGACAGTACGTCGAGCACCCCGAGGCGAGAAAGCACCGCTGAGTGCGGTACATCGCTGGCCGCAGTAGAAAGTTGGTGAGATATCCGGGCTAGAACTTCAAGCCGACGTTGACCACATACGTGCGCGGGGTCTGGTAGGCGAGCGTCCAAACGGGCTTCCCGAAATCCGGCCCCTTCTGCCAGTTGTACCCGTCGTCCGGGTTGCAGGCGGTCCCCTGCGGGCACTCCCTCGGGGTCTCGGTGAACGGGTTGAACCAGTTCAGGTAGGGCTTGTGGTCCGCTGTGAACACCCAGGTGTCGGGGTCGATCACCGCCTGGTTGTTGAACAGGTTGGTGACGCTGGGGTTGAGGTACAGCTCCACCCGGCCGAGCCGGAAGGTGAAGGTCATCGCGAGATCGGTGGAGCTGACCCCATCAGTGCGGTAAGCGTCCACAGCCGTGAACGGATACCAGGTGGAAGACGGGGGACGCACGTAGCCCGGGTTCGTGACATAGGGCTCGATATAGATCTCCCCCCATGCGCCGTAGGGCGTTCCGGACAGGTAGCGCTGGAGCAGGCTGAGGTTCCAGGCAAAGGCCCGGGTGCCGACCGCGTCCCAGGAGGCGTAGAGGTTGAGCTTGTGGCGGATGTCGCTCGGCAGGTAGCCCGACGGGACCCACCACTTCGGGTCGTTGTACTCGGGGTAGTAAACCATGTTGCAGCCGATATTGCGGTCTGACACACAATCAGTCCCGTAGAGCTTGGAGTAGGTGTAGTTGCCGCCCACCTCCAGGTGCGTGCCGAAGCGATAGTTCCCCTGCAGCAGCAGACCCCAGTACTTGCGGTTTGTGTACGTGTTGTCGTTCTCGACGATCATCCTGTCGTAGACGTTTCCGGTCGGGTCCTCGCTCGTGCCGGTGGTCAGGTCCGTTCTTCCCGCATAGAAGTCGCTCCACACCTTGTTGACGTAATCGAGGCGGATGAGGCCGCTGGGGCCGAGGCGCCTGGAGACGCCGGCGGTCCACTCGGCCGTGCTCGGCGATCGGAGGTCGTCGCCCATGAAGACCTGGTAGCCGGGGACCCGCGTATAC
>PQAJ01000296.1 GCA_003105185.1 Holophagae bacterium
AACACCCTCTCGGGCTACCTCCTTGAGGAGGCCTACGAGGTCGTCGACGCGATCGCGGCCGACGACGGCGAGAGGCTGCGCGAGGAGCTCGGGGATCTGCTCCTGCAGATCGTCTTCCTCGCGCGGATCGCCCGCGAGCGGGGGTGGTTCGGGATCGACGGCGTTTCCGAGGCGATCTCCGAGAAGATGGTGCGGCGGCACCCGCACGTGTTCGGCGACCGCGAGGTGTCCGGCTCGGACGAGGTCAAGCGGAACTGGGAGGACATCAAGACCGAGGAGCGTGGGGCGGAGCGTCCGGGGTCGACCCTCGACGGCGTCCCGCGCTCGCTGCCGGCCTTGCTTAAGGCCTTCCGGATGACCGAGAAGGCGGCGGCGGTCGGCTTCGACTGGCGGCGGCCCCACGACGTGATGGCCAAGCTCCACGAGGAGGTCGGCGAGCTCGAAGCGGCGCTCGACGGGATGCTCGCCGCCGGCGCCGATCAGGTGCGCGACGAGATGGGCGACGTGCTGTTCGTGATGGCGAACCTCGCCCGCCACCTCGGGGTCGAGCCCGAGACCGCGCTGCAGGGGACCAACGCAAAGTTCCTGCGCCGGTTCCAGGCCATGGAAGCCGACGCGCGAGCCCAAGGACGCAGCCTGCGCGATCTCGATCTGGCCGAGCAGGACGCCCTCTGGGAGGCGGCGAAGCGGGCCGAGGCCGGCCCGGAGTAGCCTCCCGGCGCGCATCGCAACGTCATCAAACTGCAGTGGTTGAGCGTGTCGGCCGGTCAGCTCTCGCGCTCGCGGGACGGCGCCTTCGCCGCGAGCACGGCCCAGGCGGCGGCGCCGTAGACCGCCGCGAACAGCAGCGCCCACAGGTGCGAGGCGAGGCCGGTGGCGGCGGCGACCTCCGGCGGGATGCCGAGGGCGATGAAGGCCGAGGTCCAGCCGGCCTCGAGTGGGCCGAGGTTGCCGACCAGATTGACCGGAAGCAGGTTGGTGAGCGAGGCCACGGCCGAGCCGGCGACCACGTGCCAGGCCGGCCAGCGGTAGCCCATGGCCACGAGCAGGAACCACGCGAGGGCCCACAGCAGGGCCCACATCGCGATTGACGCGGCGACGGCCCCGGCCAGGCGGAGGGGTTGCCGCCGCAGGGCATCGACTGATCGGCGCACCCTGCGGACCCTGCGCGCCCAGCGGCGGCCGCGCTGGCCCCGGGGCGCGAGGCACCGGAGCGCGAGGCGGTCGGCTCCACCGAGCGCGACCGGTAGCAGCAGCGGCGGCACCACCAGACACACGGCCGCCACCGCCGCCAGCGGGTGGAASGGGCCGAGGATGGCGACCACGGCGATGCCGGCCCACAGTCCGAGCGCCGCCAGGTCGAGGCTGCGCGTGATAAGCAGGGTGCCGACACCGGGCGCCACCTCCCAGGCGGCGGCGCGGCGCAGCAGGAAGGGCAGCGCCAGCTCGCCCGCGCGCGCCGGCACGAACAGCGCCGCCGCCTGTGCCGCCGCGGCCACCAGGGTGGCGGGGACCGGCCGCAGCCGACCTGGCGGCAGCAGCAGCACGAGGCGGAGGCCGCGCAGCACCAGCGCGCCACCGGCGGCCGCCGCCGCGGCCAGCACCCAGGCGAGGTCGGAGCGGCGCAGCATCCCCCACACCTCGCGCGGTCCCGCCACCACCAGCACGATGACGATCAGCGCCAGTGCCACCAGCCCGCCGACGACGCGGCGCACGCCTTCCGGGGAGATCGAGGCGGTCATTCTTCGGCGGTGCCGCGGGAGGATCCGGCGACGCGCTGGCGCTCCACCGCCTCCTCGAGCAGCCGCCGGTTGACCGCGATCAGGTCGGCGACGATGCCGAGCACCCAGACCTGGACGCCGACCACGATCAGGATCACGGCCACGATCAGCGACTGGACGTGCCCGGCCGGTGAGTGGTTTGTGAAGTAGAAGTAGAGGAAGCGGGCGAGCAGCGCGAGCCCGACCAGCACCGGGACGGCGCCGGCGCGCAGGAAGATCCGAAGCGGGTTGTAGAGCACCACGATGCGGGCGATGCTCTCGAGCGAGCGCAGGACGTAGCCGAGGTTGCTGCCGAACAGCCGCGACCGCCGCCGCGGCGCGGGGTTGACCCGGACCGGCACCGACACCACCTTGAGCCCGGCCTCGCCCGCCTGGAGGATCGTCTCCAGGGTGTAGGTGAAACGGGTGAAGACGTGGAGCTTGAACGCCGCCAGCCGCGAGATCGCCCGGAAGCCGGAGGTCGCGTCGCGCACCTCGGTCCGCGATAGCCGCCGCACCACCCACGAGCCGAAGCGCTGGAGCAGCTTCTTGGTCAGCGAGAAGTGCGCGATCGCGTGCACCTGGCGGTCGCCGATCACCATCTGGGCGCCGCCGGCGAGGATCGGGCGCACCAGGGCCGGGATGTCGCGGGCATCGTACTGGTTGTCCGCGTCGGTGTTGACGATGACGTCGGCGCCGAGCTCGACCGCGCGGGCGAGGCCGCGAGAGAAGGCGACCGCGAGGCCGCGGTGCACGGGCAGCCGGAGCACGCTGGCGCCGTGCCTCCCCGCCACCTCGGCGGTGCCGTCGGTGGAGCCGTCGTCGATCACCAGCACCGCGACCGCATCGAAGCCGTCGACCTGCCGCGGCAGGGCGTCGATCGTCTCGCCGAGGTGCGCCTCTTCGTTCCAGGCGGGGATCTGGATGAC
>PQAJ01000297.1 GCA_003105185.1 Holophagae bacterium
TCCTCCGCGAACAGCTCGCCGAAGGAATCCATGTCATGGCGATTCCAGCACTCGCTGAACGCCTCCACCACGCTCTCGACACCCGCGCGATCCTCGCTCATCGATCACCTCCTCGCCGCATGGGAACCGGCTTCGTCCCGCGGACTGTGCCGTGACGAGAGAGGGCGAGGTTCACACGGGCGGACGGCGCAGCCGGGGCCAGGCGCGATGATCTTTCGAAGTCAGATCAACGGTTCCAACTTCCAAAGTTCATAAGGCCTGGCACGGGGAGGCAGTATCCATGCGATTCGGGAGGCTCATCCCATGATTTGCAGGGATCGACGACCCAGCCCATTCCCTCCCCGCACCCGCCTCCGGGGAGGTCGCGGCGCCCCCGGGGCGCTGTTTCGGGAACGGGCAAGGGCAGGCGACTCTCAACGCCGCATCGGCAGGCCGGAATCCGGGTGCGGAAGCGGGCGCACCGAACTACTTCGGTTCCAGGGCCGACACTTTGGCACTCTGCCGCTGATCCTGTCCGGTGCCAAGGCCGACAGCTTGGCACTTTCTGTGTTCGGCGGCCGGCATCCTCCTCCCGGCCTCGCCTCTTACATGACTTCGCGCTCCACCAGCTCCATCGCGAGCTGGAGCAGCGACACGGCCTGGACTCCGTCTCCTACCGGGTAGCTGTCGTCGCCCGGGTAGACCACGAAACGCCGCTGTGGACGGAGGTCGGCGCAAGCGGAATGGAAGCCACGTTCGGGGCGCGGCGCCAGGCTTCGCTTGACCTCGATCGCCCAGCTCCGGCCATCGGGAAAGCGCAACAGCAGGTCGACCTCGGCGCCGCCGCTGGTGCGGTAGTAGAAGCCCTGCGCTCCCTCCGGGGCGACTGCAAGGACCTGCTCGACCACAAACCCCTCCCAGCTCGCTCCCACAACCGGGTGGGAGAGCAGGATCTCCTTGTCGCCTATCGCCAGCAGGGCGTGGACCAGGCCACTGTCGCGGACGTACACCTTCGGTGACTTCACCAGGCGCTTGCCCACGTTGGCCTGCCAGGACGGCAGGCGTCGCACCAGCAGCAGGTCCACCAGAAGATCGATGTAGGCGGCGGCGGTCTTGCCGTCCACTCCAAGGTTGCGGGCGAGCTGAGCGACGTTGAGCACGCCTCCCTGGTGGTGGGCGAGCATGGTCCAGAAGCGGCGCAGCGTCTCGGCCGCGATTCGCCGGCCGAACTGCGGAATGTCGCGTTCCAGGTACGACCGGATGAAGTCCTGGCGCCAGCGCAGGCTGCGGCCGTCGCTCGATGCCAGGAAGCTGTCCGGGAAGCCGCCGCGGAGCCACAGGCGGTCCCGTTCCGCCGGCTCGATGCCAACCTCGAAAACGTCGAAGGGATCGAGCTCGAGGTAGCTGACTCGTCCGGCCAGAGTTTCGCCTGACTGCTTGAGCAGGTCGAGCGACGCCGAACCCAGCAGCAGATAGAGCCCGTGGCCCGCCCCTTCGCGTCGGGCCCGGTCGATCAGCCCTCGCAGCACCGGGAACAGCCCGGGCGCGCGGTGGATCTCGTCGAGGATGACCAGCCTCCCGAGATGGTCAGCCAGGTAGAGCTCCGGCTCGGCGAGCTTCGCGCGGTCCCGCTCCGACTCGAGATCCAGATAGAGGGCCCCCAGCTGTTCACCCAGGGTCAGGGCGAGCGTGGTCTTGCCGGCCTGGCGCGGACCGAACAATGCCACCGCCGGGACCTCGCCCAACCGCTGCTGCACGACGGGTAAGATCCGACGTTCAATCATCCATGCAATTATGGAATCTCACTCCATGATTTGCAAGGATTAGGTAGAGGAACGGGCCGCCGTCTGGGCGGTTCCCCGACACAGGACCCGCCCCCTGCTTGCCACCGTCCCCGGCAAAGCCACATGGGCTGCGAGCGTCGTTCGGGTATTCGAACGGGTGTGAGCGCTGGCGTGTGCCGCTGTGAGCGCGTCAGAATTCCGGGTGCGGATGCGGGCCAGCTAATCGCGCACACCGTTTCGGGAACGGGGGCGGGAACGGGGACGACCAGACGACGCCAGCCGCTTCGGCGGCAACCCGGCATCCGGGCGCGGAAGGGGAAGCGGGCGCGGAAGCGGGCTGCGGCTCAGTACAGCGGGAAGCGGGCCGTGAGCGCGTGGACCTCGGCCTTGACCGCCTCGATCCCGGCGTTGAAGGCCGCGAGCTTCGCCGCGTCCTCGCCGTCCTCATCGAGACGCAGCACGCGGTCGATCAGCTCAGCAATCTGCACCATCTCGTCCGGTCCCATGCCGCGGGTGGTCACCGCCGGGGTGCCGATGCGCAGGCCCGACGCGATGTACGGCTTGCGGGTGTCGAAGGGCACCGTGTTCTTGTTGACCGTGATATCGGCTAATCCGAGCCAGCGCTCGGCCTTCTTGCCCGAGATGAAGTCGGGGCCGAGGTCGATCAGGAAGAGGTGGTTGTCGGTGCCGCCGGAGACGATCCGCCAGCCGCGCTCGGCGCAGGCCTCGCACAGCACCTTGGCGTTGGCCACGATCTGCCGCTGGTACTCCTTCCACTCCGGCTGGAGCGCCTCGGCGAACGCCACCGCCTTGGCCGCGATCACGTGCATCAGCGGCCCGCCCTGGACGCCCGGGAAGACCGCCTTGTCGATCGCCTCGGCCCACTCGGCCGTGCACAGGATCATGCCGCCGCGCGGCCCGCGCAGGGTCTTGTGGGTGGTGGTGGTGACGAACTGGCAGTGCGGCACCGGCGACGGGTGGAGGCCCGCCGCCACCAGGCCCGCGATGTGGGCGATGTCGGCCATGATCAGCGCCCCCGCCTCATCGGCGATCGCGCGCAGGCGCTCAAAGTCGATGATCCTCGGATACGCCGACGCGCCGCAGACGATGAGCTTCGGCCGGTGCTCCAGCGCGAGCTCCCGCAGCCGCTCGTAGTCGATGGTCTCGGTCTCACGGTGGACGCCGTACGGCACCACCTTGAACTCCTTGCCCGAGTAGTTGAGCGGGTGGCCGTGGGTGAGGTGGCCGCCGTGGGTGAGGTCCATGCCGAGCATCGTGTCGCCGGGGTGCATCACCGCCAGGTAGACCGACATGTTGGCTTGCGCGCCGGAGTGCGGCTGGACGTTGGCGTGGTCGGCCCCGAACAGCTGCTTGGCGCGCTCGATCGCCAGCTCCTCGCCGATGTCGACGAACTCGCAGCCACCGTAATAGCGCTTGCCGGGATAGCCCTCGGCGTACTTGTTGGTCATCACCGAGCCCATGGCGGCGAGCACCGCCAGGCTGACGAAGTTCTCCGACGCGATCAGCTCGAGGCCCTCGTTCTGGCGAGCCCGCTCGCGCTCGAGCGCGGACGCGACCTCGGGGTCGGAGGCGAGGACGGCGCGGTGATGCAGGTCGAAAAACTCACGCTTCAGGGTCTGGCTCATCTCTCCTCCTGACGGTCGGGCGGCAGTTCGATGAGGCCGACCCGGCGCTGGTGGCGGCCGCCCTCGAAATCGGTGCCGAGGAAGACCTCGACGATCTGCAGGGCGCCGCCGGCACCGACCACGCGGCCACCCATGCAGAGCACGTTGGCGTCGTTGTGGCGGCGCGCCATCTCTGCGGTGTAGGCGTCGTGGCAGACGGCGGCGCGGATGCCGCCGTGGCGGTTGGCGGCCATGCTCATGCCGATGCCGGTGCCGCAGATCAGCACGCCGCGGTCGGCACGGCCGGACAGAATCTCGCCCGCGAGCAGGTGGGCGTACTGCGGGTAGTCGACCGAGGCGTCGTCCGCTGGCCCGAGGTCGCGGAAGGCTGTGCCGCGCGCCTCGAGCAGGCGGATGATCTCGGCCTTGAGCGCGACGCCTGCGTGGTCCGATGCGAGGACGATCATCGGTCGCCTCCCGAGAAGGTCTGGCCCGGCTCCGGCTGCTCCAACGCCCGGTACTCCTCGAGCGCGAAACGGTCGCTCATGCCGGCGATGTGGTCGGCGACCAGACGCGCGAAGCCGGGGGAGGCATGGTAGCGGCTCGCCACCTCGCCGGCAACCGCCGCCATCGGCAGCTCGCGCAGGTGGGGGAAGCCGAGCTCGTCGCGGGCCCGCAGCAGCACGTAGCTGGGCAGGGTCAGCGGGTTGGTCCAGTAGGCCCGGAAGAGGGCCGTGATGACCTTGCGCGCCCGCCAGTCCTGCCGGTTGACGGACGCGTGGTTGATGACGAACCGGTAGATGAAGGCCTTGAGCTCGTCGAACAGCTCCTCGACCTCGCCGGAGAACCAGACCGTGGTCTGCGACACCTCGCGCGAGCGCGCGACCCAGCCCCCGTGGTCGGTGATCCCGTGGCGGGAGCAGAAGCGCTCGATGCGGGCGGCCGAGGTCGCGATCACGTCGCTGACGAGGAGCCGGATCACGCCCCGCACCAGCAGATGCTGGCGCAGCCAGCGCCGGGGTTCGTCGCGCAGAGTGCCGCCGAGCTCTTCGGTGACCCGCCGCGCCACCGCCAGCTCCTCGACCGAGCCGAGGCTCACCGTGGCGGCGCGCAGCCCGTCCTCGAGGTCGTGGGTCTGCTGCGCGATCTCGTCGCCGGCGGCCACCGCCTGGCCTTCGAGGTGGCACGGCCGGTCGAGGTGGAGGCCGGCGGCGTCCTCGAGCGGGAACGGGAAGCCGACCTTCCAGGCGGTGTGCTTGAGGATGCCCTCACGCACCTGATCGGTGAGGTCGAGGCCCGCCCGCTCGTAGCGCCGCTCGAGCCGGTCGACGACCCGCAGCGACTGGTAGTTGTGCTTGAAGGCGCCGACCTCGGCGACGACCGCCGCCGGCAGCGTCAGCTCGGAGCTCGAGCCCCGCAGGATCTCGTCGAGGACCTTCTCGCCGGTGTGGCCGAAGGCGGTGTGGCCGACGTCGTGGGCGAGCGCGATCGCCTCCACCAGGTCCTCGTTGAGGCCGAGCGAGCGGGCGGTGGTGCGGCCGAGCTGGCCGACCTCCAGGGTGTGGGTGAGGCGGGTGCGGGCGTGGTCGGCGACGTGCGGCAC
>PQAJ01000298.1 GCA_003105185.1 Holophagae bacterium
GCCGCAGCGCTCGCCGTGCCGGATTTAGAGGCTGCCGAGTGATGCGGTCGTTCTCGCCTGACGCTATGCCCTCCGGAGGCTCGCCGTGCGGGTGCTGATCGTCGCCTACTATTACCCGCCGATCAGCTCCGGCGGGAGCGCGCGGCCGGTGGCCATGGTCAAGCACCTGACCCGGCTCGGCCACGAGGTCGCAGTGCTGACCCACAGCTACCGCCGCCCGGACCGCCGTGAAGGGCGCGAGCTCAGGGTCTACGACCCCAGTCACAACCGGGATCGGGTCGGCGCCGGCGCGGCTCGTTGGCTCGCGCGCAGGCTCTTGATCGCGGGCCTCAACCTCGCCGGCGGCTCCCACTCGATCTACTCCGCCTGGCAGGCCCGCGTGCTCGAGCGCGCCGGCCGACTGGTGGAGGCCGCGGCGCCCGAGCTGGTGATTGCGACCTACCCGCCGGTCGAGGACCTCGAGATCGGCCTCGAGCTCGCCGCTCGCCTCGCGATCCCCTTGGTTGCCGACTTCCGCGATGGCCTGCTGTTCGAGCCGATCGAACGGGACCGCATCCGCCGCCACCGCTCGGTCGAGGAACACTACCGTCAGGTCGAGCGGGCCGTCGCCGAGCGCGCGGCGGCGGTGGTCACGGTGTTTCCGAGCCTGTCGGCCTACTTCGGCGACCACTACCGCCGCGATGATGCGGTGACGATCACCAACGGCTTTGATCCCGAGGATTTCGAGGGCCTGCCGCCGTCCGGCCTCCTCGATCCGACGGCGTTCAACGTCGTCCACGCCGGACGATTCGGAGGGTCGGACAGCGGCCGCGACGTGGGGCCGCTCTGCGACGCGCTGTCCCAGTGCGGCGGCGAGGGCGCGACAGCAGGCCGCGAGCTCCGGTTGCACTTTGTCGGCGAGCTGACCGGCCGCGAGCGGCGCAGCTTCCGGCCGCTGGTCGAGCGCGGGCTGGTGATCGAGCACGGCCTGCAGCCGCGGCCGCGGGCGCTCGCGGCGATGACCGAGGCCGACGGCCTGCTGCTGCTGACGGCCCCCGATCGGCGCGGCAGCGTCCCCGGAAAGCTCTTCGAGTACCTCGGCGCCGGCCGGCCGATCCTCGGGCTGACCGCCGGCTCGTTCGCCGAGCAGATCATCCGCGACACCGGCAGCGGCTGGACGGTCGACCCGACCGACCGGGACGGCATCGCCGGGCTGCTCCGCGGGCTGGCCAGGGGAGACCGCGCGTCGGTCCCCTTCGCTCCGGATCGCGAGCGCATCGCCGACTACTCGCGCGAGCGTCTGATCGCCCGCCTTGACGGCGTCCTGCGGCGGGTCCGTCCCGGTGACGGACCCGTGCCACGGTCGGGGACGATTGGTACCATGAGCTCGTGAGCTCCACCCCGGTGGTCTCGGTGGTCGTGCCGGTTCTCGACCAGGCCGCTGGCCTGGCGGCGACGCTCGAGGCGCTGGCCGGCCAGAGCTTGCCGGCGTCGAGCTTCGAGGTCATCGTTGTCGACAACGGATCCGTCGACGACACCCTCGAGGTGGCGGCGGCGTGGAGCGCCCGCCATCCCGGCGCCCGGGTGGTGTCCGAGACCGAGCTGCGGGGGTCGTACGCGGCCCGGAACCGCGGCATCGAGAGCTCGTCGGCCGAGCTGATCGCCTTCACCGACGCTGGCTGCCGGCCGCAGCCGCGCTGGCTCGAGTGCGGCCTTGACGCGGTTTCGTCAGCGGCGGCGGAGGTGGTGGCCGGGCGGATCGAAATCACCTTCCGGCGCGGCCGGCCGAATGTCTGGGAGTACCTCGACGCGGCGATCTGGCTCGACCAGCGCCACTACATCGAGGAGCACGGCTTCGGCGCCACTGCGAACCTGTTCGTGCGGCGCCGCCTCGTCGCGGCGGCTGGCGGCTTCCGGGCCGACCTGGCCTCCGGCGGTGACTATGAGTTCGGGCAGCGCGTGCAGCGCCACGGTGCGCGCGTCCACTACGCGCCGGACGCGGTGGTGGCGCATCCCGCGCGCGCTGACGCGCGCGCCGTGCTCGCCAAGGCCCGCCGCGTCGCGCGCGGCGTGCAGCGGCTCGAGCGGCTCGGTCTGCTCGAGCACAACCGCCTGTCGTGGACGCACTTCATGCCGGTGCGGCACTACCCGGCGATAGCCGGGGAGCCGCTGTCGCCGCCGCGCTGGCTGGCAATGGCGGCCCTTGCCAACGCCCTCAAGTACTGGAGCCTGCTGTGGCGGCTGGTGTGAAGGGATCCGCGGCCGCACCCGGCACACGCCCCGGAGGCGCGGTGAGACGGGTGCTCGTTGTCCAGCCGTTCTGGGGCCGTCTCTCCAACCGCTTCCTCGAGCGGCACCTCGAGATGCTGGCCGAGCGGGGCGCCCTGGCCGCGGTCGCAGTGCTGTATCCGACCCCGCGGCGGAGCTGGCGGGGCATTCCGGTGGTCAGCCTGAGCGACTCCGCGTCCGCCGCGGGCCGCGGCCGG
The DNA here is from genome assembly GCA_003105185.1 of Holophagae bacterium. Lineage (GTDB taxonomy): Bacteria > Acidobacteriota > Thermoanaerobaculia > Thermoanaerobaculales > Sulfomarinibacteraceae > FEB-10. The sequence continues at coordinate 2,466 of PQAJ01000298.1, forward strand.
CGGCTGGCTCGCGCCTTGCTCCGGCGCATCGGACTGACGCCGTCGTGGCTCGGTCGCCGCCCCGAGGACGGGCTGCGCCGCCTCCTCGAAAAACGCCCGGTCGACGCCATCCTGTGCCAGTACGCGACGACCGCCGCCGCGCTGTGGGAGCCGCTGCGGGCCGCGCGATGCGACCTCTTCGTCCACCTGCACGGCTATGACACGTTCGCGGCGATGTGTCCCCCGGGGCATCAGCAGCGCCTCCGCGACATGGCGGATCGCGTGCTCCTCATCTGCAACTCTCACTGTACCGATCAGCAGATGTCGGATTGGGGCATCCCCGCGGACCGGATGGTCGTGAAGTACTACGGCGTCGAGGTGCCCCAAGAGCTGCAACGGCGCGGCAGTGCCGATGATGAGGTTGCCGTGCTTCAGCTCGGTCGGCTGGTCCGGTTCAAGGGGCCGGAGCGGACGTTGCGCGCGTTCGAGCTGGCCTGCGAGGGTGGGCTGCGGGGGCGGCTCGTCATGATCGGCGACGGGCCGCTGCGGGGAGAGTGCGACGGTTTGATCGCGAGGTCGCCATGGAAGGACCGGATTCGTCGGGTCGGCGCGGTCCGGTGGCAGGAGGGGCAGCGGCTGCGTTCGATCTCAGATGTGTACACACAGCATAACGTCCGGGACCCGGAGACCGGCCAGGTCGAGGCGTTTGGGGTCGCGGTTGTTGAGGCCATGGCGTGCGGAATGCCGGTCGTCGGCACTCGCAGCGGCGGGATCGTGGAGACCGTGATCGACGGCGTGACCGGGCTCCTGGTTGAGCCAGGAGACGAGGAGGGTCAGGCCGCGGCACTGCTCCGGCTGGCGGCGGATGTCGGGCTCCGGCGGGAGATGGGAGCCGAGGGTTGGCGCCGGGCGCGGGATCACTTCTCGGTCGAGCGGGAGTCGGCGCAGCTGCTGGAGATCTTGGGAGTGGAGTAGCGGTCGGCCGCTTCGGCTTGGCCGATAACAAGTGTGGCGGTCACCCGCAGCGCAGCCCTGCCAGCTGACGCACCCGGATGAGCCTGTCCCCCTCGTCCAGTCTCGGCGATGGGCGCGGGTCTTATCCGACGCGGACCTTGGTCCCTGGCTTCAGTCCGAGAACTCGCCACAGGAGGTGCCGGAGAGGTCGCGTCATACGTCCCACGGCTGGCATCACGAGTGTGTTTCGAAGCGCGTCGAGCACAAATGGCGAGTTGATTCTCCCGCCATGCGACCGGAATGCTCGCCATTGTTCGGGAAGGAACTTCCCGTGCTGGCTTCCCGTCTTTGACGAGGGGTGGACGCGGAAGTTCGACACCACGTCCGGCACAAAGCGAGCTTTCACCTTGCCAGCCATGCGGAGGAAGAACTCGTAGTCGAAGGCGAAGTGATAGCTCTCATCCAGGTATCCGAAGCGGTCGAAGACCGAACGTCGAAACCACGTCCCGGGCTGAACAATGAAGCAGCGGGAACCACGGAGCTCGGCGAGATCTCTGCGAGCGTCAAAATTGCCGATCCGGAGGGGCCGCCCTTCGGCGTCGATCAGCAGGCAAAATCCCCAGATAAAGTCCAGCTCAGGGTCGCTCTCAAACTCCCAGATCGCGCGCGAGACTGCGCCCGGTGGGAAGAGATCGTCGGAGTTCAGCCAGGTGACGATCTCCCCGCGTGCCATCCGGAAGCCCTTGTTGATGGCCTGAGCCTGGCCGCCGTCCGGCTCGGAGATCCAGCGGGCGCCGTTTGCCTCGGCCCACGAGCGGATGATCTCGACACTGCCATCGGTGGAGCCGCCGTCGACGATGACCACGTCGAGATCGGGGACGCTCTGTGCCGCGATCGAGTCGAGGGTGCGCTGGAGGAATCGCGCGTTGTTTAGGTTCGGAACCACAACAGTAGGCACCAATGGAGCCGCATTCGAGTGACCGTCGTCAGGACCCATCATGTGCTTCCTGTCTCATCCCTCTCAGTCGGGCGTTGCAAGGGTTCCGCGATATCGAGAAGCGGTCGGGCCAGCGCCCCTGGGCACGGCGAGGTGCACCCCGATTGTAACTACTCCGCCTCTCGCAGGCACTTCTTGCCGCGAGTGCCGGGAGGGCGCTCGACTGGGAGGCGCGTAGACTCAGGGTTTGGGTCAGATGTGAGCGGATAGCCCGTGCGGCGCGGGAGCACAGCAGGCTTGACTCCAAGCTCCATTCTTCCATGCAGGGCGCGACAGGCCCCCGGGCGCGCGATGCTCTTGGCCGCGGTGTCGACGTAGACCAGCGTGCTCTCTGGGGCTGAGCGTCCCTGCACGATCAACAACGGCCAGCAGCAATCACGCCCCCACCTGTCAGGTGTCGTCCCGACCTCTGCGGGCGAGCATCTGCTGGTAAAGCCGCTCATAACGCTCGGACTGCAGCTCCAGGGAGTACTCGGTCACCGCCACGCGGCGGCACTCGACTGAAAGGTCGCGTGACCTTGCCGCCAGGTCCACGATTGTTGCCGCAAGACTACCGACGTCACCAACGTCAACCAGCTCTCCGGTCACACCAGGCCGGACTATTTCCGGGACGCCGCCGACACGATGAGCGACGACCGGGATGCCACATGCAAGAGCCTCGATGGTGGTGCTCGGGAGATTCTCACGAAGGGACGGCAGCGCAAGAACATCTGCAGCGCTGTATGCCTCGGCCAGGACCCTTTCGTCATCGACAGGGCCGAGGTCGATCGTGCGGACCCCGGCCTCAACGACCTTCCGTCCCGGACCGACAGTCACCAGGCAGTACCGCTCTCGTGCGGGGACGTGCTCGAGCGCCCTTAGCAAGAACTCGAGTCCTTTCTGCGGGTTGTCCAGTGACGATGCGACGAATATGACGACCGTCGCATCGCCTGGAATGCGGTGAGTCGACCGGGATCGATGACGGTCCAGCGGACGGAATACGTCGGTGTCGACTCCGTTCGGTATGGTTGTGACCGGGAATCCCGAGAGCAGACTCGACCGTGAGGCTTCGCCTGCCAGCCACCGGCTTGGGCAGACGATATGGATCCGCTCGGGTCGAATGTTGCGGAAGACGACTCTCTTTCGTTTCCAGATTCGATGTGAGAGATCGTGCTCATCATCGGAGCCGAGCCTTGGGCAAGCGCCGCAGACGGCCTCAAACCGACGGCAGCCATCGTCATGGTGGCAACCGCCGGTGAATGGATTCATGTCGTGAAGTGTCCACACGATCGGCGTCGGCTCGGGAAGGGCTCTGAAGAACGCCGTGTAATCGATGAATCCCGCCACCCAGTGCAGGTTGACAAGGTCATGGGATGATAAGTTCCGCACAAGCTCGCCTGAATAGACCGATCGATCGCTGCTGAACAGGTCCCCGTGGAGCGCAGCCAGGTAGGGTCTCAGCTCCCTGCGCAGGCGCTCCCATCGCAGCCGGCGTCGAAGCCGGCGGCTCAGCGAAGGTCGAACCGGAAGGACGTGCACGTCAGGGTCAACGCTGAATCGATTGCGGACTAAGACCGAGGAGTCCACGCCGCGCTGTCTCATTCCGCGGTGAAGTCGGTACATCGCCAGCGATCCTCCACCGCGGACGTCATAGGTACCGACGTGGAAGACCTTCATACCGGTATTGGCTACCTCGTAAAGCGCAGTCCGTCGCTCCACCGAGAATACGGTAAGAACCGTGGTGTGTCACCGTGCGGGCAACCGTCGCCTGGGCTGCTTCCAAGCCGCCCCCCGGGGACTCGATCAGCCGATGCGGGCCCATCGCGGGGGGATCAGATCCGAAGTGTCGATCGAGGGATCCGTGAACCAGCGCGCCGGCGCGACGACCCGCTTGCCGGGGTGATCGTTCAACCAGGCGCCCCACCAGCTGAACGAGCTGTTGGCGATGATGGTATGACGGCACAGGCTCAGCAGCCGCATGTCGTCGTGGGGCCGCGTGCGGTCAGCCTGGCCGATGGTGGTCGACGGCCTCAGGAAGGCGAGGTTGGTGCGCACCCACTCGGGATCGTCAGAGAACACGAAGAAGTGCGGCTGCTCGGCAACGTCGCGGACGAGTTCGGCTGCCGCACGGTAGTAGTCGGCACCACAGGTGCCGTGGTACGCGGCTGTGCGCTCCTCGGTCACATAGTCGCCACGGCGGACGTGGACGCCGACCGACTCGGCGCTGCGGATCGCCGCTTCGAGATCGCGGACCTCCGCCTGCGCGGCGGCCCCTACCGTGAGCTCCCGGCGCAGCTCGTCGGCGATGGCGGAAAAGTAGCGCTCCGACTGCCAGTACCCGTCAAGATAGACGTGCCCGGGTAGCTCCTGGAAATGCGGGTCGAACTGGAAGTGAGGCTCGCTGTGGACGCGCCGCGCGACGCCGAGCGGTTTGAGGAGGTCGAGCTCGCGGTGCGGTGGGGCCCCGGCCACCTTCGTGAGGGCGCGTGCCGCCCGGCACAGGATGCGTTGGCTGCGGGTCTGGGGCCGCGTGGTGAGGCGGAAGATCGCGCGCGCCGAGGCGATGGCCGCCGAGATCGGGAAACGGTCGAGCTCGAAACGCCGCTTCTGGTCGGCCTTGAATGCGGCGAGGTCGAGCCCGAGCCGCACTCCCCTGGCGGTCGCGAGCGCCCTGGCCGCGGCGTACTGGAACATCTGGTTGCCGAGGCCGCCCTTGAGTCGAACGATGACCACCGCACCCTCGCGATCTCCGGCGCCACGCCGAGTGTCTCGAGTATAGCGGCGGGCGGACGGGCCCGCGCTCCGAAAATGGCTCGTCGGACGACGGCAGGATGCGGATGGACACGACGGTTGAGTTTGCTGCGCGAGACTCACTTTCATGGGTGGCCGGCCCGACCCCCTACTGCTGCCGCGCCGCATTTCGGCGGCTTCTCATGGCCCGCAGCCGCGAGCCGAGGAACACCACGGCTGCAGTCCGCCACGACGTGGACTCAACGGGGAACCTGACCAGGGCGCGAGTGGCATACTTGCGGGCTGTCCGAGTGTATCCGTGCTCGCGGGCCTTCATCGCGCGATGGACGAGGTCATCGACCTGTCTTCGAGCCAGAGGCCGAGACACGGCTGGTCCGCGGTACGCCACCCCTCTGCGGACCGACGCGGATCGGATCGCGTCGACCATTTCCTCAAACTGCCCTGCTGCACAGCGCGCGCTCAGGCTTTCGGGATGGAGGCGGTAGCGAACCAGTCGATCGCTGACGTTCGCGAGCTGACCGACCTCTGCGAGTCGAAGCAGGAGATCGAAGTCCTCTGCGCCGAACTGGAAGTCCCTCCGATAGCCGCCGACGTTGAGCACCGCCGCGCGCCGGAGCATCGCCGTCGGATTGGCGAGGGCCCCGCCATGGCCCGCTATTAGCCGCGCGTCGATTGTATCGTGATCCAGCGGTAGCTGCGACGGCCAAAGTGGGTCCCCGGCCTCGTCGACGTAGAGCATCTGGCCGCCAAGCGCGACACACCCGGGATGGCTTTCCAGGTAGGCGAGCTGGACCTCCAGTCGATTCGGCTCGGCGACATCATCGGCGTCCATGACGGCGAGGAGCTCCGCGCGGGCCACCTCGACGCACTCGTTGCGGGCAGCCGCGACGCCGCGCCGTGCGCCAAAGCGGGCCACGATGCGGCGGTCACGGCGGGCGAAGCGGCGAATGACGTCGGGGCTGCCATCGGTCGAGCCGTCGTCGAGGACCACGAGCTCGAAGTCTGTCAGCGTCTGGCTAAGGACGCTCTCGAGCGCCTCCGCGAGGTGCCGCTCGGCGTTGTAGACGGGCGTCACAACCGAGACCAGGGGTCGCCCGGGGGTCACCGGACCCCCCCGGGCTCGGGGGGAGCCGGTTGACACCGTCGGGCAGGCGCGGGACCGGCGGGGCGGTCGCACGTGGCGGCCGGGCAGCAAGCCGAGGCGCGCGGACTTCGCTCGACGTTCATATGGTGCGGCTTCTCCTGAGGTGGTACATTCCGCAGGCGTAGCGGGAGCTTGCGAAGTCCATCGGATCGGCCGGCGCCCGGAACCGCCCCCGATCGTCGACGCCCGCGAAGTCCACGAGCTTGAGCTCTGGCTGGCGGCCGCTTACCCACCCCGGTTCGAAAACCCGGTGGGCGTTGAAGCAGACACGTTGCAGGCCGATAGGCAGGGAGAGGTAGAGGTCGCCGCCGGGCGACAGCACCCGAGCCAGCTCGTCGAGCGCCCGTGCGCTTCCGTCAACGTCCAGGGGATCGCCGTAGCGCCCGAGCCCGACGTGCTCGACCACGTGCAAGCACGAGATCGAGCCGACCGAGCGATCCGCGAATGGCAGTCGGAGAAGGGTTGCGCCAACTGGGAAGAAGCCCGGCAGCCGGATCAGGGCGGGCCGGATGTCGAGGAAGAGCACCGGTGTGGTTACGCTGACAAAACCCATGTAGAGCAGCAGCGATCCGACATCGACATGGAGCTGCGGCCGCGAGCGCTGGATGTGCCCGAACGCCCAAACGCCCTGATAGAAGTAATGGGAATCGAACCCTGTTCCTCCAGTATCGTCGTAGAGCATCGGCAATGCGTCGCGCACGCGCAGGCGTTCGGCCCCCGGCAGGGCCGAGTAGCGCTTCCAGTCGACCGCGAGCTTTGCGTAGCCGAGCGTGGCGCGCCGCGGCCTGAACTCCACAATAGGGCGCAGCCACGAGCGGACCACTCGCGCGACGGCCCGGAGGCGGGGCATCATGCCGCGCTCCGGAAGCGGAGGAGCCGCGGGCCGAGACCACTGCGGGCGAGCCCGCTCATCGAGTGGGCCTCCCTTTAGCCCGCCAGGCCGGCCCGGCTTCCTTGGGAACCGGCATGATTGCGGGCCGTTCGGCGGACAGCAGGAACCCCGACCTCACCGAAACCGGCTGGTCCCCGGCGGCCACCTCGATGATCGACACGTGGCCGAGACCTTCCTGGTAGTACACGCTGCGTTGGTTGGTGGTGAGGCCGGCGACGAACTGGAGGTTGCAGTGAGCGAGCGGCAGGTCGATCGTGAACTCGACCGCGTGGACGCCCGGCCGGAGTCGTGACGGCTGCGAGTACAAGGTAGTGATCGGGATTCCCTCGAGGGTGCAGATGCCGACCCCCGCGATCACGTGGTCTGCCTCGCGCAAGCACTCGAAGTCGAACCGGATCCTCCAGGGTTCGTTGAGCCGGAACTCAGTGCGGGGCTGCCCGTCCTCGGTCGTGAACTGGAGCGAGACCCCGACGGCGGTGTCGGCTCCCGCGGGCCGCGGGAGCTTGACGGTCGCCGCGGCGCTGGCGGCCGCGTCGCGGACGTAGAGCTCGATCACCTCGTCCACCGGGCCGGCGGCCTCGAGCCGGCCATCCTGCAGCAGCATCGCCCGGCTGCACAGGCTGCGGATCGCGGCGAGGTTGTGGCTGACGAAGAGCACGGTCCGCCCCTCCTGGGACACGCTCTTCATCCTGCCCAGGCACTTCTTCTGGAAGGCGAGATCGCCGACGGCGAGCACCTCGTCGACGAGCAGGATCTCGGGCTCGAGGTGGGCGGCGACGGCGAACGCGAGCCGCAGGTACATGCCCGAGGAGTAGCGCTTGACCGGGGTGTCGATGAACCTCTCGACCTCGGCGAAGGCGACGATCTCGTCGAACTTTGCCGCGATCTCGGTCCGCCGCATGCCGAGGATGGCGCCGTTGAGGAAGATGTTCTCGCGGCCGGTGAGCTCGGGGTGGAAGCCGGTGCCGACCTCGAGCAGGCTGCCGACCCGGCCGCGGATCTCGGCCCGGCCTTCTGTCGGCTCGGTGATCCGCGACAGCACCTTGAGCAGGGTGCTCTTGCCGGCGCCGTTGCGGCCGATGATGCCGACGGCTTCACCCGGTGTGATCTCGAACGAGACGTCGCGCAGCGCCCAGATCGAGGCCTTCTCGGCGTCCGGGCGGGCGCGGCCGATCGAGCGCAGCCGGTCGACTAGGGTCTCGCGCAGCGAGCCGAAGGAGTGGTGCTCGCCGAGCCGGTAGCGCTTGCCGATCCCCTCCGCGCGGATCGCCGGCGCGGTCACGGGTCGGCTCCGGGGGCCGCCAGTGCGGCAAGCGGATCACACCACATCGGCGAAGAACCTCTCGACGCTGCGGAAGTAGGCGGCGCCGGTCGCGAGCAGCGCGAGCGCGGCCGCGGTGCTGACGGCGACCAGCGGCCACGGGTGGGTGTCGACCCCGAGCGCCGCCCAGCGGAACGCCTCGACCGCGCCGGCCATCGGGTTGAGGCCGAAAAGCCAGCCGGGCAGGCCGGCCGCCTCGAGCCTCGGCACGACCGTGCTCGCCGGGTAGATCACCGGCGAGACGAACAACCACATCTGGATCAGGAAGGGAACGACGAAGCGGACGTCCCGATACTTGACGTTGAGGGCGGACAGCCAGAGCCCGGCTCCGACCGCGGTGATCAGCGCGAGGATCGCGGGGATCGGCACGGCCAGGAGCCGCAGGCTGACGCCGAGGCCGGAGGCCAGGATGATGATCAGCAGCACCGCCAGCGCGATCGCCAGGTCGAGCAGACCGGCGGTCACCGAAGCGACTGGCACCATGAGCCGAGGGAAGTAGACCTTGGTGATGAGGTGGGAGGACCCGACGAGGCTGTTCGAGGCCAGGCTCAATCCCTGGGCGAAGAAGGTCCACAGCACCATGCCGGCGAACGAGAACGCGGCGTAGGGCACGCCGTCGGATGCGATCCGCGCGATCCGCCCGAAGAACAGCGTGAACACCGCGGCGGCGAGCAGCGGCTGCAGAATCGCCCACGCCGCGCCGAGCACGGTCTGCTTGTAGCGGATCTTGATGTCCCGCCAGATCAGGAACTGGAGCAGCTCGCGGTACTCCCAGAGCTCGGCCGCGCGCAGAGATCCGAGCCCTCGAGCCGGCTCGATCACCACCAGCTCGTCGCGGGCGCTTTCGGGTGTGGCTGGATTCACGGCAGCGTAGGTCTCCGAACCGGCCGACTCGGACCGCTCCCCACTGGGGCGGGGGTGACCGACGATCCAGCCGTCTCCAGGCGATTATAGCTTGCGAATCGAGCCACTTCCGTGATGCCGGCCGGGCTGTGGTCGGTGGTAGCATGAACCTGACGAGGCAGCGCTTCGAACGCGTCCGAAGATCGGCGAGCGCGGTCGGGCCGCGCGCCCGGCCGCCGCTGCGCAGCCGAGGGATTTTCAGGAGTGTCCAGCTCGCAACCCGGTTCAGGCCCGCAGCGCCTCGAGCAGGTCGGCGTTGTTGTCGTCAGCTTCAACTCCGAGGAGCAGCTCCCCTCGTGCCTCGACGCGCTGCGCGGGGCGGCCGGCGT
>PQAJ01000299.1 GCA_003105185.1 Holophagae bacterium
CATCGATCGCGAGCGAGCGTCAGGCTGACCTGCCTCGACTCAGATCCCAGCCAATCCAAACCGCGCCCGGCGTCAAGAAGGGCTCCCGTGAGCCCGTCCGGTCGAGCGGCGGCGTATCAGGTCCGACCGTGCCAAATCTCAGGCCTGAGCTCACTCTTGCCTGACAATGTCCACCGAGATCTCCACCGCCGGAATCGTTCCTCTGTTCTCAAGCCAGTGTGTGGTGTTCCTGTCCTCGGGCCAGCCCACTCCCGGCCCATAGTCCGTAGCGACTCCATTTCGATGGTCAGTGATCGTTCCTTGCAGTATGTAGACGGTGCCTGGCCTGCCTTTGTGGTCGTGAATCGGGCCGAAGACGCCTCCAGGCTCGATGGTCACCAAACGCATTCGAAGGTGGCGCCCTGCCATGCCCTCTATTTCCGGGCCGAGATCAACCGCTGCAAGCAAGTTCACCGTAACGCCTCTCGTCTCAGGTGCCACCTCTTCGGTGCTCATCGTGCTCTCCTCCCCTTGCGTCCAGGGCCTGACCCGAGTTCGATCGGCAACTAGAAGTCAGGCAAGGACTTCGGTGAGCGCAACACGGTCACAATCTAGCCCCACGAGGCTGAGGGTGCAAGTCGCAGGAGCGGAGCGCTATCTCGGTCCTGCTCTCCGAAGAAGGGTGCCAGGCACGCCATTCCGCCGTAACGGGGGGCAGGCGGTCGGCTCCCACCTCCCCTCCAACACTACCTGTACTTCCCGAGCAACCCCACCCGGTCGTTGAAGTCGCGGATCCGCTCGTCGAGCTGCTGCCAGCGGTGGTACTTCGAGCTCCAGTAATCCGGGTCGTCCCACTGCGCGTCGAGCTCCTCGACCGTCTTGCCCTGCTGCTCGACCCAGGTGAAGTACTTGAGGTTGTGCAGCCGCTTGCGATCCCAGTGGGAGAGCTCGAGCACGTGATCGATGCCGGCGCCAAGCAGGTGGCGCTCGTGGTCGACGGCCGCCCGGCGCTCGCCGTAGTCCCCGCGCTGCTCGCGCTCCTCATCGAGCCGCGAGCCGTAGAGCTCCATCGAGTCGGTGGCAACCGTGAGCAGGATGTCGTGCTCGCCGAGCTCGAAATAGTGTGCGGTCTTGATCGCGACCAGCAGGTTGGCGATTCCCGAGATCCCGAGCAGGTCAAGGCGGCCGACCACCTCTGGGTCGAGCCCGCGCGCCGCGAGGTAGGCGCGGCCGGCCGGCTCGTTGAACAGCCGCAGCAGGGCCATGCAGGCGTTGTCGTCGATCCCTGCCACCGCGTCCATGTTGCGCAGGTTGTGGATCCACGGCACGTGCTTGTCGCCGATGCCCTCGATGCGGTGGGCGCCGAAACCGTTGTAGAGCAGGGTCGGGCACTGGAGGGCCTCGCCCGCGACTACCTTGATCGCCGGGAAGCGCTCGCGCAGATAGTCGGCGCAGCCGAGCGTGCCCGCCGAGCCCTGGGTCAGGCAGACGGCGGCCAGCTGCTGGCCGGCGGTCCGCTTCTCGAGGAACACCTCCTCCATCGCGCGGCCGGTGCACACGTAGTGCCAGAGCGCGTTGCCGAACTCCTCGAACTGGTTGAGGACCACGACCTCGTCGGGCCGCTCCGCCTTGAGCTCCTTGGTTCGGTCGTAGATCTCCTTGACGTTGCTCTCCGAGCCGGGGGTGGCGTGAATCTCTGAGCCGAGCTTCGCCAGCCACTCGAAGCGCTCCCGCGACATGCCCTCCGGCAACACCGCGATCGACGGACAGCCCAGCAGGTAGGCGTCGTAGGCGCCGCCGCGGCAGTAGTTGCCGGTCGACGGCCAGAGCGCCTTCTGCGTCGTCGGGTCGAAGCTCCCGCTGATCAGGCGCTCGACCAGCGGCACGAAGGTGGCGCCGACCTTGTGGGCTCCGGTTGGGAAGAACTTGCCGAGCAGGATCAGGATCCGCGCCCTCACTCCGGTGAGCGCGGGCGGGACCTCGACGACGTTGACCCCGCCGAATCCGCCGCCGAAGCTCACCGGCTCGTTCTTCCACGTGATGCGGAACAGGTTGCGGGGGTGGAGGTCCCACAGTCCGATCCCGCGCAGCTCGTCAACGATGCCGGCCGGGATCTCCTCCGGGTGCAGCATCTGCTCGAGGGTCGGGATGATGACGTCGCGCTCGCGGCAGCGCCGGATCGTGTTCTCGAGCACCTCATCAGGCGTGGTGCGACTCATTCCCGGCACCTCCCGGCCCAGCGGCGTTCGTCTATAGTACACAACGGCAGCGACGCCATTGCGGCGATCGCCTGTCAGCAGCTCGCCCGGCACCAGGAGGACGTCCATGACCACGACCCGGGGCGCCGCCGCCCTCGCCGCCGCTCGCAGCCACGAGCCGGCGATCGTCGACTTCCTGCGGGGCATGATCGCGATCCCGGCCGAGAGCGGCCGTGAGCAAGCGCGCTGCGAGCTCGTGGCCGCGGCCTACCGCTCGCTCGGCTTCGACGAGGTCTTCATCGACGAGCTCGGCACCGTGGTGGCGAGGATCGGCAGCGGGCCGTTCACTATCCTCTTCGACGGCCACGTCGACTGCGTCGGCGTCGGCGACCCCGCAGCCTGGCCCCATGACCCCTTCCGCGGGCGCTTCGAGGATGGGCTGATCTGGGGCCGCGGTGCGGTTGACGAGCTGCCCGCCATCGCGGCCATGGCGTACGGCGCCCGAATCGTCGCCGACCGGGGCCTGCCGCCCGGCATCACGCTCTACCTCACGGCGTCGGTGATGGAGGAGGACTGCGACGGCGCCTGCCTGCTCCACCTCATCGAGCGCCGCGGCGTGCGGCCCGACGCCGTGGTGCTCGGCGAGCCCACCGACCTCGCGGTCTTCCGAGGGCACCGCGGCCGCCTCGAGGCGACGATCACGACCCGCGGCGTGTCGGCCCACGGGGCGCACGCCGATCGCGGTGTCAACGCGCTCTACGCGATGGCGCCGATCATCGGGGACGTCGCGGCTCTTGATGCCCAGCTGCGGCGCGACCCCTTTCTCGGCAAGGGCTCGGTGATCGTGTCCCACATCGCGTGCACGACGCCGTCGCTCAACGCGGTCCCGGACAGCGCCACCATCACCCTCGACCGGCGGATGACGACCGGCGAGACCGTGGATAGTGCGCTCGCCGAGCTGCGCGCGCTCCCCCATCTCGGCAGCGCTGAGGTCGCGCTGCTGCGCTACGAGGCGACGGGCTGGAACGGCGGCACCGTGTCCCAGGACAAGTACTACCCGACCTGGGTGCTCGAGGAGGACCACGCGCTGGTGCAGGGCGTCGCGGCCGCCGCGGCCGAGGTGCTGGGGCGGGCGCCGGCGATCTCACGCTGGCACTTCTCGACCAACGGCGTCGCCACCATGGGCCGGCTCGGCATCCCGACCGTCGGCTTCGCGCCCGGCCGCGAGGAGCTCGCGCACACCACCGAGGAACATGTCGCGGTCGAGGATCTCGTGAAAGCGACGGCGGTGTACAGCTTGATTCCCGAAGTCCTCTGGGAAGCCAGATGACCCGCGGGTTCGATTCTCCGGATCGGAATCGGGGCCGGAGTCCAGGCGCTCCGCGCCGTGCCGATTCCGATCCGGACAATCGAAAGTAGAGAGGAACACAAATGAGCACCTCACTGACCGGCAGGGACCTCATCACGACCCAGGACTGGACGGTCGGGGAGGTCACGCGGCTGCTCGACCTCGCGACCGAGCTCAAAGCMGCCAAGGCGAGCGGCCGCCTCACGCCATGGCTCACCGCCAAGACGCTGTACATGATCTTCTTCGACGCCTCGACCCGGACCCGCAAYTCCTTCGAGACCGGGATGACCCAGCTCGGCGGGCACGCCATCTACCTGTCGCCGGACAAGATGCAGATCAGCCACGGCGAGAACGCCAAGGACACCGCCAACGTGCTGTCGCGCTACGGCGAGGCGATCGCGATCCGGCACTGCGCCTTCGGCGAGGGCAACCGCTACCTGCGCGAGGTGGCCGAGCACGCCTCGGTGCCGGTGCTCAACATGCAGTGCGATGTGTACCACCCCTGCCAGATTCTCGCCGACTTGATGACCATCAAGGAACACCTCGGCGGSGAGACCAAGGGGCTCAAGGTCGGGGTCGCGTGGACCTCGGCCCCTAACTACGTGCGTCCGCTGTCGGTGCCGCAGAGCCTGATTCTGCTGCTGCCGCGCTTCGGCATCGACGTCACCCTCGCYTACCCGCCCGAGTTCCGGTTGATGCCGGAGATCGAGAGCCAAGCCCGCCGCAACGCCGAGCTGGGCGGCGCGCGCTTCGAGATCTCCCACCGCTTCGAGGACGCCTTCGAGGGCGCCGACGCCGTGGTGCCCAAGTCGTGGGGACCGCTGATGACCACTACGAGCACGCCGGAGGGTCTGAAGCTGATCGAGAAGTACCCGACCTGGCGCTGCGACACCCGGCACATGGCCCTCGGCAAGAGGCATCTGATCTACATGCACCCGCTGCCGGCCGACCGCGGCCGCGAGGTGACCGACGAGGTCATCGACGGCCCGCAGTCGGTGGTCTACGACGAGGCCGAGAACCGCCTCCACGTCCAGAAGGCCCTCATGGCACTGACCATGGGAGGGATCAGGGACTAGGGGTTAGGGGTGAGCAACGTGCCCGTCTCCGTCTCCGCTTCCACTTCCGCGCCCGCTTCCGATGGGTTCGTGTCGGCTTGGCCGACTCCACCCCGTTGTAACCTTCACTGAGGAGGTCCAGCATGCGTCCCAAGCTCAAGCTTCTCGACGACTCTCTGGTCGAGCGGATCGTTGACGAGGCGCGCGAGGTCCTGTGCACAATCGGCGCCGAGATCCACAACCCCGGCGTGCTCGACCTGCTCGCCGACCACGGCGCCGCCGTCGACCCCGCCGCGTCGCGCGCGGTCTTCACCCAGCGCATCATCGAGCGGGCGCTCGCCGCCGCGCCGGCGTCCTTCGAGCTCTACGACGTCGCCGGCGCGCGCACCCACCGCTTCGAGGGCGACGCGGTCTACTTCACCCCGGGGTCGGCGGCGATCACTGTCCTCGACAACGCGACCGGCGAGGTGCGGCCGCCGACCACCGCCGACTACGTGCGCTACGCCAAGCTGGTGGCCGGCCTTCCCCACATCGCCTCGCAGAGCACAGCCATGATCCCGGCTGACGTGCCAGAGAGGGTCTCCGACAGCTACCGGCTCTACCTGTCGCTGCTGACCTGCGCCAAGCCGGTCATCACCGGAGCCTTCACGATCGAAGCCTTCGAGGTCATGAAGGACCTCCAGCTGGCGGTGCGCGGCGGCCGGGCCGAGCTCGAGGCGAAGCCGCTGGCCGTGTTCTCCTGCTGCCCGACGTCGCCGCTCAAGTGGAGCGACGTCACCAGTCAGAACGTGGTCGACTGCGCGACCTGGGGCGTCCCGATCGAGCTCATCGCGATGCCGCTGTCGGGCTTCATGGCGCCGGTGACCCTGGTCGGAACCCTCATCCAGCACACCGCCGAGACCCTGAGCGGGATCGTCATCAGCCAGCTCGCCCGGCCCGGTGCGGCGGTGCTCTACGGCGGCTCGCCGGCGATCTTCGACCTGCGCTACGAGACCACGCCGATGGGCGCCATCGAGACCATGATGATCAACTGCTCCTACGCCCAGATCGGATCGTGGCTCGGGCTGCCGACCCAGGGCTACATCGCGCTCTCCGACGCCAAGCTGCTCGATGCCCAGGCCGGCCTCGAGTCCGGGATCGGCGCGGTGCTCGCCGCCCTCTCGGGCATCAACTCCATCTCCGGGCCAGGAATGCTGGACTTCGAGAGCTGCCTGAGCCTGGAGAAGCTGGTTCTCGACAACGAGATCTGCCGCATGACGGCGCGCCTGGTCGCTGGCATCGAGCCGCGCGAGGACTTCCCGGCGGCTCCGCTGCTCGCCGAGCTGATGCGCGAGCACCACCTGCTGATCGCCGACCACACCCTCCGCCATCTCAGGGCCGAGATCAACTTCCCGGGCCCGGTCATCGACCGCGCCAATCGCGCCCGCTGGCGCAGCGAGGGCGGACGCACCCTCGGCCAGCGCGCAGCCGCCGAGGTTGAGCGCCTGGTCGCTGCCTGGCAGCCGCCGCCGCTCCCCGGCGGCGCTGCCGACGAGCTGACCCGGGTGATGGCGGCCGAGGCGCGGCGCTGGGGCATGGAGAAGCTGCCGGAGCGCCCGGCGTGAGGGAGGTGGTCCGATTGGAGCCGGCGGCGGTGCTCCCCGCCGCCGCCGACGTGCTGCGCAGCCAGGGCGTGCCGGCCGGCGCCACCCTGAACGGCGCCGTTCAGGAGCTCCTCGACGCCGCACTGGCGGCTGTCTGCGATCTGGCCGAGCCGGTGGCGGTCGTCGAGGAGGTGTCGGCCGATGCCTTCGCCGCGATCTACCGCGGCGAGGGCCGCAACGCCCCCACCACGCCGCTCGACGAGATCTCGCCTCGGGCCTCCCGGCTGTGGCTGTTCGCCGGCACCGTGGGCGAGCTCCTCAGCGCTGAGATCACGAGCCGGTTCGCCGGCGGCGACCCCGCAGCCGCGATGATGCTCGACGCCGCCGCGTCCGAGGCGGCGGAGCTGCTGGTGGGCCGCCTCGAGCGGGAGCTCGCGGCACGCGCGTACGGGCGCCCGCGGACAGCGGTCCTGGCTTACAGCCCGGGCTACTGCGGCTGGCACGTCAGTGGCCAGCGGGCGCTGTTCGCGGCTCTCCGTCCCGAGGAGATCGGCATCACGCTGAACGAGAGCTGCCTGATGGAGCCGCTGAAGTCGGTGTCCGGGGTGCTGGTGGCCGGCCACCCCGACATCCA
>PQAJ01000300.1 GCA_003105185.1 Holophagae bacterium
TAGACGTCGAACTTCACGCCCTGGGCGAGGGGCAGCTGGCTGCTCCAGTTGATGGTGCAGGTCTGGCGCCGCATGTACGCCTTCCAGGAGTCAGAGCCGGCCTCGCGGCCGCCGCCGGTCTCCTTCTCGCCGCCGAAGGCGCCGCCGATCTCGGCCCCCGACGTGCCGATGTTGACGTTGGCGATGCCGCAGTCCGAGCCCTCGTGGGAGAGAAACTTCTCCGCCGAGTACATGCTCGAGGTGAAGATCGCGGAGGACAGGCCCTGGTCGACCGAGTTGTGGGTGGCGATCGCCTGCTCGAGGTCGTCGTACTCCATGACGTAGAGGATCGGCGCGAAGGTCTCCTCACGGGCGATCGGGACCTGCTCCTTGAGCTTGACGACGGTCGGCGCGACGAAGAACCCGGGGCGATCGACCACGCTGCCGCCGCACAGGACCTTGCCCCCCTGCTTGCGGACCGTGACGAGGGCCGCGAGGTAGTCGTTGACGGCGGCCCGGTTGACCAGCGGCCCCATCAGCACGCCCTTGTCGAGCGGGTTGCCGATGGTGATGCTGCCGTAGGCCTTGACCAGGCGGCTGGTGAACTGCTTCGCGATGCTGCTGTGGAGGAACAGCCGGCGCAGGGAAGTGCAGCGCTGGCCGGCGGTGCCGACGGCCGCGAACAGGACCGCCCGCAGCGCGAGGTCGAGGTCGGCGTCCGGCTCGACCACGATCGCGTTGTTGCCGCCGAGCTCGAGAATGCTGCGGCCGAAACGGGTGGCGGTGGCCTGGGCCACGCGCCGGCCCATCAGCGTCGAGCCGGTGAACGAGATCAGCGGCACGCGCTTGTCGTTGATCAGGCGCTCGCCGACCGTACGGCCGGGGCCGATCACGAGGTTGAAGATGCCGGAGAGCTTGTGCCGCTCCATGACGCGGTTGCAGATGTTCTGGACGGCGACGGCGGTCAGCGGGGTGTCCGAGGACGGCTTCCAGATCATGGTGTCGCCGCAGACCGCGGCCAGGGCCGCGTTCCAGGCCCACACCGCCACCGGGAAGTTGAAGGCGGTGATGATCCCGACCACGCCCAGCGGATGCCACTGCTCGTACATCCGGTGGCGCGGGCGCTCGGAGGCCATCGTCGGGCCGGAGAGCTGGCGCGACAGCCCGACCGCGAAGTCGCACATGTCGATCATCTCCTGGACCTCACCGAGGCCTTCGGAGAGGATCTTCCCCATCTCGAGCGAGACCAGCTTGCCGAGCGGCTCCTTGACCGCGCGCAGCTCGTTGCCGAGGTCGCGAACGACCTCGCCGCGCGCCGGCGCCGGCATCATCCGCCAGCTCTGGAACGCGGCCGCAGCCTGCGCGACGACCTTCTCGTAGGCGGCCTCGTCGGCCTGCAGCACGCTCGCGATCGGCGAGCCGTCGGTCGGGTTGACCGAGACCAGCTCCTGGCCGCCGGGGCACTTCATCCACTTGCCGGTGCAGGCGCCCTGGTTGACGGGCTCGAGCCCGAGCGCCGCGCCGATCCCGAGCTTGTCGAGAGCCGACGCCTTGATCTTCGCGTTCTTCGTGCTGCCACCGCGCTTTGCAGTCATCTCGCAACCTCCTGCGGCCTCTCGCCGCGGTCGGGCAGTGTAGCGCGCGCGCGGCTGCCTGCCAAGGCCCGGCGGCCGGCCGCTACGGGCGCCAGCGACCGTCCGCGAGGACCGCAGCGACCGCCGCGGGATCGACCCGGAGCGCGTCGGCCGCGAGCGCGGCGAGGGTCCGGCCGAGCAGCGGATGGCGCCACTCGCCCGCCACCTCGGCTGCCGGCACCAGCCCGAACGCGCGCTCGTGGAAGCGGGGGTGGGGCAGTTCGAGGAGCGGGCCGCGGTGGACGACGTCCCGCGCCACCAGCAGGTCGATGTCGAGGGCGCGCGGGCCCCAGCGCGCCTCGCGCACCCGGTCGCGACCGGCTGCAGCCTCCAGCTCCTGGCAGAGCCCGAGCAGCTCGCACGGGCCGCAGCCGGCGTCGATGAGCAGCGCGGCGTTGACGAACGGCGGCTGCTCGACCGGACCGACCGGCGCGGTCCGCAGCATGCGCGAGGCCGCGAGCACCGCGGCCCAGCCGGAGATCCGCGCGCGCGCCTCGACCAGGGTGCGCAGCGGATCGCCGAGATTGCCGCCGAGGCCGAGCACCACCTGCACCGGGTGATTGTGAGTCGGGTCACTCCGAACTTCAATCCGCCGGGGAACTCTCTCTACGGAGGACGGAGGACCCCATCACCCCGCATTGTCGGAGTTTTGAGAGGCTGTCTCGGCGCGGCGCTGCCGCCGTTGCAGCGGCGTGTCTGGCGCTGCTCGCGACCGCCGGCGCGGCCGCAGCGGAGACCGGCATCGCCATCGCCGAGCCGATCCCCGGCCGGCTCGAGGTCTCTTCCGACGGCGTCCTCCAGGAGCGGTTCACCGTCCCGGCGGCCGTGATCGACCGACTGGCGACCGCCCCGCCGGGCACGCCGGTGGCCATCGCGGCCTGGCCGGTCGCCCCGGGCCAGCGGCGCTCGATCACCGTCGAGCGCCACGACGTGGTGGACCGCTCGGCGCCGAGGCTCCTCTCGGGACCGTCCGGCGCGGTGCCGCTGCCACCCTCGTCGCGGGTTCACCTGTGGGGCCATCTCGAGGGGGACGACGGCCGGGTGCTGCTGTCGCTCGACCCGGCCACCCGCACCCTGCGCGGGTTCGTGGTCGCCGGCGGCGCCGTCCACGAGCTCCTGGCGGACGGCGGCGAGCACGTGGTGGCGCCCGCCACCGAGCGCCAGGCCGCGAAGGGCTGGGCGGTCCAGCCGTGGACCTGCTCCGCCGAGGATGCAATCCTCGAGGCACCAGTCGAGCTTCCCGCCCATGGCCCGCCATTGCCGCCGGGCGCGCCCGAGTCTGCCGGCCTCACCGCCGCGATCGCCTTCGACACCGACACCGAGTTCATGCAGCTCAAGTTCAACAACAACCAAACCGCCGCGCTCGACTACATCGCCGACCTGGTGGCGGCGATGAACGTGATGTACGAGCGCGACCTCGACGTGACCCTGCTCCAGGGCGAGACCATCCTGCGGGTCGGCTCCGACCCCTACAACCAGAACAGCGGCGGGGCGGCGTCGAGCGCCGAGCTCAACGAGTTCTCCTCGTACTGGGCCGCGCACTACAACGGTGTCGACCGCGCCCTCGCCGCCATGCTGTCCGGCAAGTCGCCGTCCCCCTACTCGGCCTCCGGCATCGCCTGGCTCGGCGGGCTGTGCTCGCACTCCTACGGCTACAGCTTCACCAAGGTCTTCCTGATCGACTACCTCGCCGGCGACGCCTTCGTCGTCGGCCACGAGCTCGGCCACAACTTCGGGTCCCGGCACACCCACTGCTACTCCCCGCCGATCGACGAGTGCTACGCCAACGAGAGCGGCTGCTACCAGGGCCCGACCTCGTGCCCGGGCGGCCCCGGCACGGTCATGAGCTACTGCCACATCGCGGGCTGCGGCAACAACCTGATGGAGTTCGGGRGCCGGGTCATCGACAACATCGTGACCAACTACCTGCCACCCGCGATCGGGGTCTGCGTCTTCCCGGGGGGTGGCGAGGAGCTGTTCGCGGACGGCTTCGAGTCCGGCACCACCGGCGCSTGGTCGGCGRCCAACCCATGACGRCGGCAGCGCGARGAGCGAGGGGGGCCCGGCGCATGGCGACAACACGAAGCACGACGCGCCGGGTGCTCGGGATGGCGGTCCTGATCGCGGCCATCCCCGGCGTCGGATCGGCCGGCTCGCCCGCGCCGCCGATCGATGCCCGCTCGCCGGTGCTCTGCTTCAAAGAGGGCACCCCGCAGTGGTACGTCGAGCAGGCGATCGCGCGGGCGGCGCTCGCGCGGGTGGACTTCTCCCTGTCCGGAAAGCCCGCCGGCGAGTACCAGTTCCCGGACACCAATCGCTGGTACCGGACCGCCAGCAACGGCTCCGGTCTTGGCCAGGGCGACCCGACCACGCTCACCTGGAGCGTGATCCCGGACGGCACCTCGATCCCGGGCTATGCCGGCGAGCCGGCGGCGCCGAGCAACCTGCGCGCGTTCCTGACCGGCATCTACGGCAATGAGGCGACCTGGATCGCCCTGCTCCAGCAGGTCATGAACCGCTGGGGCGAGCTGACCGGGGTCACCTATGTCTACCAGCCCACCGACGACGGTGCGGCGTTCGTGGACGCGGCGGGCGCGCTCGGCGTGCGCGGCGACGTCCGCTTGGGCGGCCACACCATCGACGGCAACTCCGGCATCCTCGCCTACAACTTCTACCCGGACGTCGGCGACATGGTGCTCGACACCGGCGACTCGTTCTACACCACCACCACGAGCAACTCGATACGGCTGCGCAACGTGGTGGCGCACGAGCACGGGCACGGCCTCGGGCTGCAGCACGTCTGCCCGATCAACCAGACCAAGCTGATGGAGCCGTACTACTCGAGCGCCTTCGACGGGCCGCAGCACGACGACATCCTGGCCGCCAACCGCGGCTACGGCGACGCCGCGGAGCACAACGACTCCCCGGCCACGGCGTACCCGCTGGGGACGCCACCCGGCCCGCTGACGCTGGACAACCTCTCGGTCGACGACGACGCCGACTTCGACGACTTCAGCATCACCGTCGGCAGCGGCGCATCGCTGTCGGTCACCCTCACGCCGATCGGCTCGACCTACCTGAGCGGGCCCCAGAACCCGAACGGCAGCTGCAGCGCCGGCACGCCGTTCAACTCGCTCGCCATCCACGACCTCTCGCTGCGCGTGCTCGACGTCAACGGCATCACCGAGCTCGCGTTCGCCGACGCCAACGGGGCCGGCCTGCCCGAGGCCCTGCTCAACGTGCCCCTGTCGAGCGGCGCCGGGACCTACTTCGTCGAGCCCGCCGGCGACGCCACCAACGGCCCGCAGCTCTACCGGCTCGAGCTGTCGGTCTCGAGCGGGCCGACGGCAACTCCCACGCTCACCAACACCCCGACCAGAACGGGCACCCCGACCGCGACGCCGACACCAAGCCGGACGCCGTCGGCCACCGCGACGCACACCCCGACCCGCACCGCGACCGCGACCTCGACGCCCGCGCCGCCCACCAACACCCCGACCCGCACCCCGACTGCGACCTCCACGCCCGTGCCTCCGACCAGCACGCCGACGCGCAC
>PQAJ01000301.1 GCA_003105185.1 Holophagae bacterium
CCATCTTCATGATGGCCGACTCGGGCGCGCGCGGCTCCCGCGAGCAGGTCCGCCAGCTCGCCGGGATGCGCGGCCTGATGGCCAAGCCGTCGGGCGAGATCATGGAGACGCCGATCACCGCCAACTTCCGCGAGGGGTTGTCGGTGYTGCAGTACTTCATCTCGACCCACGGCGCGCGCAAGGGYCTCGCCGACACCGCGCTCAAGACCGCCGACTCCGGCTACCTGACGCGGCGGCTGGTCGAC
This sequence comes from Holophagae bacterium, assembly GCA_003105185.1. Lineage (GTDB taxonomy): Bacteria > Acidobacteriota > Thermoanaerobaculia > Thermoanaerobaculales > Sulfomarinibacteraceae > FEB-10. The sequence continues at coordinate 246 of PQAJ01000301.1, forward strand.
GTCGCCCAGGATGTGATCGTGGTCGAGCACGACTGCGGGACCGACAACGGCATCGACGTCACCGCCATCTCCGAGGGCGGCGAAATCCTCGAGCAGCTGCGCGACCGGGTGGTCGGGCGGGCGGTGGCCGAGGACGTCTACGACCCGATCGAGGGCACGCTGATCTGCCCGATGAACACCGAGGTCACCGAGGCTCTCGCCAATCAGATCCAGGAGGCCGGCATCGAGCGGGTCCGCATCCGGTCGGTGCTGACCTGCGAGACCGACCGCGGCGTCTGCCAGCTCTGCTACGGCCGCATGCTGGCCAGCGGACGGATGGTCGAGATCGGCGAGGCGGTCGGCATCATCGCGGCCCAGTCGATCGGCGAGCCGGGCACCCAGCTCACGATGCGGACCTTCCACTACGGCGGCACCGCGACCCGCGGCGGCGAGGCGTCACGGCACGTGGCGAACCACCCCGGCCGGGTCCGCTACCTCAACGTCGCGACCGTCATCAACAAGGACCGGCAGCGGGTGGCGATCTCGCGGACCGGCAAGCTGGTGATCCTCGACGAGCGGCAGCGCGAGAAGGAGCGCTACTCGGTCGCCTACGGGTCGCACCTGCTGGTCGAGGACGGTCAGGAGGTCGAGCCGGGCGCCGTGCTGGTCGAGTGGGACCCCTTCACCTCGTCGATCCTGACCGCGATCACCGGCAAGGTGAAGTTCCACGACCTGGTCGAGGGCGAGAACGTCCGCGAGGAGATCGACAAGCTCACTGGGCACGCCCACAAGATCGTCATCGAGCCGCTCGGCTCGGGCAAGCGGATCCCGACCATCGAGGTCGTCGGCCGCAAGAACGAGGAGCGTCGCTACCAGCTCCCGATCGGGGCCCACCTCGCGGTCAAGGAGAACGAGAAGCTGGCGGCCGGCGATGTGCTCGCCAAGATCCCGCGCGAGATGTCCAAGACCAAGGACATCACGGGCGGCCTGCCGCGCGTGGTCGAGCTTTTCGAGGCGCGCAAGCCGAAGGACCCGGCGGTGGTCTCCGAGATCGACGGCACGGTCGAGATCACCGAGCCGGTGCGGGGCCAGCGCCGGATCGTCCTCAAGGGCGAGGGCGGCGAACACCGCGAGTACTCGATCCCGCGCTACGCGCACGTTTCGGTGCAGGAGCGCGAGTTCATCCAGGCCGGCGACCCGCTCACCGAGGGCGCCGTCAACCCGCACGACATCCTGTCGATCCTCGGCGAGCAGGAGATGCAGCGCCACCTGGTGGACAAGATCCAGGAGGTCTACCGCTCGCAGGGTGTGACGATCAACGACAAGCACATCGAGGTGATGGTCCGCCAGATGATGCGCTTCGTGAAGGTGGTCGATCCCGGCGACACCGACTTCCTGCTCGAGCAGCAGGTCCCGCGCTACCTGTTCCGGCGGGAGAACGACCGGGTGACCGCTGCCGGCGGCGAGCCCGCGACCGCGAAGTCGCTGCTGCTCGGCATCACCAAGGCGTCGCTGGCGACCGAGTCCTTCGTCTCGGCCGCTTCCTTCCAGGAGACGACCCGGGTCCTGACCGAGGCGGCGGTGTCCGGAAAGGTGGACAACCTCCACGGCCTCAAGGAGAACGTCATCGTCGGCCGGCTGATCCCGGCGGGCACCGGCGCGCCGCGCTACCGGCGGACCGTGATCGAGCCGGTGCCGCAGGACGAGATGGCGCCCAAGGAGGAGGCCGACGCACTCTACCAGGAGATGACCGAGGCCGCGGCGGCCCTGCTCGAGGCGCACGGCGAGCGACCGCTGCGCGACAGTTGACAGAACACCCGATTGAGGGTATCCTTCCGCGGCTCTGGCGTCCCCAGGGCCGCGATTCATCTGATCGGCAGGCAAGTGTAGTGCCTGCTTGATGTTGAGTAACCGAAGCAGGGAGCGGATATGCCAACCATCTCGCAGCTGGTCCGCGAGGGCCGCAGGACGGCGGTGGAGAAGACCAAGAGCCCCGCCCTCCACGCGTGCCCGCAGCGGCGCGGCGTGTGCACCCGGGTGTTCACGACCACCCCGAAGAAGCCGAACTCGGCGCTCCGCAAGGTGGCGCGTGTCCGGCTGACCAACGGCATCGAGGTGACGGCGTACATCCCCGGCGAGGGTCACAACCTGCAGGAGCACTCGCAGGTGATGATCCGCGGCGGCCGCGTGAAGGACCTCCCCGGCGTCCGCTACCACATCATTCGCGGGACCATGGACTGTCAGGGCGTCGACGGACGCCGGCAGCAGCGCTCCAAGTACGGAGCCAAGCGACCGAAGGCCTGAGGGAGGGAGCGATGCCGCGCCGCGGAATCGTCGACAAACGTCAGCTCCTGCCGGACCCGGTCTACAACTCCCGGCTGGTCACCAAGTTCATCAACAACGTGACCCGCCAGGGCAAGAAGACGACCGCCGAGCGGATCTTCTACGGCGCCCTGCGCCTGATCGGGGAGCGGTCCGGCGACGATCCGCTCAAGGTCTTCAAGCGGGCGATGGAGAACACCGCGCCCCAGGTCGAGGTCAAGTCGCGCCGCGTGGGTGGTTCGACCTATCAGGTGCCGGTCGAGGTGAGCGCCGACCGCCAGCAGTCGCTGGCCATCCGCTGGCTGATCACGTTCGCGGCGGGGCGCCACGAGAAGACGATGATGGAGAAGCTCGCCGGCGAGTTTCTGGATGCCGCCAACAACCGCGGCGGCGCGATCAAGAAGCGCGAGGACACGCATCGCATGGCGGACGCGAACAAGGCGTTCGCACACTACAGGTGGTGAAACTGGACTCTGGTAGTTAGACCGGTCAGGAGCTCTTTGACAACATGTCGCGATCCATCCCCCTCGATCACGTCCGGAATATCGGCATCATGGCCCACATTGATGCCGGTAAGACGACGACTACCGAGCGGGTGCTCTACTACACCGGCATCAACTACAAGCTGGGCGAAGTGCACGACGGCACCGCCACCATGGACTGGATGCCCCAGGAGCAGGAACGCGGCATCACCATCACCTCYGCCGCCACCACCTGCTTCTGGCGGGACCACCGCATCAACATCATTGACACCCCTGGACACGTCGACTTCACCGCCGAGGTCGAGCGCAGCCTGCGTGTGCTCGACGGYGCGGTGGCCGTGTTCTGCGCGGTYGGCGGCGTCGAGCCGCAGTCCGAGACCGTGTGGCGGCAGGCCGACCGCTACCGGGTGCCCCGAGTCGCCTTCGTCAACAAGATGGACCGCATCGGCGCCCGCTTCGCCGGCGTGGTCGACCAGATCCGCACCCGGCTCAAGGCCAACCCGGTCCCGGTCCAGGTGCCGCTCGGCCGTGAGGAGTCGTTCGTGGGCGTCATCGACCTGGTGCGCCTGCGCTCCTACCGCTACCTCGACGAGAGCCTCGGCGCCGAGTACCGGGAGGAGTCGGTGCCCGAGGAGTACCGGGCCGAGGTCGAGGAGCACCGCGAGCGGCTCCTCGAGGCGGTGGCCGAGACCTCGGACGAGCTGCTCAGCGAGTACCTCAGCGGCGGCAGCCTGAGCGAGGAGCAGATCCTGCGCGGGCTGCGGCTGGGCACGATCAGCGGCGCCCTGGTGCCGGTGCTGTGCGGCGCGGCCTTCAAGAACAAGGGCGTRCAGCCGCTGCTCGATGCGGTGGTCGAYTTCCTTCCYTCGCCCCTCGAAGTGCCGCCGATCGAGGGCTACCGGCCGTCGTCGAGCGAGCTCGATGTCCGCCACGCGGCCGACGACGAGCCGCTGGCCGCGCTGGTYTTCAAGATCATGAACGACCCGTTCGTCGGCCAGCTGTCCTTCGTCCGSATCTACTCGGGGAGCATGGGAACCGGCTCGACGGTGGTCAACGCCGCGACCGGCAAGTCGGAGCGGATCGGCCGCCTGCTCAAGATGCACGCCAACAAGCGCGAGGAGATCTCCGAGGTCTTCGCCGGCGATATCTGCGCCGCGGTCGGCCTGCGCAACGCCGCGACCGGCGACACCATCTGCGACCCGGCGCACCCGATCGTGCTCGAGGCCATGCAGTTCCCCGAGCCGGTGATCTCGGTGGCGATCGAGCCGCGGACCCAGGCCGACCAGGACAAGCTCGGGACGGCGCTCGGCAAGCTGACCCGCGAGGACCCGACGTTCCGGGTGACGACCGACCAGGAGACGGGGCAGACCCTGATCTCGGGGATGGGCGAGCTCCACCTCGAGATCATCGTCGACCGCCTGCTGCGCGAGTACAACATCCGCGCCAACGTCGGCCGCCCCCAGGTTGCCTACCGCGAGACCATCACCGAGGAGGCCGAGGGCGAAGGCACGTTCATCCGGCAGACCGGCGGCCGCGGCCAGTACGGCCACGCCAAGATCCGGATCGCGCCGCTGACCGACGGCACCGACTTCGAGTTCACGAACGAAATCGTCCAGGGTGCGATCCCGAAGGAGTTCATCCGCCCGGTCGAGATCGGCGTCCGCGAGGCGATGGAGCGCGGGGTGCTCGCCGGCTATCCGATGCTGGGCGTCTCGGTCACGCTCCACGACGGCTCGTTCCACGAGGTCGACTCCTCCGAGATCGCGTTCAAGGTGGCCGGCTCGATGGCATTCCAGGACGCCGCGGCGCACGCGCATCCGGTGCTGCTCGAGCCGATCATGGAGGTCGAGGCGGTGACGCCTGAGGAGTACATGGGCGACGTCATCGGCGACCTCAACCGCCGCCGCGGACGGATCATCAGCATGGAGCCGCGGGCGGGATTCCAGGTGGTCACCGTCCACGTGCCGCTGTCGGAGATGTTCGGCTACGCGACCGACCTCCGGTCGGCGACCCAGGGCCGCGCCACCTACACCATGCAGTTCGACCACTACGACGAGGTGCCCCAGCAGCACGCGGACGCGATCATCGCCCGCGTCCGGGGCTTGACGGCGTAAACGGGAGGCTCGAATGGCCAAGCAGAAGTTTGAGC
>PQAJ01000302.1 GCA_003105185.1 Holophagae bacterium
CGTGCTCGCCTCGCCTCCCGAGCGCTGGCACGCAAACGGGAAGGACCTCTATCCCCTGCCCACGAGGGCGAGCGCGCGCTCGACCACCGCCTCGGCGGTGATGCCGAGCTTGACGGCCACTATCTTCCCCGGGGCCGACGCGCCGAAGCGGTCGAGCCCCACCACCTCGCCGCGCTCCCCGACCCACCGGCACCAGCCCATGGTCACGCCCGCCTCGATCGCCAGCCTCGGCACCCCCTGCGGCAGCACTGCCTCCCGGGAGGCGGCGGGCTGCCCCGCGAACAGCTCCCAGGACGGCATCGACACGACGCGCGCCGCGATGCCGCGCGCTGCGAGCGTCTCGCGCGCCGCGGCCGCGAGCGCCACCTCGGAGCCGGTGGCGATCAGCACCACGGCCGGGGCGCTACCGCCGTCGGCCAGCACGTAGGCGCCGGCCGCGACCCCGTCCCCGGCCAGCTCGGCGGTGCCCGCCAGGACCGGCAGGTTCTGCCGGCTGAGCACCAGCGCGGTGGGCCCGTCGCGGCGCTCCACCGCGACCCGCCACGCCGCCGCCGTCTCGTTGGCGTCGGCCGGCCGCACCACCACGAGGTTCGGAATCGTCCGCAGCGAGGCCAGCTGCTCCACCGGCTGATGGGTCGGGCCGTCCTCGCCGACCCAGATCGAGTCGTGGGTGAAGACGTAGATCACCGACAGCCCCATCAGGGCGGCGAGCCGGATCGAGGGCCGCATGTAGTCGGCGAACACCAGGAAGGTGGACCCGTACGGCCGGATGCCGCCGTGCAGGCTGAGGCCGTTGAGGATTGCCGCCATCCCGTGCTCGCGGATGCCGAAGTGCAGGTTTCGCTCTCCCGGCGCGGCCGCCGTCAGGTCGCCGCTCGCCTCGATCACGGTCTTGCACGACGGCCCGAGGTCGGCCGACCCGCCCACCAGCTCGGGCATGCGGCCGGCGATCGCGTTGAGCACCTTGCCGGAGGCGATCCGGGTCGCGATCCCCTTCCCGCCCATTTCGAACCCCGGCAGGGCCGCCGACCAGCCCTCGGGCAGCTCGCCCGCGAGCCGTCGCCGCCACTCCTCGGCGAGCTCGGGGAACCGTTCCTTCCAGCCCGCCACCCGGGCGGCCCAGGCGGCCTCCGCAGCCCGGCCGCGGTCGACCTGGCGGCAGCGCTCGCGCACTCCATCCGGGACCAGGAAGTGCTCGTCGGCGGGCCAGCCGTAGGCGCGCTTGGCGGCGCTCACCTCCTCCTCGCCGAGCGGTGCGCCGTGGGCGTCGGCGGTGTCCTGCTTGGCGGGCGCGCCCCAGGCGATGTGCGATCGCACCGCGATCAGGGTCGGCCGGTCGCTTGCGGAGCAGGCCGCCGCCAGCGCGGCGGCGACGGCGGGCAGATCGTTGGCGTCGGCGACCCGCAGCACCCGCCAGCCGTAATCCTCGAAGCGCCGCGCGACGTTCTCGGAGAACGTCAGCTCGGTCGAGCCCTCGATGGTGATGCGGTTGTCGTCCCAGATCCACACCAGCTTGCCGAGCCTCAGGTGCCCGGCGAGCGACGCCGCCTCACTGGCGACGCCCTCCATGAGGTCGCCGTCCGAGCACAGCACCCAGGTCCGGTGGTCGACGACGGTGTGGCCGGGACGGTTGAAGCGCGCCGCCAGGTGGGCCTCGGCGAGCGCCATGCCGACCGACGCGCCGCAGCCCTGGCCGAGCGGGCCGGTGGTGATCTCGACCCCGGGAGTCAGTCCGCGCTCGGGATGGCCGGGGGTCCGCGACCCCCACTGCCGGAAGCTTCTGATCTCGTCGAGGCCGAGGTCGTAGCCGCTGAGGTGGAGGGCGCCGTACAGCAGCATCGAGGCGTGGCCGCACGACAGCACGAAGCGGTCGCGGTCCGGCCACGACGGGTTGGAGGGGTTGTGGGTGAGGACGCGGGTGAACAGCACGTGGGCCACTGGCGCGAGCGCCATCGGCGCCCCGGGGTGCCCGGAGTCGGCGCGCTGGACCGCGTCCATGGCGAGGGTGCGCAGGGTGGTGACGGACAACTCGTCGAGAGCGTCGAAGGTCATGTCCAAGGCGTCTCCTCCGGCGAGCGGCAGCTCTCCGCCCCTGCGCGGCGGCAGCCTACCATCGCGGCGGGGTTCCAAGAAGGACGCGCTCCCCGAGGTGACGGCGGCCTGCGGCCGCCTCGACCTGCCGTCACCAGCGGGTGGCCGTAAGGCTGTCAGCTATCTGCGCTTGAGGTCGTAGAGGACCTGCTTGGCCGCCGCCTTGAGGGTCTCGAAGACGCCCATGCCGCGCACCGCCACCGCCTCGAAGGTCGGCTCGCCCTTGTAGTTGAGCACTCGGTACAGGGTGTCCACCGCCACCGCGGTCGGCAGGTCGCGCTTGTTGAACTGCAGCACATAGGGGATCGTCTTGAGGTCGAACCCGTTCTCTTTCAGGTTCAGCTCGAGATTGCGCAGCGACTCGACATTGGCGTCCATCCGCGCCTCCTGTGAGTCGGCGACGAAGATCACCCCGTCCACGCCCTTCAGGATCAGCTTGCGGCTGGCGTCATAGAAGACCTGACCGGGAACCGTGTAGAGGTGGAAGCGGGTCTTGAAGCCGCGCACCGAGCCGAGGTCGAGCGGCAGGAAGTCGAAGAACAGGGTGCGGTCGGTCTCGGTGGCGAGCGAGATCAGCTTGCCCTTCTGGTGGGGGTTCGAGCGCTCGTAGATGTACTGCAGATTGGTCGTCTTGCCGCCGAGACCCGGCCCGTAGAAGACGATCTTGACGTTGATCTCGCGCGCGGCGTAGTTGATGAAGCTCATTCGGAAAACAGCGCGTCGATGTCCTCGTCGGTGATCTCCGCGAACGGCGAGGCCGCGTCCCCGGCGCCGACCCGCTGCGCCTTCTCCTCCATTTCGTTGAGGATCCTCTCGACCGAGGTGGAGGCCTTGCGCACCCGGAGCCGCACCAGGCCGAGCGAGGATCGTTCGTCGAAGATCACGACCAGGATCAGCCGCTGCCCCACGATCGAGATGTGGATGTTGTCCTTGCGGCCCTCGTGGAACAGGATCGTGAACTCGCGCTCGCCGATCAGCCTCGCCAACCCGTCAGTCGCCGCGACGTTGCCGGCCGTGAGCGACGCGAGCGAGGTCGTGTCCACGAGATCGATTTCACCGGCGCCGGCGATCTGCTGCCCGTTCTTGTCGACTAAGAACACGATCTTGGCGTTGGCATCCACCTTGAGGCGGTTCAGGACATGGGAGATCCTGTCGAACTCCTCTTGGTACATGACAAGGCTCGAGCTCACTCGCGGATGCCTCCCCGATACATCTGCTTCTAACACAGTCGCCGCGGCCAGGCAAGGAACGCGGCGACGCTGCGCCGGGCCGCAGCAGCGGCCGTCACAGCTTGCGCCGCAGCTGCAGCGCCTGTGCCAGGGTCAGCTGGTCAACCGCCGACAGATCGCCGCCGACCGGGACGCCGGACGCCGGCCGGCTGACCGTGAGTGAGAGCGGCTGCAGCCGGCGGACGATATAGAGCGCGGTGGTCTCCCCCTCGACCGTCGGGTTGGTCGCCAGGATCAACTCCCGGACCTCGCCGCCCCGGCACCGCTCCTCGAGGCGATCGATCGTCAGGTCCTCCGGTCCGACGCCGTGCAGCGGCGAAAGGTGGCCGAGCAGGGCGTGGTAGAGGCCCCGGTACTCCCGGGTGGCCTCGACCGCCCACGCGGTGGTCGGCTCCTCCACCACCAGGATCGTGCTGCGGTCGCGGCTGGGATCCCGGCACACGGAGCAGCGCTCGTCGTCGGTGAGGAGGAAGCACTGCTCGCACAGCCGGACCTCCCGGCGCAGCCCGGCGAGCGCCTCGGCGAGCTCGCCGACCTCGCCCGCGTCGACGGTGAGCAGGTGCTCCACAAGAACCCGGGCGGTGCGCGGACCGATGCCGGGCAGGCGCTCGAGCTGCTCGAGAAGTCTGCGGACCGAGCGCGGTCTCAGCTCCACCATGCGTCTCCAGCTGCCCTCATGTCGGCCCGGAGTCCGGACGCACGGCGACGATCTCGCCGCCCAGCACCCGCCGCGCGAGCTCGAGCGCCGGATCCGCCAGCGCCGCCTGCTCGAGGGCGTCGGCGACGGCGGCGCCGGCCCCGCCCGGACTCTCGACCCGGACCTTTCGAGCACCCCCGAACACCGCCGAGCAGGCCGCTTGCAGCGCCTTCGTCGACGCCTCCGAGGCGGCGAACGCGGCCAGACCCGCGTCCCCGGCCGCGAAGCGCAGCACGAGCGCCTCCGACTCGACCGCGACCTCGGCCTTCTCGACCGCGCTCGCCAGCCGCGGCTGGCCGTCCCACAGCACGGCGGCGAGCCGCGCCCGCGGATCACCGGCTCCACCGACTCCGCCACCCCCCCGGCCGCGGCCGCCGCGCGACGCGTCGGCTGGCGGCACCGTCCCGCCCGGCGCGCCTCCCAGCACCCGCTCGAGCTGCTGCACCGCCGGCCAGCGGGCGAGGCGCAGCGCCGCCACCTCGAGAGCCAGCTCGCGGTTGCCGGCGTCGCGCAGCAGCGGCTCCTGGTCGGCCCACAGCCCGAGCATGCGGGTCAGCGCGTCGACGCCGAGGCTTTGGGCGAGCGGCTCGAGGCGTCGGCGCTGGTCCTCAGTCAGCGACAGCTCGAGTGACGGATCGAGCACGCAGTGCACCGCCGCCCGCAGCACCCGACCGACCTCCCGGTAGAGCACGGTGGTGTCGTGGCCGGCCTCGAGCTCGCGGCGCAGAACGGCAAGCCCGGCGGCTGCCTTGCCCTCGGCGAGCGCCTCGACGAGCTCGACCATGACCTCGAAGCGGGGCACCCCGAGGACCTCCGCCACCGCCTCGTCGTCGACCCGGTCGGCTGCGAACGCGCGCAGCTGATCGAGCAGCGACAGGGCGTCGCGGACGCTGCCGTCGGCGGCGCGGGCGATCGTCTCGGCGGCGCTCGCCGCCAGCGAAAACCCGTCGTGTTTGGCGATTTCGAGCAGGCGCGCCGCGATCCGCTCGGTTGAGACCGGCCGGAACTCGAGCTGCTGGCAGCGCGACAGGATGGTGGCCGGGATCTTGTGGCGCTCGGTGGTGGCAAAGACCCACAGCACGTAGGGCGGCGGCTCCTCGATGCTCTTCAGCAGAGCGTTGAAGGCCGACTTCGACAGCATGTGGACCTCGTCCACGATCACCACCCGGAAGCGGTCGCGGGTGGGGTGGAAGCGGAGCAAGTCCTGGAGGTCGCGGACGTCGTCGACCCCGGTGTGGGTCGCCGCGTCGAGCTCGACCGCGTCGAGGCTCGAGCCGTCGGTGATCTCGCGGCAGGAGACGCAGTGCCCGCAGGGATCCGGGGTCGGGCCCTCGGCGCAGTTGACCGCCTTGGCAAGCAGGCGCGCCGCCGTGGTCTTGCCGACCCCGCGCCGGCCGGCGAACAGGTAGGCGTGGCCGAGGGTGCCCGTGGCGAGCGCGTTGCGCAGGGTCTGCACCACCGCGTCCTGGCCGAGGATCTCCTCGAAGCGCTGCGGCCGCCATGCCCGGGCCAGCACCTGATAGGTCATGGGCGCATCGTAGCGCAGCCGGGCCCGACACCCCAATCCCGGTGACGCCGGTCAACCCTCGGGACGGCGCTGCGTACTTCGAGCGTGAGATGCTCGGCCCGGCGGGCGGTGGCGTGGTATCGTTATGCGTCGCCACGCCGTGCGCGACCGTGGCCAAGGAGGACGCCGATGACTCGCAGACTGCTGACCTCGATTTTTCTCATGGCGCTGGCCGCCGCTCCGGCCCTCGCCCTCAGCCCTGGTGACGTCACGATCGTGCCGGCCGCGGGCCGCGGCGCGCCGTGGGGAACCGACCTCTACGTGATGAACCCGGGCACCGCCACCGTCGACGTCACGGTCTACTGGCTGGTGCGGGACCAAGCCAATCCCAGCCCAGCCTCGATTTCCTTCTCGCTGCCGGGCGGCGACACCGAGGTCCTCGACGACGTCATCCTCAACGACTTCGGCCTCAGCGAGGGCAACGGCGCCTTCGTGGTGATAGCCGACGGCGGCGAGGTGATCGTCAACAGCCGGATCTACGCCTCGGACGGCACCGCCACCTTCGGCCAGGGCTTCGAGGGCATTCCCGACTGGGCGGCGACCCAGGCCGGCTCGGCCACCGACATCGTCGGCCTGAGCCAGAACGCGAGCTTCCGCTGCAACGTCTACGCCACCGCCGGAGAGACCGGCGCGGTGATCAACTTCAGCCTGCGCGATCCGCAGGGCGGCGTGCTCGCCTCGACGGCGCTCGCCCTGGACGCCTGGGAGCCGTACCTGAAGCGCGTCAATCAGCTCTTCCCCGGGCTCGCCAACTTCGACAACGGCACCCTGCACGCCGAAGTGACGTCGGGCCTGGCGGTGGTCGGCGCCTCCAAGGTCGACAACGCCTCGACCGACCCGACCACGCTCGAGTCGGCGGCCACCGGCGGCGGCAGCGGCGGCATCGACGGCACCTACCAGTTCGCGCTCTATGACTCGCTGCTGTTCGCGGCCGGCGGCAACATCGTGATCTCGGGCGGCCAGGTGACGGCCATCGTCGGCACCTACTTCAACTGGGACAAGCTGGACGGCACCGAGCCGGCGTGCCCGCTGCTCTTCCAGTGGGGCCAGGGCCTGACGCCTGCGCCGGTGGCCGATTTCGCCGACGGCGTGACCTTCGCCGACAGCTATCAGCCGTCGGGCAGCGGCGTGATGACCTGGACGGTCGAGTTCGTCCCCGGCACCGGCACGTCGCTCGAAGGCCAGGTGACCGCGGTCGGGTCGCAGTTCTCCGGCCAGGACGCCGGCTGCAACGGCGACTTCCCGGCGCTCGTGCTGCACGCCGGCAAGACCAACTGAGCCCGGCTCCGACTCCGTGATCTCGCGGGAGCCGCCCGTTCGGGCGGCTCCCGTTGTCTGTACCGGGCAGGGGCACGGGGCGCAGCGCGTGGGAGTCCAGGGGTCTCCTGCCGCGGACCTCGGTCATGTAAGATGGCGACCGAAGAACCCGCATGGAGCGATCCTTCACCACAAGGAGTGTCCACATGACCCTGCACGACGCACCGCACGGAGCCGACCTCCCGCCCGCGGCACCCCCGCCCCACGCAGCGACCGGCCGTCCCGGCCCGCCGGACCGGGTCGATGTCGGCCGCTACCTCAACCGGGCATGGGAGCTGTTCACCGCGAACGCCGGCCTGCTGGTGGGCGGCTTCGCGATCGTGTTCATCATCCTGTTGGTGTCGGCGATCACGGTGGTCGGCCCGCTGATCCTGGCGGGCCCCCTGATGGCCGGCTACTACGGCATGATCCAGCGGCTGCGGGACGGCCGCGAGACCGAGTTCGGCGAGCTGTTCGCGGGCTTCCAGGACTTCGCTCGGACCTGCGTCGCCGGCCTCCTCGTGGTGCTGGTCATGATCCTCGGTGCCGCGGTCTCGATGATCGTCGGCTTCATCCTGGGCCACATCCCGTGCCTCGGCCAGATCGTCGCGGTCGTGATCAACCTCGCGGTCAGCGTGGTCACCGCCGCCGCGACAATGTTCGTGATCCCGACGGTCGTGATCACCCCCCGGGCCCCGGTCGACGCGCTCCGCGACAACGTGCGCTTTGCCCAGCGCCTCGTCACTCCGGCGCTGCTCTTGGCAGTCGTGCACCTGGCGCTCGCCATCGTCGGCTCGCTCGTCTGCCTGGTCGGCCTCTTGGTGACGATGCCGGTGGCATCGGCCTTCGTCATGGAGGCCTACCACGACTACTACCGGCCGCGCGTCAGCGACTGAGGTCGCGAGCGCGCAGCCACGGGGGAGCGCGGGACCGGCGCCGGGGCCCCGGCGGTCGTGCGCCCGGGTTCGCCCCGGCCTCCGCAGCGCGAGTCGTGAGGTGCAGATGCGGCTCTATGGCTAGCTCGCAGCCGAGCTCGTGCTGATCGATCCCGCGGTCGCGGATCGGGCGGCCCTGCTGCGCCTGTACGGGTCGGTCTTCGAGCAGGCAGGCATCTTCGGCGACGGCGAGGAGGTGGCGCGGCGCCTGCTCGAGCGCGAACGCGTCCTGTCGACCGGCATCGGCGGGGGGATCGCGGTGCCTCACGCCCAGGTCCCGGGGCTCGGCCGGCTCGCCATCGCCGCCTCGACCCACCCCGGCGGCATTCCCTACCCCGCAGTGGACGGGCGGCCGGTGCAGCTGACCTTCTGCTTGATCGGCGACAGCAGAACCGCGGCCGACCACCTCGCCGGGCTCGCGCGCCTTGCCCGGTTTGCCTGTCGCGCGGAGTTCATCGCGGGTCTCATTGCCGCCCGGACCGGCGACGACTTCATGGCCCGCCTCACCCGGCTCGAGGGGGAGTAGGCAGCAGATAGGGGCTAGGATCTCGGGTCGAGTCCCCCGACCCGCCCATCGCTCTCCGTCCCCGTCTCCGTATCCGTGCCCGTCTCCGTCCCCGAGCGCACGATCCTGGTGGCCAACCGTCACTCGGACACGGACATCCGGCTTCGCCTTCTCGGCTCCGCCGTGACAGGCAGGCAGGGAGACGGGGACAGCAGCCCCGTATTGCCAGCCAACCGACCCTGTGCTATCGTGCCGCTCCCTGCGGCGCGTTCGTCTAGGGGTCTAGGACGCTGGCCTCTCACGCCGGTAACACGGGTTCGAATCCCGTACGCGCTGCCAATCCCCGTTCCCTTCCCCGTGTTCCCATCCAAGCGCCCTTTCACCACCGCAGAACCGATTCCGGTGTCGCACCGACCGTGGAACAGGGGCAAGGGAACGGGATGATCGACTGAGTGAGGAAACAACGGCGGCCCGCGTTTTGCTATACTCCACGGCCCGCGACGAACTTCCGGAGGACTCCATGAAGGCAAGAGTTGCGATCAACGGATTCGGCAGGATCGGTCGGCTGGTTGCCCGTCACCTCAAGGCCCGCAAGGGCTTCGACCTGGTGGCGATCAACGACCTCACCTCCCCGGACATGCTCGGCTACCTGTTCGCCCACGACTCGGTCCACGGGCGCTACCACGGCACCGTCGAGGTTGCCGGGAGCGACCTCGTCATCGACGGCGACCGCATGCAGGTGCTCGCCGAGCGCGATCCCGCCAGCCTGCCCTGGGCCAAGCTGGGCGTCGACTACGTGTTCGAGGCCACCGGGCTGTTCTCGAGCCGCGCCAAGGCCGGCGCCCACCTCGAGGCCGGCGCCAAGAAGGTGATCATCACCGCCCCGGGCAAGGAGGTCGATGCCACCTTCGTGTTCGGCGTCAACCACTCGACCTACGACCCGGCCGCCCACCACGTGCTGTCCAACGCCTCCTGCACCACCAACTGCCTGGCGCCGATGGTCAAGGTGCTGCACGAGACGGTCGGCATCCGCCACGGCTGGCTGACCACCATTCATGCCTACACCAATGACCAGCGCATTCTCGACGTCCAGCACTCCAAGGACATGCGACGGGCGCGGGCGGCGGCGATCAACATCATCCCGACCTCGACCGGCGCCGCCAAGGCGATCGGCTTGGTCTACCCCGAGCTCGCCGGCCGGCTCGCCGGCGCTGCCATGCGGGTGCCGGTGGCGGATGGATCGGTCTGCGACCTGACCTTCGTGGCCAACCGCGAGGGCACCGCGGACGAGCTGCGCGCCGCCTTCGTCGAGGCCGCGGCCGGCTCGCTGAAGGGCATCCTCAGGGCGACCGACGTCCCGATCGTGTCGTCCGACGTCATCGGCGAGAGCCACTCCACGGTGATCGACCTGCCGTTGATCTCCCAGGTCGCTCCGGACTTCTTCCGGGTGGTCGGCTGGTACGACAACGAGAACGCCTACGCGCTGCGCTGCGTCGATCTGCTCGAGTACATGGCGAAGAAGGACCGCGCATGAGCCTGCCCACTCTTGCCGACCTGCGCGAGCTCGGCGGCAGCCGGGTCCTGCTGCGGCTCGACCTCAACGTTCCGGTGAAGAACGGCGCGGTCCAGGACGCGACCCGGATCGAGGCGTCGTTGCCGACCCTGCGCTGGCTGCTCGACCGGGCGGGCGTGGTGGCGGCGTGCTCCCACCTCGGCGATGCCAAGGGCAAGCCCGATCCGGCGTTCTCGCTGGCGCCCGTGGCCGCGGTCCTCGAGGTCGCCCTCGGCCGGCCGGTGCGCTTCGTCGCCGACTGCCTCGACCCGGCGGCCGCCGAGGCCGCGCCGGGCTCGCTGCTGCTGCTCGAGAACCTCCGCTTTCACAAGGGCGAGAAGGCCAACGACCCCGAGTTCGCCAAGCAGCTGGCGGCGCCGTTCACCCACTACGTCAACGACGCCTTCGGCACCGCTCACCGGGCCCACGCGTCGGTGGCTGCCGCGCCGGCGCTGTTCGCCACCGGCCGCAAGGCCGCCGGCGTGCTCATGGGCGCCGAGGTCGCAGCCCTCTCCCGGATGGTCCACGACCCCGAGCAACCGTACGTGGCGGTGGTCGGCGGCGCCAAGATCTCGACCAAGACCGCGCCGCTCGAGGCGCTGCTCGAGCGCGTCGAGGTGCTGCTGATCGGCGGCGGCATGGCGAACACCATGCTCGCCGCGCAGGGCTGCTCGGTCGGGCGCTCGCTGGTCGAGCCGGAGATGTTGGAGACGGCGGCCGCCGTGCTGCAGCGGGCGAAGGAGCGGGGCGTGCGGCTCGAGCTGCCGACCGACGTGGTGGTGGCCGACGCGATCTCCAATCCGACGAGGATCGCGGTGGCGGCGGCCGACGCGGTGCCCGCCGAGATGATGATCGTCGACATCGGGTCCTCGTCGCGCGAACGCTTCGCCGCGGCGATCGCCAGCGCCCGCACGGTCTTCTGGAACGGCCCGATGGGCGTCTTCGAGACCGAGGAGTTCGCGGCCGGCACGATGGCCGTGGCACGGGCGCTCGCCTCGTCGAAGGCGTTCACGGTGGTGGGCGGCGGCGAGTCGGTGATGGCCGTCCACCACGCCGGGGTCGCTGACGCGATCGGCCACGTGTCGACCGGTGGCGGCGCCTCGCTGCAGTACCTCACCGGTGAGGTCCTGCCCGCGATCGCGGCGCTCGAGGCATGACCGCCGTGCGACGGCCGCTCGTGGTCGGCAACTGGAAGATGCACAAGGGCGTGGCGGAGACCGCCGCGTTCCTCGAAGGCCTGCTCGCCGCAGGGCCGCCGAGCGGCGTCGAGGTCATCGTCTGCCCGCCCTTCACCTCGCTGCCCCACGCGGCGATGCTGCTCACCGGCTCATCGCTGGGCCTCGGCGCCCAGAACGTGCACTGGGAGGACCACGGCGCGTTCACCGGCGAGATCGCCGCACCGATGCTCCGCGAGCTCGGCGTGGGCTGGGTGATCGTCGGCCACAGCGAGCGCCGCGCCCTGTTCGGCGAGACCGATGAGAGCGCGCTGCGCCGCGCCGCGTGCGCCCAGGCCCACGGCCTCGAGGTCATCTTCTGCATCGGCGAGACCCTTGCCGAGCGCGAGGCCGGCGCGACCTTTGCCGTGCTCGAGCGGCAGACCGCCGGGCTCGGCGCCCTCGATCCGGGGCACCTCGTCGTAGCGTACGAGCCGGTGTGGGCGATCGGCACCGGCCGCAACGCCACCACCGAGCAGGCCCAGGAGGCCCACTACGAGCTGCGCCGGCGCCTCGCGGGAATCTTCGGCGCCGGCCCTGCCGAGCAGATGCGGATCCTCTACGGCGGCAGCCTCAAGCCGTCCAACTCCGGCGAGCTGCTCGCGCAACCGGACGTGGACGGGGGCCTCATCGGCGGCGCAAGTCTTGACGTCGACTCGTTTTGCGCTATCATGCGCGATGCGGCCTCGAGGGCCGCGGGAGTTGGTTCGTGACTGTACTGCTCGTCATCCTGTACATTTTCGTGTGCATCTTCTTGATCCTGGTGGTGCTGCTCCAGCAGGGCAAGGGCGCCGATCTCGCCGGTGCGTTCGGTGGCACCGGCAGCCAGGCCTCGTTCGGCCCCCGCACCAGCACCAACATCATGCACCGCCTGACGACGATCTCCTTCGTGCTGTTCGTGATCCTGTGTGTCACCCTGGCGATCATCTCGGGCAAGCGCTATGGCTCGGTCATGGAGGCCGTCGAGGCGAGCCCGCCCCCGGCCACCTCCGAGCAGGCGCCGGCCGGCCAGGGGACCACGGATCTGACCGGACCGGTCGAGGGCGAGGTGGTTCCGGCGCCGGAGCAGGCCCCGGTTGAGGGCTCCGAGCAGCCGTCGGGCTCCTGAGGCGTTGCCATTCGGGGGGTTGAAACCTAAGATGAAGAGTGGGCGTGCCGGAGTGGCGGAATTGGTAGACGCGCACGGTTGAGGGCCGTGTGGGGCGACCCGTGCCGGTTCGAGTCCGGCCTTCGGCACCACTGAGCTTCGCACCACGCCGGGATTGCCCGGCGTTTTCGTTTGCAGCCCCTCGATCCTCGGCCCGCTTCCGCTTCCGTACCGTTTGCCGCAACCTGTCACGCCGCCGACTCGCCAACCGAGACCTCGCTGCGCCTCTGAGCCTCCGGGTACTCCGACATGCTCACCTCGTTCTGCAGTCGTGGGCGCTGACGCTCACGACCTCGACCAAGAATGGTCTGTCAGCGCCATCGCCGCGCGACAGAACTCGCCGACGGGCGCACAAGCAGGCGGCGGCGAGGAATCACTCAACCGCAAGGGGCGGCCCGACCACCTCCATACCGTGGGCGCGCCACAGCGCCGGGTCTTGGCCCGGCATGGCGTTGGCCTTCGTTGCTTCATTGAAGAATGCTTCCATCTTTCCGGCCGGGGCGAAGGCGATCAAGATCCTGCCGGGTCCCGTCCCAACGTAGGCCCAGACGTGGGGGACCATCCTCGGGGTAAACGCCGAATCGCCCGGGTTGAGGGTGAACCGCTGCTGGCCGACCTCGATGATGAACTCACCCTCGATGACGCAAGACCACTCCTCCTGCTCATGATGGAAGTGGCGGGGTGGCCCACCCTTGGCGAGCATCGTCTGCTCAATGAGAAACAGGCGACCATCAGTGTCACTCGAGGCGACGCGATAATTCAACCTCGTGATGCCGAAGCCGCGTTGAGCAGCGAAGCGGTCGTGCCCGCTCGGGATGAAGAAAACGCGATCGTGAGGATTGGCTGCCATGGATCCTCCGCGGGCCTGCGGGCGACGCTTGCGTTTCCGGCCGCAGCCAGTTGACCAACGTGCGCCGTGTCAAAGCGACTCCGTCGCAGCGCACAATCCTCTGAGCGGGACGTGCAATCCCCGCTTCATTCTGATTTACACGATCGTTCCGGACCGCGGGCCGGAGTGGCTGCCTCGGATCCGGGACGGGCAGGGGCGCGGCAGCGGATCCGGCTCCGTCCTGCGGACTACGCCGTGACAAGTCGCCGTGACGCGAGCGGGCGGGGAAGCTACCGATCCGCCTCGCCCTTGGCCTGGATTTTGGCCCAGGTGTCGCGCAGGGTCACGGTGCGGTTGAACACCGGCCGCTCGGGCGTCGAGTCCGGGTCGACGCAGAAGTAGCCCTGGCGCTCGAACTGGACGCGCGATTCGACCGGCAGCCCGGCCAGCGCCGGCTCGACCCGGCAGCCGCGCAGCGCCTCGAGCGAGGCCGGGTCGATGTCGTCCCTGAAGTCGCCGTCCGCGCCCGGGTCGGGGCGGTTGAAGAGGTGGCTGTAGAGCCGCACCTCGGCCGGCACGGCGTGGGCGGACGACACCCAGTGCAGCGTCGCCTTGACCCGCCGGTTGTCGGGGGCGTTGCCGCCGCGGGTGGCCGGGTCAAAGGTGCAGCGCAGCTCGACAATCTCGCCCGAGCCGTCCTTCACCACCTCCTGGCAGGTGATGAGGTAGGCGTAGCGCAGCCGCACCTCGCGGCCGGGCGCGAGTCGGAAGAACTGCTTGGGCGGCGCCTCCATGAAGTCCTCGCGCTCGATGAAAAGCTGCCGGCTGAACGACACCATGCGGCTGCCCGCCGCCGGGTCCTCGGGGTTGTTGACCGCAGGGAGCTCCTCGACCTCGCCTTCGGGGTAGTTCGTGATCACCACCTTGAGCGGCTTGAGCACCGCCATCCGGCGATCCGCGGCGCGGTTGAGCACGTCGCGCACGCAGTGCTCGAGCAGGGCGACGTCGACGACGCTGTCCCGCTTGGCGAGCCCGACCTTCTCCGAGAACAGGCGGAGCGACTCGGGCGGGAAGCCGCGCCGGCGCATGCCGGAGATGGTCGGCATCCGCGGGTCGTCCCAGCCGGAGACGATGCCCTCGCGCACGAGCTGCAAGAGCAGCCGCTTCGACATCACGGTGTAGGACAGGTTGAGGCGGGCGAACTCGATCTGGCGCGGCCGCGACGGCACCGGCAGGTTGTCGAGGAACCAGTCATACAGCGGCCGGTGGTCCTCGAACTCGAGGGTGCACAGGCTGTGGGTGATGTGCTCGATCGCGTCCGACTGGCCGTGGGCGTAGTCGTAGGTCGGGTAGATGCACCAGGCGTCGCCGGTGCGGGGATGGGTGGCGTGCAGGATCCGGTAGAGGACCGGGTCGCGCAGGTTGATGTTGCCCGACGCCATGTCGATCTTGGCCCGCAGCACCCGCGTCCCGTCCTCGAACTCGCCGGCCCGCATCCGCTCGAAGAGGTCGAGGTTCTCCTCGACCGAGCGGTCGCGGTAGGGGCTGTGCCGGCCGGGCTCGGTCAGGGTGCCGCGGTGCTCGCGGATCTCGTCGGCCGACAGATCGTCGACATACGCCTTCCCGGCGCGGATCAGATCAAGCGCCCACTCGTAGAGCTGCTCGAAGTAGTCGGACGCGTAGTAGCCGTGCTCGCCCCAGTCGAAGCCGAGCCAGCGCACGTCGCGCTGGATGGCCTCGATGTACTCCATCTCCTCCTTGGTCGGGTTGGTGTCGTCGAAGCGCAGGTGGCAGCGGCCGCCGAACTCGGCGGCGACGCCGAAGTTGAGGCAGATCGACTTCGAGTGGCCGATGTGGAGGTAGCCGTTGGGCTCGGGCGGGAAGCGGGTGACGACGCCGGCGTGCTTGCCGCTCGCCAGGTCGCCCGCGATGATCTCGCGGATGAAGTCGCGGGTCGGTGGGGTCGGTTGATCGGTCATGGGCGGCACTCCAGTGGAAGCTGAGGGTACCCGAGCCGGTCACATCCGGAAACGGGCACGGGCACGAATACGGACACGGCAGAGCTCACGTCCGATCGCTTCGGTCAGACCTTCATGGTGCGCAGCAGGTCGGCGGCCGCGCGCACGCGCCGGCGGCAGACCTCCTTGCCGAGCACGGCCATGGTGTCAAAGAGCGGCGGCGTCGCCGCCCGCCCGGTGACCGCCACGCGAACCGGCATGAACAGCTGCTTGGCGGTCCAGCCGGCCTTCTCGCAGAAGGCGCGCAACGCCGCCTCGACGCTCTCGGCGCTCCACTCCGGGATCGGATCGAGGTGCTCCTCGAGCAGCACCCGGAAGGCCTTCGCGGTCTCAGCGGGGGTGCGGTCCTTCGCCACCAGCGCGGTGCGCGCCGCGTCGTCCCAGGCGACCTCGCCGGTGAAGAAGAAGCCGGCGTAGGCTATGAAGTCCTCGAGCACGTCGATGCGCTCGTGGGCGAGCGGCAGCACCTTGAGCAGGTAGTCGTCGGAGAGCAGGTCGCCGCGCAGGCGGCCGAGCAGGGCCTCGGCCGACAGCTCGCGGATGTAGCGGCCGTTGAGCCAGCCGAGCTTGGTCAGGTCGAACACCGGCCCGCCGAGCCGGATGTCGCCGAGTGAGAAGTTGGCGACGAACTCGTTGAGCGTGAACACCTCGCGCTCGTCGGGCATGGTCCAGCCCATCAGCGCCAGGTAGTTGAGCATCGCCTCCGGCAGGTAGCCGGCGCGCCGGTAGTGGTTGAGGCTGACCGGGTTCTTGCGCTTCGAGATCTTGGACGAGTCGGCGTTGCGCAGCAGCGGCAGGTGGCAGAACACCGGCTGCTCCCAGCCGAAGGCGCGGTAGAGCTGGGCGTGCTTGGGCAGCGACGACAGCCACTCCTCGGCACGGATGACGTGGCTGATGCCCATCAGGTGGTCGTCGACCACGTTGGCGAGGTGGTAGGTGGGAAAGCCGTCCGACTTGAGCAGCACCTGGTCGTCGATCTGGGCGGCGTCGAAGCGGACCGCGCCGCGCAACAGGTCCGCGACCTCGAGTGAGCCCTCGGTGGGCATCTTGAGGCGGATCACGTGCTCCTCGCCGGCCGCCACCCGGCGCCGGGCCACCGTCGGGTCGAGGCCCCGGCAGTGGCCGTCGTAGCCGAGCTGGCCCTTGCTCAGCCGCTGCTCCTCGCGCAGCGCGTCGAGGCGCTCGCGGGAGCAGAAGCACGGGTAGGCTGCGCCGCGGTCGACGAGTTGGCGGGCGTGGTCGCGGTAGACTTCAGAGCGCTCGCTCTGCCGGTAGGGCGCGTGCGGGCCGCCGACGTCCGGCCCCTCGTCCCAGGTCAGGCCGAGCCAGTGCAGCGCCTCGAAGATCATGCGCTCGCTCGCTGGATGGCTGCGCTGGCGGTCGGTGTCCTCGATCCGGAGCACGAACTGGCCGCCGTGCTTGCGCGCCATCGCGTAGTTGAAGAGCGCCACATAGGCGGTCCCGACGTGGGGGTCACCGGTCGGGCTCGGCGCGATCCGTGTCCTCACGACATCGGGCATTGGCTCACTCCGTCTGATCCGTCACGGGTCGCTTCCATCTCGACGAACCGGCGGTGATCCACTCGTCCTTCTCCCGCATCCGCGCCCGCTTCCGCGCCCTCGCCCGGAATCCCACTGCACCCGCAGCATCGTTCGAGCGTGGCGACGGGCAGTAGGACTGCAGCGGGACGGCAGCCTCGAATTCACCGCCCGCCGAGCCGGCGGTAGTGACTGGCGGAGAGGGCGGGATTCGAACCCGCGGTCCAGGTTAACCCCGGACAACTGCTTAGCAGGCAGTCCTGATCGACCACTCCAGCACCTCTCCGCGCCGGGATCGGTATTGTACGGCCAGGCCCGGGGACTGTAAAGTGCGGCGGACGGAGATGTTCCCCATCGCCGTCCGCCCTTGATCCCTTTTTCGCGCCCGTCTCCGGGCCGCGGAGACGGGCGCGAAAAAGGGAGGGATGGCCGAGTGGTCGAAGGCGGCGGTCTTGAAAACCGCTGAGGTGCAAGCCTCCGTGGGTTCGAATCCCACTCCCTCCGCCAGCCAATCCG
>PQAJ01000303.1 GCA_003105185.1 Holophagae bacterium
GCGGGCACGCCGGACAGCGTGCTCTACGACGACGACGACCTGCACTGGCACCTCACCACCGAGGACTCGAACACGCTGCTCGTCCAAGTGCTGCGCGGCAAGCGGCTGCTCGGCGAGCTGCTGGTCGACCCCGAGCAGATCAGCTATGTCCAGATCGCCCCTCCGGAGCGGCCGGACGAGCACCTGTTCGAGCTGATGGTGGAGAACGAGCAGGAGCGATTCGCGGCCTACCACTTCGCTCTCATCCACGGCATCGACGAGCAGGACGGCAGCTTCTCGCCCGGCCGCGTCCACTGAGCGGACGGCGCGCGATGCTGCGCACCGGCATCGTCATCGACCCACGCTACGAAGCGCACGATCCCGGGCCGGGTCATCCCGAGCGGCCGGCCCGCCTCGCCGCCCTGCGCGCCGCGCTCGACGGCTGCAACCGCCGCGGTCTGATCCGCATCGAGCCGCGCAGCGCCTCCGCCGAGGACCTCGCCATGGTTCACGACCCCGGCTACCTGGGCGAGGTCGCGGCGAGCGCGCACCACGAGCGCTTCGCCTTCGACGCCGACACCTGGGTGTCGGCCGCATCCCACGACACTGCCCGGCTCGCCGCCGGCGGGGTGCTCGCGCTGGCCGACGCGGTCATGGCGGGCGAGGTCGACAATGGCCTCGCCTGTGTGCGTCCGCCCGGCCACCACGCCGAGGCCGACCAGGCGATGGGCTTCTGCCTGTTCAACAACGTCGCGGTGGCGGCCCGCCACCTCCAGCGCCGGCATCATGTCGAGCGGGTCATGATCGTCGACTGGGACGTCCACCACGGCAACGGCACCCAGCACCTGTTCGACGACGACCCGACGGTCCTCTACCTGTCCCTCCACCAGTATCCCTTCTACCCGGGCACCGGCAGCCTGCACGAGGTCGGCCGCGGGCCAGGCGTCGGCACTACCGTCAACCTGCCGCTTCCCGCCGGCTGCGGTGACGCCGAGTACCAACAGCTCTTCGAGGCGGTGGTGGCCCCGGTGTGCCGGCGCTTCGCCCCGCAGTTCGTGCTCGTCTCCGCCGGCTTCGACGCTCACCTGCGCGACCCGCTCGGCGGCATGCGGATGACCGACGACGGCTACGCCGCCATCTGTCGGCTGCTGCTTCGGGTCACGGCCGATGTTGCCGACGGCCGCTGCGTCGCGGTGCTCGAGGGCGGCTATGACCTGACCGCCCTGGCGGGATCTGTGCTGCGGGTCGTCGACGAGCTGGGCGGCGAGCGCCTGACCGAGCCGCTGCCCACGGCCGCCGCCGAACCCCGCGTAACCGAACCGCTGATCGCGGCGCACCGCGACCGGTGGGGGCTTGAGGTGCGATAGGGGATAGGCCGGCTCGCCCGTCTCCGTCTCCGAAATCGACGATCCCGATGCCCCCACGCCGCTCGGGCATCCGGCTTCGCCGTTGGCTCCGCCGTGACAAGCGGGCGCCGATGCGGGCGCGGGATGAAAGGTGAGTACAATCCCCCTATGACCGTCCCGGACGAGATGGACGCGATGGTGGTTGCCGCGATTCGGCGGCCACTCGAGCTGCGTCGGGTGCCGGTGCCGCGGCCCGGGCCCGGGGAGGTGCTGCTCGAGGTGGCGGCCTGCGGCGTCTGCCGCACCGACCTCCACCTACTCGACGGCGAGCTGCCCGAGGCGCCGCTGCCGGTGATCCCGGGCCACGAGATCGTCGGCCGGGTGGTGGCCGYGGGAGACCGAGTCGACGATCTCGGCATCGGCGAAAGGGTCGGCGTGCCGTGGCTCGGCTGGACCTGCGGCGAGTGCCGCTACTGCCGCATGGGCCGTGARAACCTGTGCGACAACGCCCGCTTCACCGGCTACACCCTGAACGGCGGCTATGCCCAGTTCGCGGTCGCCGACCGCCGCTACTGCTTCCGGCTGCCCTCACGCTTCGGCGATCTCGAGGCCGCACCGCTGCTCTGCGCCGGGCTCATCGGCTACCGGTCGTTGAGGATGTGCGGCGACGGTGTCGAGCGCCTCGGCCTCTACGGCTTCGGCGCGGCGGCCCACATCGTCGCCCAGCTCGCGGTTCACCGCGGCAGCGAGGTCTTCGCCTTCTCTCGGCCCGGCGATGCCGCGGCTCAAGGCTTCGCCCGCTCGCTCGGCGCCGCCTGGGCCGGCGACTCGACGGCGTCCCCGCCGGCACCGCTCGACGCCGCGATCATCTTCGCTGCGGTCGGCTCACTGGTGCCGGCCGCGCTGCGCGCGGTTCGCAAGGGTGGCGTCGTGGTCTGCGGCGGCATCCACATGAGCGACATCCCCTCCTTCCCGTACAGCATCCTGTGGGAGGAGCGGAAGCTCCTGTCGGTGGCCAACCTCGAGCGGCGCGACGGCGACGAACTGCTCGCCGCCGCCGCCCGGGTTCCAATCCACACCGCGATCGAGCCGTTCGCGCTCGCGGACGCCAACCAGGCGCTGTCCAGGCTGCGCGAGGGGCGCCTCACCGGCGCCGCGGTGCTCGTAGGATCGCGAAGGGCATAGGCCCCCCAGCGCGCCATTGAGTTTGTGCCACGGAGCTGGCCTCTGCCCTTCGCGATCCTACCGGGATGCGCTGCGCGCATCC
>PQAJ01000304.1 GCA_003105185.1 Holophagae bacterium
CCCCATCGAAAAGAAGACGACCCGCGCCGGAGCGCGGGTCGCCAAGGTCCAATGAAGAGACGGATCAGAACTCGAGGCGCACGCCGATCTCGTAGCGCCGCGGTTGGTAGTACGAGGTCGGCGCACCGATCGGCATCAGCACCGGCGAGCTGTCGGCGCCGTAGTACTCGTCGTAGTACGGCGCGCTGGGGTCGTCGTCCTGATAAACCAGCCCGGTCGCGAATCCGGTTTCGGGATCGATCTCGGTGGCCTGCCGGAAGGCGGTCGAGTTGAAGGACGCGTCCCACTCCTGGCTGAACAGGTTGTAGACGGTCAGGATCCCCTCGAGCTCCATACCACCGACCTTGAAGCCCTTGGTCACCTGCAGGTCGAGCTGCCATTCGCTCTTGGTCTGCACAGCCCCGCGCGGGGTGTGGTTGAGGGTGTAGTTGGCGCCGAAGTTGAAGTTGTCCGGCGTCGTGCAATAGGCCATCGTCGCCGGGTCGATGCCCAGCTCTGCCATCTGGTCGGCAGTCGAGCGCCTGCCGGGAGCAGCGGTGAAGGCCGAGCAAGTCGAGGTTATGGTCTGGTAGCCCGGCGACGACCAGAACGCGTCGTAGCCGATGGTGAAGCGGTAGGGCAGCAGGAAGTAGCCGTTCAGCTTCAACCGGTGGTCGCGTTGGTCCGACAGCCAGCCGTCCATGTTGTAGAAGTTGACCGGGTAGTAGTCGCCGTCGCCGTAGGCGTAGTGCCGCGGCCCGCTCTCGTTGTTGCCCTTCGACTCCGAGTAGGTGTAGCTCGCGACGACCTGGCCCCAGCTCTTGCGCGCCTCGAGCTTGAGGATGCCTGCCTGGTAGGTGCGCTCGTAGATCGGCATGTTGACGATCAGCCAGTCGCCGCAGTTGGAGGCCAGGGTCCAGGTCGAGGGATCATCGAGGCTCGGGTACTCGCCCTGCCCGTAGGCCCAGGTGTTGCCGATGCAGGTGTCCTCGATCAGGTCGCTGCTCTCCTTGTCGACGTAGGTGACCTCGAGGGCGATCTGGGGCGCGACCTGGGTCTCGTAGGCGAGGATGAACTGGTCCGAGTACGGCGCCATCAGCTCACCCAGTCCGGACTCGGTGAGGGTCAGCGCCGGCGATGACAGCGTCTCGCCGCGGTTGTTGATCACGGTCGTCGTCCGGCCGTCCCAGCCGGTCCAGTCGAACGCCAGAGCCTGCAGGCTCGCCGGCAGGTCCTCGACCGTGCACCAGTTGCCGCGCGAGGCGTTGCAGTAGTACTCGAGCGTGCCGTACTCGATGTAGCTCTCGGTCGCGCCCGACGCAAAGCTCGCGATGTTGAGGGTCGTCGGGTCCATGAAGCGACCCGCCGACAGCCGCACCACGTGCTTGCCGGTGCCGGTGACGTCCCACGCTGCGCCCAATCGCGGCTGCCAGCGCTCCATGTCGGCGATCTCCGCGTCGAGGGAGTTGTACATCAGGGTCTTGTCGAGGCGGATGCCCGGCTTGAGGGTCAGGTTGGGGTGGATCCGCCAGCTGTCCTGCACGAAGAGGGTGTACAGCTCGGCCGAGGTCTCCACCGCGTCCCTGACCGTCTCCTCGGGGATCTTGACCTCGATGTAGTTGTTGAAGTAGCCGTCGCCGTTGAGGTCGACCGGCGTCCACGTCGAGCCCGCGTTGCCGTTGTTGTCGTAGAAGATCGCGCCGCCGTTGTAGTAGTAACCGTCGCTGTAGGCCATGTCCGTGTACTCGGCGCCGCCCTTGAACTCGTGCGAGCCGAGCAGGTCGTCCAGGAACCACGAGGCGTTGACCCGCAGCTCGTCGCGCGGACGACCGCTGTCGGTGACCCCAGGGTAGGCGTTGTACCAGAGCAGGGTCTGCTCGTTGTAGTGAGCGCTGACGGTGTCCGGCTGGTTGGTCGAGTAGACCTGGATGTCACTCTGGTAGGTGCCGGCCTGGACGTTGAGCAGCCACGACTCGGACAGCACCGAGTTGAGCTCGAACTGCCAGAGGTCCGTGTTCTGCTCCTGGGTCCCGATCGACGACTCGGTCCAGTTGATTCCCGCATTGACACCTGGGATCTTCGCCGGCGTCGTCGAGTACTTGCCGACAAGGCGGTTCGCGTCGCTGAGCTGCCAAGTCGCCTTGGCGAGGCCTTGCCAGCCCTCCCACTCTCTCGAGAAGTACCACGTCGGCTGGTCGCGCAGGGTGTAGATGTACTGGAGCGAGGTGAAGAACCACAGCTTGTCGCGCAGGATCGGACCACCCAAGGCGCCGGAGTACTGCTGGTTCGAGGACTCCTGATTGTTCCGGTTGAAGTGGTCGCCGTTCTCGTTCATGCTCTGGTCGCGGTAGCGCAGGTCCAGCGAGCCCGAGAACTCGTTGCCGCCAGACTTCGTCACCAGGTTGACGATGCCGCCGGTCGCCTGGCCGAACTCCGCCTCGAAGCCGCCGGTCTGGAAGTTCATCTCCTCGATCGAATCCATGTTGAACATCGTGGTCCAGGTGCCGGTCACCGTGTCGGTGGTGTTCATGCCGTCGACCAGGTAGGCGTTCTCACCCTCGGTCGAGCCGAACACGTTCGGGTTCGAGCCGCCGGTCACGCCGGCCGCCTGGCTCAGCACCGACTGGTACGACCGGTTGGCCGTGCCGATGGTCGCCTTCTGCAGGTAGTCCTCGTCCCAGACCTGGCGGGCGTTGACCTGCGAGGTGTCGACCACCGGCACCTCGGCCAGCACCTCGATCTCGCTGGCGAAGGTCTCGGGGACCATCCGGAAGGTCACCGTGGCGGTCCCGTCAGCCGACACGCGCACGTCCCCTGCCGCCGGCCGGAAGCCGGGCAGAACCGCCTCCACGGTGTAGTCGCCGGGCGGCAGCAGATTGAAGGCGAACTCGCCCTCCGCCCCCGAGATCGCGGCCTGCGGCCCGCCGATCAGCTGCAGAGACGAGATCTGAACGGTGACCCCGGGCAGGGCCGCGCCGTTGTTGTCCAGAACCTGCCCCGCCAGCCGCCCGGTGTTCGCGGCAAAAGCGGCGAACCCGCACAGCAGGGCAATAGCTAAACTCACCAACACGCGTCGTGCCATGATTCCTCCTCTCAAGCCAACCAACCCACGGGTCTACCCCGCAGGTGGAAATTTTCCCGCGCAGTATAGCTCGAAAGCCTCACGTCTCAAGGTCGGCGAGACGCGCTCTCATCATCGTTCGATCCGCCCCACCACCTGCACCCGTCTCCGTCTCCGTCTCCGCCTGCGTCTCCGCTTGCCACGGCGGAGCCATGGGCGATGCTGGACCTCCGCGTCCGCGCGCGCTTCCGCTTGCGAGCCCGGGGCGCGAGGCGAGTACGCGGAAAGCGCGTCCTGCGGGTGTGCCATCTTTGGCGATTTCGGGACCACGTTCTTCCCGGAGAAGCGCGTGCGAGCCGAAATCGCCAAAGGTGGCTCCCTCGGGGAGAGCCTCCGGAGAATCGGCGCGGAGTGTTCTCGAGGACGGAGCGAACGAGCGTGGCTGAAACGGAAGCGGAAGCCGCAGCGGGCGGGGAGGGGGGAACCCTCTCACCCATCACGTATCACCCACTCAAAAGGAACGACCCGCGCCGGAGCGCGGGTCGCCAGAGGTCGTATGCAGGGTCGGATCAGAACTCGATGCGCACGCCGATCTCGTAGCGCCGCGGGTCGTAGTACGAGGTGGGCGCTCCGATCGGCAACAGGACCGGCGAGCTGTCGGCGCCGTAGTACTCGTCGTAGTACGGCGCGCTCGGGTCGTCGTCCTGGTAGACCAGCCCGGTCGCGATTCCGGTCTCGGGGTCAATCTCCGTGTCCTGCCGGAAGGCGGTCGAGTTGAAGGACGCGTCCCACTCCTGTCCGAACAGGTTGTAGACGGTCAGGATCCCCTCGAGCTCCATGCCCCCGACCTTGAAGCCCTTGGTCACCTGGAGGTCGAGCTGCCACACGCTCTTGGTCTCCAGCGCGCCGCGCGGGGTGTGGTTGAGGGTGTAGTTGGCGCCGAAGTTGAACCCGTCCGGCGTCGTGCAATAGGCCATCGTCGCCGGGTCAATGCCCAGCTCCGCCATCTGGTCAGCAGTCGAGCGCCTGCCGGGAGCAGCGGTGAACGCCGAGCAGGTCGAGGTGATCGTCTGGTAGCCGGGCGAGGACCAGAACGCGTCATAGCCGATGGTGAAGCGGTACGGCAGTACGAAGTAGCCGTTCAGCTTCAGGCGGTGGTCGCGCTGGTCGCTCAGGTAGCCGTAGTTGTTGTAGAAGTTGACCGGGAAGTAGTCGCCGTCGCCGTAGGCGTAGTGCCGCGGCCCGCTCTCGTTGTTGCCCTTCGACTCCGAGTAGGTGTAGCTCGCCACCACCTGGCCCCAGCTCTTACGCGCCTCGAGCTTCAGGATGCCGGCGTCATAGGTGCGCTCGTAGGTCGGCATGTTGACGATCAGCCAGTCGCCGCATTCGGACGCCAGGGTCCAAGTCGACGGGTCGTCGAGGCTCGGAAACTCGCCGTCCCCGTAGGCCCAGGTGTTGCCGATGCAGGTGTCCTCGATCAGGTCCCCGCTCTCCTTGTTGACGTAGGTCACTTCGAGGGCGACCTGGGGCGCGATCTGGGTCTCGTAGGCCAGGATGAACTGGTCCGAGTACGGCGCCATCAGCTCACCGAGGCCCGACTCGGTCAGGGTCATAGCCGGCGACGACAGGGTCTCACCGCGGTTGTTGATCACGGTCGTCGTGCGGCCGTCCCAGCCGGTCCAGTCGAACGCCAGAGCCTGCAGGCTCCCCGGCAGGTCCTCCACCGTGCACCAGTTGCCGCGCGAGGCGTTGCAGTAGTACTCGAGCGTTCCGTACTCGATGTAGTTCTCGATCGGCACGCCGGAGGCGAAGCTCGCGATGTTGAGGGTCGTCGGGTCCATGAAGCGACCCGCCGACAGCCGGACCACGTGCTTGCCGCTGCCGGTGATGTCCCACGCCGCGCCCAACCGGGGCTGCCAGCGATCCATGTCGGCGATCTCCGCGTCAAGGGCGTTGTACATCAGGGTGTTGTCGAGGCGGATGCCCGGCTTGAGGGTCAGGTTGGGGTGGATCCGCCAGCTGTCCTGCACGAAGAAGGTGAACATGTCGGCCGAGGTCCGCACCGACTGCTTGGCCGTCTCCTCCGGGATCTTGACCTCGATGTAGTTGTTGAAGTAGCCATCGCCGTTGAGATCGACCGGCTCCCAGGTGGCGCCGGCGTTGCCGTTGTTGTCGTAGAAGGTCGCGCCGCCGTTGTTGTAGGTGCCGCTGCTGAAGGCCATCTCGGTGTACTCGAGGCCGCCCTTGAACTCGTGCGAGCCGAGCAGATCGTCCACGAACCACGAGGCGTTCACCCGCGCCTCGTCGCGCGGACGCTTGTCGTTGACGGTGTTCGGGTAGGCGTTGTACCAGAGCAGGGTTTGCTCGTTGTAGTGGCCGCTGACGGTGTCCGGCTGGTCGGTCGACTTGACCTTGATGAAGCCGTTCGAGGTCCCGAGCTGGACGTTGAGCAGCCACGACGCGGACAGCACCGAGTTGAGCTCGAACTGCCAGATGTCGCCGCCCTGCTCCTGAGTTCCCTTGGCCGAATCGGTGAAAGTGATGCCGGCGTTGACGCCGGGGATCTCGGCCGGGTCGGTCGAGTACTTGCCGACCAGGCGGTGGCCGTCGCTGACCTGCCAGGTCGCCTTGCCCAGGAACTGCCAGCCCGTCCAGTCGTAAGGGAAGTACCAGGTGGGCTGGTCGGAGAGGCTGTGGATGTACTGGAGCGAGGTGAAGAACCACAGCTTGTCGCGCAGGATCGGGCCGCCCAGCGCGCCTGAGTACTGCTCCCGCTCGGACTGCTCCTCGTCCCGGTTGAAGTGGTCGCCGTTCTCGGTCATGGAATTGCCGCGGTAGCGCACGTCGAGCGAGCCCGAGAACTCGTTGCCGCCGGACTTGGTCACCAGGTTGACGATGCCGCCGGTCGCCTGGCCGAACTCCGCCTCGAAGCCGCCGGTCTGGAAGTTCATCTCCTCGACCGCGTCCATGTTGAACATGGTCGCCCAGGTGCCGGTCACCGAATCGGTGGTGTTCATGCCGTCGATCAGGTAGGCGTTCTCGCCCTCGGTCGAGCCGAACACGTTCGGGTTCGAGCCGCCGGTCACGCCGGCCGCCTGGCTGAGCACGCTCTGATAGCCCCGGTTCGCGGTGCCCACCAGTGCGTTCTTGAGGTAGTCCTCGTCCCAGACCTGGCGGGCGTTGACCTGCGAGGTGTCGACCACCGGCACCTCGGCCAGCACCTCGATCTCGCTGGCGAACGACTCCGGAACCATCCGGAAGGTCACCGTTGCGGTCCCGTCAGCCTGGACCCGCACGTCCCCTGCCGCCGGCCGGAAGCCGGGCAGGACCGCCTCCACGGTGTAGTCGCCGGGCGGCAGCAGGTTGAAGGCGAACTCGCCCTCCACCCCCGAGACCGCCGACTGCGGCCCACCGATCAGGTTGGCGGATGAGATCTGAACGGTGACGCCCGGCAGGGCCACACCGTCGCTGTCCAGAACCTGCCCTGCCAGCCGCCCGGTGTTCGCGGCAAAAGCGGCGAACCCGCACAGCAGAGCAATAGCCAAACCCAACAAAACTCGTCGCGTCATAACCCCTCCTCTCGATTCAGAAGGTACAAACCAACGGGCCTCACCCCGCAGGTGACCATCTTCACCTTGCGGAATATACGCCTTCTCCACGGAAACGTGGTTCTCCGATCTGTCACGCCATAGTCACAATGCCTCCTCGCCGTCACTTGACATGAGCGACTCGCTTGGCGACAGTTGCCCGGGACACGGGGGGGCCGCGGCCGCGGACCGCCGCGCCGGCCTCCCGCGCACCGGAGGACCCCATGGCACTGCAGGTGGACTTCTCCCGGCTCGACGAGCAGGACGTCCTCGATCTCGCGATCCAGGTCGAACAGGAGGCCGAGGACGGCTACCTCCAGCTCGCGGACTGGGTGGGCAGCGACGGCAACCGCGAGGCATCGGAGTTCTTCGTGAAGATGGCGAAGTTCGAGGCCAAGCACCGCCAGCTGCTCGCCGATCGGCGGCAGGCGCTGTTCGGCGATGCCCCGGCGCGCCACTCCGCCAAGGCGGCCTGGGAGGTCGAGCAGCCGGACTGGGACGCGATCGGGCGATCGCTGGACCTCGAGCAGGCTTTCGAACTGGGGATGGAGGCGGAGCGGCGCGCCGGCGAGTACTACAGCGAGGCGCTGTCCTACGCCAGCGACCCCGCCGTGATCGAGCTCTTCCAAGCCCTCGCCAAGGCCGAGGAAGACCACCTGCGGATGCTGCGCAACCAGCGCGATCGGGCGTTCGGGCGGCCCGCGGAGGACTGACCGGGCGCGGGGTCGGCGCCGCGCATCACCGGCGCCTCCGGTCAAAGGTGGCGAGTGGCCGGCAGCCGGCCCCGCCCGCCTGCGCAGCCTACGAGCCGGCACTCGGCACCTCCCCGCTGATCGCGATGGCCTGCGAGGCCTCGATGCCCGACACCTCGTCGCGCACGCCGACCGCGATGCGCCGGGTGCCCTCGCGCATCAGCAGTCGAATCCGCTGCACGGCGACGGCGTCCTCCGAGTAGCGGTCCGACGGGATCGCGAGGCGCAGCCGGACCAGGTGAGCCGGCGCCGTGTTGCCCTCGTCGTCGAGCACCGCCACCGCCACCAGGATCTGGCCGAGATGGCGGTCCGCGTCCGGCACCAGCACCAGCCGGTTCACCGGGATCGCGAGCTGGACCGGCTGGATGAAGCGTCCGCCGTCGCTCGGCTCCGGCTCGTCGAGCGACACCTTCAGCCCGAGCTCGTTGCCGCCGATGTCGAGACGCAGCCGGGCGACCGCAAGGTCGGCGAGCCGCTGGGGCTCGGTGCGGTCGAGGACCTGGTCGTGATGGCGCACCCGTAGGTTGTCCCCGTGCACTCGGACCTTAACGTCGTGCCGCTTGCCGTCGGGCGGCCCGTCCCGCCGGTAGCCAAGGTAGTAGTACGTCGCCACCTGATCGGCCAGCGTGTCGAGGACCCGCTCGACGTCACGGGTGTTCTCGTACAGCGCGCCGCCGGTGGCGAGCGCCATGTAGTGCGCACCCTCGGTCAGGTCACGGACTTCAGCGAGGTTGGCGCCGGGCGTCCACGCGCCACCCCCGGTGCTCTCGGCCATGAAGACCGAGACCGCGCTCGGGGGCGTGTAGTCGGCTGTGGCGAGCTCACGGTCTCGGTCGCTCGCGTCGATGAGGTAGAACGTCGTGCCGGATGCCTGGGCGGAAGCGGCGAGCGCCGCGAACTCCCGGTCGAGCTTCAGGTCCTCGCCCCAGACCTCGGGCTGGAGCACGGTCATCACCGTCTCGAGCGGCACGCATCTCGAGTACCAGACGTTGTACACATCGAGCAGCGGGCGCAGTGCGAGGTCCTCGCCGACCCACACCACCGCCTTGCGACCCTCGACGCCGGCCACCGCCCGCACCAGCTCGTCGGTCACCTGAAGCGCCTGCCGGATCCGCTCGTATTCGAGCCGGCGCATGTTGTTGATCTCGGTGAGCAGGCGCTGTGACGAGGCAACCGCGTAGGAGTAGTCGATGGAGTCGGCACCACCAGCTTCGCCCGCGACGTTCCCTCCCGGCCCCTGAACGGTGCGATAAATCTCCTCGTTGTAGACCGTGCGCTTGAGGTAGCGCTTGCTCTTCTTCAAGGAGTCGCCGCTAGCCGGCGCCTGCGCCAGCCCGCGCAGCGCGGCCTTGAGGCCGGGCCCGTTGGAGGTGAAGGGTTTCACGATCTCGAGCTTCCCCGTGTTGAGCGCGATCAGGAAGACGTCGTTCTGCTCGAGGCCCTCGTCAATGAACGACTCGAGCGCCGCCAACACCTGCTTCCGGTTTCTGCGCTCCAGGCTGAGGTTGTCGAACAGCAGGGCGACGTAACGCCCCTTGGGCACCCCGGCCGCCGCGGACGGCTCGGCCTCGGTCGGCTCGGCCTCGGCGGCCACCGCAACCAGCTCGCGTCGGCTGATCGCCTCGAAGTT
>PQAJ01000305.1 GCA_003105185.1 Holophagae bacterium
GGTGCAGCTTGCTGATCTCGGCCCGCATCGCCACGCGCAGCTTGGCGTCGAGGTTGGACAGCGGCTCGTCGAACAGGAACACCGCGGGCTGGCGCACGATCGCCCGGCCGACCGCCACCCGCTGCCGCTGGCCGCCCGAGAGCTGGCGCGGCCGCCGCTCGAGCAGCTCATTGATCTCGAGCATCGTCGCCGTGCCGCCCACCAGACGCTCCCGCTCGGCGCGGGCGACGCCGCGCACCTTGAGGCCGAACTCCAGGTTCTGGCGGACCGTCATGTGGGGGTAGAGCGCATAGCTCTGGAAGACCATTGCCACGTCGCGCTCCTTGGGCTGAAGGAGGGTGATGTCCCGGCCGCCGAGAAGGATTGTGCCCTCACTGACCTCCTCGAGGCCCGCGATCATCCGCAGCACGGTCGATTTACCGCAGCCCGAGGGCCCGACCAGGACCATCAGCTCGCCGTCTCGGATCTCGAGTGAGAGCGCGCGGACCACCTCCTGGCTGCCGAAGCGCTTGCTGACCCCGCGCAGGATGACGTTCGCCATGATCACTCTCCTCAGCGGCAGCGGGCCAGCACCAGGTGGTGCTCTCCCGCGGCCCGCGGCAGTGGGATCAGGGTGCCCGCCACACCCTTGCCGTCGAGCTCGAGCTCGGTCCACACGCCGGCGGGAAGGCCCGCGGCCCGTTCGATCTCGATGGAGTAGGTCGCGCCGCGGAACGGCCGGGTCATGCGGGCGCCCGGCCAGCCCGGCGGCAGACAGGGATCGACGACCAGGCCGTCCCACTCCGGCCGGACCCCGAGCACCCACTCGCACACCACCCGGTGCAGCCAGGCCGCGGAGCCGGTGTACCAGGTCCAGCCGCCGCGGCCGTGCCACGGCGAGGCCGGGCCGTCGACGTTGCCCGGCAGCACGTAGGGCTCGGCCCAGTAGCGCTCCGGGTCCTTGCCGGTCGGGTCCATGGCGTGCAAGAGGCGCGCCATGAGCTCGGCGTCGCGGACCTTGGCGGCGGCCGCGATCGCCCACACCGCGGCGTGGCTGTAGACGCCGCCGTTCTCGCGCAGGCCCGGCGCGTAGCGCGTGATGTAGCCGATGTCCTGCCGCGGGATGGTGTAGGCGGGCGCGAGCAGCAGCGCGCCGGCGTCGTCGGCGAGGTGCTCGGCCACCGCCGCCATGCAGGCCGCCGCCCGCTCGGGAGGCGCCACATCCGCCAGCACGGCCCAGGTCTGCGCGTTGAGGAAGATCCGGCCCTCGGCATTGCTGCTGCTGCCGAGCAGCGTGCCGCCGTCGAGGGTGCCGCGCAGGTACCAGGCGCCGTCCCAGCCGTGGCGGTTGATGACCGCGATGAGCTCGGCCCGGCGTCGGTCGCAGTCGCCCGCCCGCGCCGCGTCGCCGCGGCGGCGGTGGACCTCTGCCCAGTCGCGCAGCAGCCCGGCCAGGAACTGGCCGAGCCACACCGACTCGCCCCTCCCCTCGAGCCCCACCGCGGACAGGCCGTCGTTCCAGTCGCCGGCGCCGATGTAGGGCAGGCCGCGCGCGCTGGTGCGGCCGAAGACCCGGGCAAAGGCGCGCTCGCAATGCTCGAGCAGGGGCGCCGGCTTTTCGTCGTCGAGGAACGGAGCGAGGTCGTTCAGGATGGCGAGGTCGCCGGTCTCCTTGAGGTAGCTTGCGGTCACGAAGGCGAGCCACAGCAGGTCGTCGGTCATCCGGGTCACGTGGCCCTGCTCGGACAGCGGGTGCCACCAGTGGTAGACCGAGCCGTCGGCGAACTGGTGGGCGGCGTGGAGGCCAATCTGCTCCCGGCAACGTTCGGGCTCGATGGTGAGCCAGACCTGGGAGTCCTGGAGCTGGTCCCGGAAGCCGTAGGCGCCGCTCTGCTGGTAGTAGCCGCAGCGGCCCCACAGCCGGGCCGATATCGCCTGGTAGCGAACCCAGTCGTTGACCAGGGCATCCAGCGCCGGGTCCGGGCCTGCCACCCGGTGCGCCGCCAGCCGCTCCTGCCACGAGTGACGGACGTGCTCGATGGCGGTGCGAACCGCGCCGGGCGAGGCCAGCTCGCGCGTCAGCTCGAGGGCCTCCGACGCCGAGCAGCCGACCGCGAGCGCGAAAGCCACGGCCTTGCTGCTGCCGGCCGGCAGCTCGACCGCGAGGCGCATCGCCGCGATCGGGTCGCCGTGGCGACCGAAGCGACCCGCCCACGTGGAAGCGGCCAACGCCGCCGGATCGCGCAGGCTGCGGTAGCGGCCGAGGAACTCGAGCTTGTCGCCCTCGACCGCCGATGGCGGCTCGCTGCAGGCGAACGCGGCCACGTACGGGAAGTCGGTGTTCCAGTGGCCCCAGCGCTCGCTGCCCACCTCCCACATGTGGCTGCGCGCCAGCACGGCCCGCGCCGCCGGCTCGTACGAAGTCTCCATGAACAGCTTCTGGAACTCGCGCCGCGGCGCCGGGGCGACGCCGCAGTTCCACTCCAGGTACGCGACCAGCTCCAGGAGGCGGCCGCGGCCGGAGTGGTTGGTGAGCTCGACGAGCCACAGCTCAGCCGTGTGGTCGGCGTGGGCGAGCAGCGTCCACCGGCAGTCGATGCCGTCGCGCTTCGACTCGAAGGTCGTGAAGCCGAGGCCGTGCCGGCAGGTGTGGCGAGCGTCGGCGGCCCAGATCGGCGCCGGCGACGCCGACCACACGCTGCCGTCCGCCGCGTCGCGCAGGTAGAGCGCCTTGCCCGAGCAGTCCTCGACCAGCTCCTGCTGCCAGCGCGTGATGACCCCGAGCTGGGAGTTGTCGACGAAGGTAAAGCCGGAGCCGGTGTGGCTGACCACCAGCCCGAGCCGCGGGTTCGAGATGACGTTGACCCACGGCCGCGGCGTGCGCGGGTCGGTGATGACGTACTCCCGGCCGTCGCCGCTGAAGTGCCCGTAGCGGTTCTCACGCAGCGTTGCGTTCATGGTCTCCCCCCCACCTCGACGCGAGCTGTCGCAGCCCGGGCGGCCGGGGATACAATGCCCGGGCCATGGCTGCACGTTTTCCCGAAGGCTTCCTGTGGGGTGCCGCAACCGCGGCCTACCAGATCGAGGGCTCGCCGCTCGCTGACGGCGCCGGGCCGTCGACCTGGCACCGCTTCAGCCACACGCCGGGCATGGTCGCCAACGGCGAGACCGGCGACGTCGCGTGTGACCACTACCGGCGCTGGCGCGACGACGTCGCGTTGATGCGCAGCCTCGGCCTCGGCGGCTACCGCTTCTCGATCTCGTGGAGCCGGGTCCTGCCGGCCGGCAGCGGCCGGGTCAACCAGCCCGGACTCGACTTCTACCGCCGGCTGGTCGACGCGCTGCTCGAGGCCGGCATCGCGCCGCTGGCCACGCTCTACCACTGGGACCTGCCGGCGGCGCTCGACGAGCGCGGCGGCTGGGTCAACCCCGACATCGCGGCCTGGTTCGGCGACTACGCGGCGGTGGTCGGCCGCGCCCTCGGCGACCGGGTGCGGCTGTGGGCGACCCTCAACGAGCCCTGGGTGATCACCGACGCCGGCTACCTCCACGGCGTCCACGCACCCGGCCACCGCAGCGTGTTCGAGGCGCCGCGCGCCAGCCTCAACCTGCTGGCGGCCCACGGTGCAGGGGTGAGAGCCCTGCGCAGCGAGGGCGCCACCGCGGTCGGGCTGGTCGTCAACCTCGAGCCCAAGTCCGCCGCCAGCGATGATCCCAGCGACCGGGCCGCCGCTCTGCGCGCCGATGCCTACTGGAATCGCCAGTTCCTCGACCCGGTGCTCTTCGGCACGATCCCGAAGGAGCTGCCCGCGATGTGGGGCGAGGCCTGGCCCGAGGACGCGCCGGCCCGCGTGGCGCTCGCCCGTGAGCCGATCGATTTCCTGGGCATCAACTACTACTCGCGCGGCGTCGTCCGCCATGACGATGACGCGCTCCCCGACCGCGCCGCCAAGGTCCTCGATCCCGCGGCACCGGTCACCGAGATGAGCTGGGAGGTCGTGCCCGAGGGCCTGGAGACGATCCTGCGCTGGGTGACGGACCGCTACGGCCGGCTGCCGCTTTATGTGACCGAGAACGGGGCCGCCTTCGCCGACCCGCCGTCCGTGACCGAGGGCTACGACGACCCGCTGCGCACCGCCTACCTGCGCGACCACCTGCGGGCCGCGCACCGCGCGATCGACGCCGGCGTCGACCTGCGCGGCTACTTCGTGTGGTCGCTGCTCGACAACTTCGAGTGGAGCCTGGGCACCTCGAAGCGCTTCGGCATCGTCCACGTCGACTTTCGAACTCAGCACCGCACCGTCAAGGGCTCGGGCCGCTTCTACGCCGAGGTCATCGCGAGCCACGGCGCCGCCGCGCTCGCCGGCTCCCCAATCTGACCGCGCGGGCACGCACGAGGCGGCCGTCGGCACGGACCGCCGCTTGTCCATCACTTCGCCTCCGAGCGGCGAACCTGCTGGAGCATCCACTCCGCCAGCTGCGGGTTGCGGTAGGCGGCATCCCACGAGTTGTGGCCGGCCCCCGGCACGATGGTCACGGTCGGCGACCCGCCGGCCCGCTGCGTCGCCGCCACCAGCTCGAGGGTCGCGGCGACCGGAACCGTGTCATCGGCCTCGCCGTGAAAGGCCCA
This sequence comes from Holophagae bacterium, assembly GCA_003105185.1. Taxonomy (GTDB): domain Bacteria; phylum Acidobacteriota; class Thermoanaerobaculia; order Thermoanaerobaculales; family Sulfomarinibacteraceae; genus FEB-10. Next base: position 4,610 of record PQAJ01000305.1, read on the forward strand.
GATCGGGAGCCTCGCCAGTGCAGCCGCGAGCTCGGACGCCCGGCCCAGGAAGGGCGGGCCAAGATCGCTGTCCACCTGCGGCCGCGGCGGCGCGGTGGCGTAACCGCAGATCGGCACCAGCGCCGCCCACTTCTCCGGGTGCCGCGCCCCGAGGACCCAGGTGCCGTGCCCGCCCTGCGACAGGCCGGTCAGCAGCACCCGGGACGGGTCCACCTGGTAGCGGCTGGCGACCTCGTCGAGCATCGCCAGCAGCGCGGCCTCGTGCTGCTCCCACTCCTCCTCCTCGCCGGGCTTCTGGGGGAAGAGCACCAGGAACGGCCAGCGCTCGGGCCGCGCCAGCAGCTCCGGGCCCAGGCCCACGCTAAGCTGGCGGGACCCGTCGCGGCCGCACTCGCCCATGCCGTGCAGGAAGAGGATCAGCGGCCACGCGCGAGTGCCGTCGTAGCCGCGCGGCACGTAGAGCGCGTACGGGTAGCTGCGGCCGCCGAACTCGAGCGAGGAGAACACGAAGCCTGTGCACGACGCGGCAGCAGGGTTCGCTGGCGACGACGCACACGCCGTCGCCACCACCGCAAGGGCGAGGACCGCCGACCACCGAGCCTGCGCATCCATTCTGACCTCCCTCACCGACCGATCACCACCACCGCCGGCAGCTCCGTCACCGCCACACCCCCGTCGACCACTGCCGCCACCCGGCCGTTGACCGTGACGTTTGTCGCCGCGGTGAGGCCCGGCGCCTTCACCAGCACGCCACCTGGCGGCGTCTCGCGCACCGCATCGATCGTCACGACCACCCGGTCCGGCTCGGACGCCATGCGGTAGCTGAGCGGGCCGAAGCGGGTGACCAGACCCGACACCACAACTCGCTCGCCCGGGTTCGTCCACTCGGCGGGGACGCCGGCGGCCAGCACCAGCCGGTCGCCGTCCTCCCAGGCCAGCAGGTCGAGGGCAGAGCGGATGAAGTCCGAGCCGCACCAGGTATGCGGCATGTCGCCCAGAAAGCGCGGCGCACGCGGCTCGCGGCCGACCACCTCGGCCCACTGCCGCCAGCCCGCCGGCCGCCGGTCGGCGAGGAAGAAGCGCAGCATCTCCCACGCGGCATCACGCCAGCCGAGCCGGACCAGGGTGCCCACCGTGCGCAGCTCGTAGGGCGTGTAGGCATCCCACTGCCGAGTGCCGGCCGCGCGCTGACGCGACTCGGCGAGGTAGCGCCAGAAGGTGGTCTCGAGCGCCCTCGCCGGCAGCCACGGCTGAAGGCCGAGCGGCGCCACCGCGACCGTGGTCGAGGTCGGATCGAAGTCGGCGAGGTCGGCCGACGCCGGCAGGTACTCGACTCCCTCCTCCGCCATCACCCGGGTCATCGAGGCCACGACCTCGCGCCGCATCTCGGCCGCGGCGGCGCCGAGCCTCGCGGCATCGTCGGCGAGGCCGAGCCGGTTCGCGAGCCAGGCGCCGTCCTCGAGGCCGCGGATGCCCCAGCAATCGTCCCAGTAGGAGTGCACCGGCCGGTCCGAGTAGCCCTCGTGCGAGATCGACTCGGGCAGCAGGCCCCAGAAGCGCAGCCGCGCCGGCGCCTCCTCGGCGACGGTGCGCCGCTCGGCGCGCAGCGCGTCGATCGCATCCGTCGCCGCCGCAACGTGCGGCCACATGCGGCGCGCGAACTCGAGGTCGCCGGAGCTCCGCACCACCTCCGCGATCAGGTACACGAGCTCGCCGTGGCTGTCGTGCTCCGGCACCGGGTCGGCGCCCCGGCCATCAACGCAGCAGGGCACCCTGCCCGAGGCAAACTGGTAGCCGGCAAACCACTCCGCGAAGCTCGCCGCAGCGTCGCCGTGGCCGAGCCGGATCAGCGCCGCCGAGGTCAGGGCGCCGTCGCGGATCCAGGAGCGGTCGTAGGCCCGCGAGCCGGGCTGGATCGCGGGCCCGTCGCGATTGACCAGGATGTAGCCGAGGTTCGCGCGCACCGTGGCCGCGAGGTCGGCGCCGTCGGCCGGCAGCTCCAAGGTCACCCGGTCGAGCTGTTCGCGCCAGCCGGCGGTCTCCCGACGAAGGGCCTCCTCGAAG
>PQAJ01000306.1 GCA_003105185.1 Holophagae bacterium
CACCGCTGGATGGGCTCGATCGCTCAGGACAGCGCCGGCAACATGGCCCTCGGCTACAGCGCGTCGAACGCCTCGAGCACCTACCCGAGCTCGTGGTACACCGGCCGGCTGTCGACCGACCCGCTCGGCACCCTGCCGCAGGGCGAGGGCTCGATCATCAACGGCACCGGCTCGCAGACCGGCGGCGGCAACCGCTGGGGCGACTACACCTCGATGAACGTCGACCCGATCGACGACTGCACCTTCTGGTACGTCAACGAGTACATCCCGACCACGAGCAGCGTCGGCTGGCGGCTGCGCATCGGCGCCTTCAAGTTCAACGAGTGCGGCACAGCGGACTTCTACCTGGCGGCAAGCCCTGACGTGCTCCAGATCTGCACTCCCGCCAACGCCAACTCCTCGATCACCGTCGGATCGATCTCGGGCTTCACGAACCTTGTCACGCTGTCAGCCAGCGGCAACCCGGCCGGCACCACGACGAGCTTCTCCACGAACCCGGTGACGCCACCAGGAGCGAGCACGCTGACCATCGGCAACACCGGGAGCGCGGCGGCGGGCAGCTACACGATCACCGTGAGCGGCACCGCTTCCAGCAGCCCCGGCCACTCGGTCCCCATCACGCTCGACGTCTACGACATGGTGCCGGGGGCCCCCACCCTGCTCGCACCGGCCAACGGCGCCGTCAACGTGCCGCTGCAGCCGACCTTCTCCTGGAACGCAGCCGTGCAGGCGGCCACCTACCTGCTCGAGGTCGACGACGACGCCGGCTTCGGCAGCCCGGCGATCTTCCAGAGCGGCATCATCGGCACCAGCGTCACACCGGGAGGCTCCCTGAGCTCCTCGACCGTCTACTACTGGCGGGTGACCGCGGAGAACCTGTGCGGGGCCGGCGCCGCCTCCACGGTCTTCTCCTTCACGACGGTGGCCTCGGCCGGTGACTGCGGCCCGGGCACCGTGCCGGTGGTCCACTTCAGCGACGACTTCGAGTCCGGCGCGCCGGGTTGGACCCACAGTGGAACCGGCGACTCGTGGGCGCTCGACAACTCCCCGATCTCGCCGCCGCCCTCGGGCAGCTGGGTCTTCCACGCCGACGACGCGGCGTTGGTCACCGACCAGCGGCTGGTCTCGCCGCCGGTCGTCCTGCCGGCGGGCAACGCCCCGATCACCCTCCAGCACTGGAGCTACCAGGACATCGAGGCGACGTCGGGCGGCTGCTACGACGGCGGCATCGTCGAGATCTCGACGAACGGCGGCACCACCTGGACCCAGCTGACGCCGATGCCGGAGACCGATCCCTACGACGGGCCGGTCTCGTCGACCTTCGGCAACCCGCTGGCCGGCCTCAACGCCTGGTGCGGCGACCCCGCTCCGTGGACCAGGTCGGTGGTCAACCTCGACGCCTACGCCGGTCAGACCGCCCAGTTCCGCTTCCGCCTCGGCAGCGACTCGTCGGTCGGCCAGCAGGGCTGGGAGATCGACAACGTCAGCGTCCAGTCGTGCGAAGCCGGCGAACCAGGCCTGCCCTTCTCGGACGGCTTCGAGTCCGGCGACACCAGCGCCTGGTCGGCCACGGTGCCGTAGGCCGACTGCAGGAACCGCAGGCTGGAAGCCTGCGCCACAACGCCGCGGGCAAGATGCCCACGCCACAACAACGACGACCGCCCCGGGGTGACCCGGGGCGGTGCTTTGTAGGGTGGCCATCTTGGCTGCCCGTCTTGTGGGGTAGCCATCTTGGCTGCCCGCGGAAGCGGGCATCCGGCTTCCGGCTTCGCTTGCAGATTCGCCGTGACAGGTCGCCTTCGGCTTCGCCGATACAAGCGGGCACGGAAATGGGCACGGGCACGGGTCCTGACCCCAATTCCAAAAGGCTCGGCCCTGCCGCACTGTGATTTCTTGAGAGTGAATATCGACTGCCTCTTGGGCTTCTTGACACAGCGGTGCAAAAGCCGGACGATCTGAGCCTGGAGCGTTCCGTCCGAGACGGTGGGCGGTGGGCCGCGTCGGCGCGTGCCCTGGTCGCCAGTCATCACCGCGTGCCGGCCGGCCGACCCAGAAGGAGACAGAGTGATGAGGATTTCGATGCGTGCCGTACTCGTTGGAGTGTTGTTGATCGCCGGATTGGCCCCGCTCGCCCAGGCCCAGGAGCAGGTGTCCGGGGTCTACCGGGGGCTGATGCAGGTGGTGAGGTTCGACGTGTCACCGCCCTTGCGCGACATCCCGCCGGTGGTCGACCCCATGACTCGACGCTCGGATGATCCTGATCTGCCTCCGTTCGAACTCGGGCCGCAGGACGTCGACCCGATCGTCCAGGACTGGACCGGTGGTCCGGAAATGATCCCGGCGCCGCTCATCAGCTTCGACGGCCAGGCGAACTCCGGCGGCTACACCCCGCCGGACCCGGTCGGCGACGTCGGGCCCAGCCACTACGTGGCGATGGCCAACGTCCGCTTCCAGATCTTCGACAAGGCCGGCAACAGCCTGTACGGACCGGCGAACAACAACACGCTGTGGTCCGGCTTCGGCGGCGCCTGCCAGAACGAGAACATGGGCGATCCGATCGTGCTCTACGACCAGATCGCCGACCGCTGGATGCTGACTCAGTTCACGGCCAACGGCCCGACCTACTACAACTGCGTCGCCGTGTCGACGACCGGCGATCCGACCGGCAGCTACTACCGCTGGGCGGTCTCGACCGGCACCAACTTCCCCGACTACCCGAAGTACGGCATCTGGACCGACGCTTACTACATCGCCACCCGCGAGTTCGCCGGCGGCTCGAGCTACACCGGCGTCGGCGTCTACGCGCTCGAGCGCGCCGACATCATCGCCGGCAACCCGACGCCAACCATCATCTCCTTCTTCGTTCCGCGCTCGCCCCAGTACATCGTCGGCGACGGCCTGCTCCCGGCCGACCTCGACGGCTTTGCCCTGCCGCCGGCCGGCAGCCCCGAGTACTTCGTCGGCTCGCAGGACCAGGGTGGCCCGTACGGCGCGCCCCAGGACGCGCTTAACCTGTGGAAGTTCGACGCCGACTTCACGACCCCTTCGAACTCGACCTTCACCATGACCAACACCCTGCCGATCGCGGTCTACGACACGATGTTCCCGTGCGGAAGCGGGCGCCAGTGCATCCCGCAGCCGGGGACGTCGGTCAAGGTCGACATCCTGTCCTATCGGCAGCGGCCGCTGCACCGGCTCGCCTACCGCAACTTCGGGACCCACGAGGCGATGGTCACCAACCAGTCGGTCGAGGCTGCGGCGAACATGGCCGGCATCCGCTGGTGGGAGATCCGCAGCCCCAACAGCTCGCCGGTGATCTACCAGGAAGGCACCTACGCGCCCGGCGTGTCGGACGGCATCCACCGCTGGATGGGCTCGATCGCCCAGGACTCGGCCGGCAACATGGCGCTCGGCTACAGCGCGTCGGCGTCCAGCGTCACCTACCCGAGCTCGTGGTACACCGGCCGGCTCGCCGGTGACCCGCCCGGCACCATGCCCCAGGGCGAGGGCTCGTTCATCAACGGTGGCGGTTCCCAACTGGAAAACAGCTACAACAGGTGGGGCGACTACACCTCGATGAACGTCGACCCGGTCGACGACTGCACCTTCTGGTACATCAATCAGTACTACCCAACGACAAGCACCTCGAACTGGCGGCTGCGCATCGGCGCCTTCAAGTTCAACGAGTGCGGGACGCCCGACTTCTACCTCGGCGCCTCGCCCGACACCAACGTGATTTGCGCCGGCGTCGACGCCACCTACGGCATCAACGTCGGCTCGGTCGCCGGCTTCGGCAACGTGGTCTCGCTCTCTGCGAGCGGCAACCCGGCCGGCTCGACCGCGGACTTCTCGCTCAACCCGGTGACGCCGCCCGGCTCGAGCGTGCTGACCATCGGCAACACCGGCGGCGTCGCCGGCGGCAGCTACGTGATGACGGTCAGCGGAACCGCCGACGGCAGCGCCGGCCACTCGATCGACGTCGTGCTCGACGTCGTCCCCGGCGTACCGGCAGCGCCGACCTTGAGCTCGCCGCCCGACGGCGCGACCAGCCAGCCCTTGCGGCCGCAGTTCGTCTGGTCCTCCGTGACCGGCTCTGACGCCTACTGGCTCGAGGTCGACGACGATGCGGACTTCTCCAGCACCGTGATCTCCGAGCCCGGCCTCACCGGCACCACCTACACCCCGACCGCCGACCTCGCGGAAAGCACGACCTACTACTGGCGGGTGAGCTCGGAGAACCTGTGCGGGGCCGGCGCCGCCTCGACGGTGTTCTCGTTCACCACGCTGAGCTCGCTGCCGTTCGAGGACGGCTTCGAGTCCGGCGACACCAGCGCCTGGTCGAGCACTCTTCCGTAATCCTGCGGTCAATGCAGGCTGGAAGCCTGCGCGACAAGGCAGGCAGGATGCCTGAGACTC
>PQAJ01000307.1 GCA_003105185.1 Holophagae bacterium
GCCGGGCCGGGGGTTGCCACCTGCGCCCGGGCCAGGCTCGCCGCCGAGACTGCCGTCACAAACAACAACGCCAGAGTCTTCATGATCCCACCTCCGACTCGATACCTCATCCAACAAAGCAAACGCCGTGCCTGCATGGAGGAATTTCGCCCGGCAGCTCCAGTCCTCCCCCGATGCCGTCCGTCTTCGCGAGGGGACAGGATCCGCGGCCGGCCAGCCACCTTCCTCGCGGACCTTGCTCCGGCCGCGGCCTCTCACCCGCGTGCTATTATTCTCTTCCGTTTCTTGGAGGTTGACGTGCGAGCAGCCGGACGACTCATGTTGGGTGTGATCGTGATCCTCGCGGCCCTTCCCGCCGCCGCTGGGCAGATCGGTTTCCTTGACGCAGAGCGAGCGGTCCTGTCAGTCCAGGAGGGCAAGAGCCAGCTCAAGACCCTCGAGGAGTGGGCAACGCCGCGCAAGAACCACATCGAGGAGCTCAAGAGTCAGGTTGCCGCGCTCAACCAGCGGCTCGCCGCCGAGCGCGACACTGCCTCAGCCGACGCGCTCGCACAGCTCGACCGCGACCTGGTCCAGGTTCAGCGCGAGCTGGAGGATGAGGTGCGAGGATTCAACCGCGACCTCACCGCCAGACGGGACAGGATGCTCAACGACCTCAGCGCGAAGATCATGACCGTGGCCGGCGAGTACGCCCAGGCCAACGGCTTCGACGCCATCTTCCTGCTCGGCGCCCACGCGGTCGCCTACTACTCGAAGACGCTCGACGTCACCGACGCCATCATCCGGCTCTATGACGAGCGCCACCCAATCAGCGAGTAGTCTGGACTCACCGCTCGGCGGCAGCGGCCACGCGGCCGCTGCCGTCGGGCGGTAGCAGGTCGTAGAGAACGGCGTCCTCGCCGTTTTTCGAGATCAGCTTTTCGAAGTTCCGGATGAGAGTGGCCCGGCGCCGCAGCAGTGACACGACCTCCGCTCGCTCCAGGTATGGCTCGAGGCGCTGCGCGAGCGTGTCCTCGTCGATCTGCCGCAGCGCAGTCCACAAACCCCGCTCGCACGTGTTCATCCGCTTCGCGTACAGCAGCTCCTCAGTCCGCCGGAAGGATCGGGTGTGGTCAATGAGCCAGATGTTCCAGTGGTCGTCGATCAGCAGGTTTCCCTGATTGCGGTCGGTGTTGGCGATCAGGGTGTCGAACACGTACATGATCTGCTTCTGCTGGTGCCAGCGCTCCTGATCAGGCGGCTGGAGCTCCCCCCGCTCCACCAGCACCACCTCCGGCGCGGTGCCCTCCATCCAGATCTGCACCGAGCCGTCCTGATCGCCGATGCGGCGTGGCACCGCGGGCGGCACCCGGCCCACGCCGAGCAGCTCGCTGAGCTCGTAGGCCGCACACTCGAAGATCGCCGCGTCCCGGTACTTCATCGTCGGCTTCGTCGCGCCGCCGGTCGGCGGCGGCCGCTGGGAGATGTCGACACTCCGGAACGCCGCGTGAAAGCGCGCGCCCTCGCTCTCGAGCACGAGCTTCTCTGCGCCCGCGACGCCGCGGCCGATCTTCTCCCGGCTGACGACCTTCGCCGAGCGCAGCGCCTCCAGGATCGCCGCGTGGTCCTGGAACGGCAGCGGCTTCCCGTCCACGTCGAGCCACTGGTAGCCGGCGAGCGCCGGCGGGCCCGCGGACGACACGGCGGCGGTGGGCACCTCGGCCGCGGTCGAGGAGCAGGTCGCCACGCAGGCCATCGCCGCCACCAGACCGCACGCGAGCACGGCTCGACGCACGCGGATCCAGCTCATCTCGGGAATCATGAACCAGAGCATACGGAATCTCCGCCGATTTCAGAAGCCAATCGTGCCGTTCTGAGCTGCCGCCCACGCAGCACGGCAGCGCCGTCAGTACCAGAACACCTGCAGCTGCAGCTGCGCCTGATCGCGGTCCGGGGAGCCGTCGGCGGTGATCCGGGTCCAGGCSCCCTTGAGGTTGATGACGTGGCCGCGGATCCACCAGGCGAGGCCCGCCTGCACYCGCTCCTCGTCGGGATGGGAGGCGTCCTCGACCGCGAAGCTGCGCGACGCGAGCTGYACGAACGGCCCCAGCCGCAGCTTCTTGTAGTAGTAGGACGCCTCGATCAGCCAGGTGTCCTGGCGGGGCAACGAGGTCAGAAAGTCGCCGCCGTCGAGCCGCGCCCAGTCGGCCTGGAAGGTCACCGCACCGCTCGCGAGCGGCTGGTCGTAGAACAGGTCGGCGGCCATCGTCGAGTAGGAGCTCTGAACGTCGTAGGTGGCGCCGATGGCGAGGATCTTCTTCGCCCCRAGGCTGGTGCCGGTGTAGAAGTAGCCGGTCTCCGCCTCGAACRGGTACCAGACTGCGCGCGCGGTGAGCCGGAACGGCTCCGTGCCGGCGCCGCTGCCCCCGGCGAGGTCGCTRCCGCGGAATCCCTGGAAGACGCCGGCCCGGTACTCCAGGTGTCTTCCGAGGACGTAGCCCCGGGCCTCGACGCCGTAGTCGCGGCCCACCTTCTCGGTCAGGGGGTCCGACTCGATGAAGGTGAACGAGCCATAGTCCACCGGCAGCAGCATGCCGGCCGAGGTCTCGTGGTTGTGGGACAGCGGCATCAGCATCATGCCGGCGTCGACCTTCAACGCATCCCCTGCCGAGTAGGTCACGAACGCGTCCTGGATGAACAGGTCGGAGGTCTTGCTGCCGTCGGGCTTGGCCTTGCCCAGGTTGGGGCTGTCGGTGTCGAGGAAGAACGACCACCGCTCGGAGTAGGTGCCACCGAGCAGAATGCGGGCCCGCCGCAGAAAGAGATTCTGCGAGTGGTCCTCGCCGTTCGCGGTCTCGATCAGCTCCGCCTGCGGCTGCAGCAGCACGCCCAGCTTGAGTGTCGAGCTGCCGTCGGCCGAGGCGATCTGCCACTGCGCGCCGGCCGGAGAGGAGAGCAGGCTCAGCACCACGCCAGCCACCACGACATGCCACCGCGACGTCAACCGAAGACTCACGGAAACCTCCGACTCTCAGACAACGGAGCTCAGTCGTCGACCGTCTCGAGCAACTGCCGAGCCTCGACCTCGACCGCGGTGCCGCGGCCGAGCACTGCCGCGCGCAGCAGGTGGGGCCGCGCGCGAGCCGGCTCGCCGCGGGCCAGGTAGACCCTGCCGGTGCACAGGGCGGTCTCCGGGTTGGCCGGCTCGGCCTCGGCGGCGCGCCGGCAGGCGGCCAGCGCATCGTCGAATCGTCCCGAGGCCTGATCGAGCCGCGCCAGCTCGAGCCATACCACGGCGGCGCCTGGCATCAGCGCCGCCGCGCTCTCGAGCCGGCCGCGCGCCGCCTCGGCGCGGCCGGCCGCCGCCTCGAGCCGCGCCGCCTCGAGCAGCACCACGACGCTGTCGGTCCCGCCCGCGATCGCCTCGGTCAGCACGGCGAGCTCCTCCTGAGCGCTGCCCGCGAGCCCGGCGAGCCCGAGCCACGCTGGGGCGTTGCGGGGATCGATCTCCAGCGCACGGCGGAAGGCACGCCGAGCCTCGTCGTCCCGGCCCAGCCGGCGCAGCGCGTCGGCCCGCGCGAGCTCGAGGAACTCCGACCGCGGCCGCAGCTCCAGGGCGCGGTGCCAGGTCGCGAGCGCGGTCTCGCCGTCGCCGGCCGCCAGCTGAGCCTCAGCGAGCCGCGACAGGAATGGGACATTCGAGGGGTTCCGGGCGACCAGCCCCTCCAGGATGGCGCGGGCGTCGGCGGCGTTGCCGTCGGCCAGCAGCCCCTTGGCCCGCTCGAAGTCTGCCAGCAGGGCGACGCCATCCTTGGGGTCGATGGCATCAGCCGACGATCCCGGCACCGCCTCGAGGTAGCCGAGGGCGAGCAGGGCAGCGCGAGTCTCGGCGTCGAGCTGTGGCGGCGACGCGGTGGCGACCGGCTGCCGTGACGCCAGGCCCTCCAGTGCGGAGCGCAGCCGCGCCGTCTGGTCGGGCTGGTCGGCGGCCCGGTTCGTGAGCTCGCCCGGATCGACCACAAGGTCGTAGAGCTCCGGCCGTGGCGCCACGATGAACCGCCAGTGCCCGTCGGTGACCGCGGCCAGCGGCGCCCAGCCGTAGACCTCGGCTGGCATGGTCGCCTCGCTGAAGATCGGCTGCGGCGCCTGGGGTGCCTCGGCCGCCGCGCCCGGCAAGGGTGGCCCGGGCAGGCCGCCGCCCTGACCGAGCAGGGCGAGCAGCGTCGCGGCCAGCCGGCGAATCGCCACCGGCTCGTCGATCACTCGTCCCCGCGGCACCCCCGGACCCGCCAGGATCATCGGCACCTCGATCGTGGCGCGGTAGAGGAAGATCCCGTGGCCCCGCTCGCCGTGCTCGCCGAGGGCCTCGCCGTGGTCGCCGACGGCGGCCACCAGCAGCGCCGGCGACTGAGCCCGGGCCGCGGCCAGCAGGCGGCCGACCTGGCGGTCCACGAAGGCCACCTCGCCCAGGTAGCGCGAGCGCTCGCTCTCACCTGCGAGCTCCGGCGGTGGTTCGTAGGGGGCATGCGGGTCGTAGTAGTGCACCCACAGGAAAAAGGGCTCTCCCGGCGCCCGTTCACCCACCCAGGCGGTGGCGGCATCGGTGACCGCATCGGCCGGGCGCTCCGGGTAGCCGTACTCGCCGATCCGCTCGGCGAGCATCGCGTCGTCGTAGGTCGCGAAGCCCTGGTCGAGCCCGAAGCGGCGGTCGAGCACGCGSGAGSCGACGAAGGCAGCTGTCGAGTAGCCGCGSYCCKWSAGCGCCTCGGCGAGGGTCGGGATGCGATCCGAAAGCGCCGCTGTGCCGTTGCCGCGCACACCGTGCTCGACCGGATCGAGCCCGGTCAGGAGGGTTGCGTGCGACGGCAGGGTGAGCGGCGACGCGGCGATGGCGCGCACGTAGCGGATGCCGGCTGCAGCCAGGGCGTCGAGCTCCGGCGTCGCGGCGGCCGCGGCACCCCCGTACGCCCCGATCGCGTCGGCGCGAGTAGTGTCGAGGGTGATCAGCAGCAGGCTCGGAGGCGCCGCCGCGGCGTGCGTCCCCTCCGCCGCCGGCGCGGAGGCCGGCGCAACCGCCGCCGCCAGGGCCAGCCAGAGCGMGACTCGCCGGCTCATCCCCGCCAGTCTACCGGCGCCGCCGGAATATAGCTTGCGCTCGGCAGCCCAGCAGCGTAGACTCCGCCCTTCGGGGGCGGCCGCTCCCGAACGATGAGCTTTGACACATTCGTCGGTGTGCCCCTCGTCATAGACTGAACATTGGTCAGGTCTCTGTCACCCAGTTCAAGGAGTGAGCAATGAACCCCACAGCCAGGAAGACTCTTGCCACGGTATGGACCCTCGTCACCGTCGCCCTGATGGCGGCGGGCCCGGCGCTCGCGCTGGCGCCCAAGGAAGTGCGCGACCAGCTCGACCTGCTGGTCACCATCGACCCCAGCCTGCGGGTGGTGGAGGTCAACGTCGACGCCACCAGCTTCAACGGCCCCCTGCCTGGTGCGCAGGCGATGGAGGACTTCCGGGCCGAGAACGGCGACGCCTGGCGGTTCACCGTCGACCTGCGCCGCGGGGTGACCAGCCTGCTCGACGGCGGCGCCATCCCCTTCATCCCAGGCCCCGCCAACAGCCTCGCCTGGGAGGACTTCGCGCCCGGCTGCTCGAGCTACGACTGCCTGCCGGTCGCCACGGTCGAGGCGCTCGCCCGCGACTTCATCGACGCCAACTCGCAGGCCCTCGGGCTGCGCTCGGCCGACCTCGTGCTCAACCCCGAGGGATCGGGCCCATTCGGCGGTCACCTCTACTTCCTGCGCTTCGACTGGACGGTCGGCGGCATGCCGGTCGACCACGCCTCGGTCTACGTCCGCATCAACAGCGGCAACCTGATCCAGATCGCCACCGAGCGGGTCGGCACCTCGACGCTCGACGTCCGGCCCGCGATCACCGCCGAGGACGCCAGCGCCATCCTCCAGGGCTACCTCGGTCCCTTCGGCGGCTTCGATGACAACGTGATCGACGCCGGCTCGCTGCGG
>PQAJ01000308.1 GCA_003105185.1 Holophagae bacterium
TGGCACCTTTTTCACCGCGGGCTGCAATCCCGGCGCCGGGTGCGGGGGTTCTCAGTGCTCCGTCGTGGATCCCCGCTCCTCGACGGGAGCCCCGGATGAGATCTCGTCGAACCAGCGGAAGATCTGGTCCCACATGTCGCGGATGTTGGCCGGGCTCTCGAGCACGTGGCCTTCGCCCCAGTAGCGGACGAAGCGGGCGCGCTTGCCCTGGCGGTACAGGGACGTGAAGAACTCCTCGCCCTGCTGGATGGGCACGTAGTCGAGGTCCCCCTGGATGATCAGCAGCGGGGTCTGCACCCGCTCGACGTAGAAGATCGGGCTGTTGCGCAGGTACCGGCCCAGATCCCGCCAGGGCGGGCTGCCCATGCCGACCTGCGCCGACTCCATGATCGCCTGCTGGAAGAAGTGCTCGTGCGGGTAGGAGGTGTAGCGCTCGCGCGCGTCGAGCTGGCCGTACATGCTGATCAGGTCGGACAGGCCGGCCAGGGCCACGGCCGCCCGGAAGCGGCGCGTCTGGGTGACGAGGCCGTAGGTCGAGAAGCCGCCGAAGCTCTGCCCCATGACGAAGAGCCGGTCGGGATCGGCGATTCCCAGCTCGACCAGCCGGTCCACCGCGGGCAGCACCCCTTCGGTCAGGCGGAGCATGGGCTCCTCGGCGAGGCCTTCCCTGGCCAATGGCATGCTGGGGAGCAGCACGACGTAGCCGTGCGCGGCCGCAACCTGCAGGTTCAGAGCGGAGCTGCTGTTGATGCCCATGAACTCGGGGGGGCGCTTGCCGTAGACCGCACCCGCGTACACCCAGGTGATCACGGGGTAGCGCCGGCCGGACTCGTAGTCGGGCGGCAGCAGCGTCCACCCGGCGAGCTTCTCCCCGTTCAGGCTGGTGTACTCGAGCGGCCGGAAGGCGGCCTCGGCGACCTGCGACAGGAACCGATTCGCGGCCACCAGCACCGTGGCCTCCTGAGACCCCGGCGTCGTTCGCCATACGGTCATGCCGGAGCGATCGGCGGCATGGAGCACCGCCGTTCGCGTGACCGGCTCGTAGGCGACGAGACGGGCTCCGGGCGCGGCCTTCGGGATGGGGGTGATCTCGCCGGTGTGCAGATCGAGGGCGTACGGGGCGAGCTCTGCGTCGCGGCCCGCCGCGAAGAGCACCTGCCTGTACGTCCTGCCCGGCCGCCGGTACTCGTCGTCCCCCTGGTTGGTCATCGCCGGCCAGGAGATGTGGTCGACCTCCGGCTCGAGCTCGCTCGTCAGGTTCTCGAGCGTCCCGGCGCCAGGATCGAGGCGCCAGATGTCTCCGCCTGCCAGCCCGACGAAGGCGCGCCGCCCCTCCTGCGGCCAGAGCTGGGTGGGCGGGCTTTCGAGCTCGGCGGTCAGGAGGCGGGGCGCGCCGGTCCCGCTCACCAGCCACCAGTCACGGCGGGTGGCGACATCGATCGTCTGCCCGGGCATGCGCTCGGCGCCGCGCACCATCAGGTCGCCGGCGGCCGTCCACTCGAGCTGGGAGGACTCGCGGATGATGGGCGCGGCATCGATGCCGCCGAGGGGCTGGGCTGCCACCCTCCGGAGCGCAAGGTCCACGCGGTAGAGCACGGGCGGATGCTCGCGCCCGCCTTCACGGGCGAGGTAGGCCAGCTCGCCGCCGTCCGCCGACCAGCGCAGGGAGTCCTCGAGCGCGTCGCCGGGGAGCCCGCCCTCGATCGCGATCGGCCCGCCGTCGGTTCGCACCAGGGCAACCCGCGCCGTGCCCGCGTACATCGAGGCGTCGAACCCGAGCGACTCGTCGGGCTTTGGCGTGTAGATCGAGACCTGCCGGGTGAAGGCGACGGCCTCGCGGTCCGGCGACACCTGGAGCCAGCGGGTGTTCCCCTCGAGGATGGTCGTCGCCTCGCCGGTGGCGACGTCGATGAGGAGGAGCTCGCCCTGGGGGCGGCGGTCGAGGGACGGCGGCACCCCGCTGTCCAGGACGCTCGCGGTCGGCTCCGTCCCCTTCGCCGCCTTCGGCCACTCGGCCGTCGCGATCGCGGGGGTCTGCAGCTCGATCCTCATCCCCAGCGGCTGCTCCCCCTCGGGCAGGACGGGGCAGAGGAGATGCCCGTCGTCGACCCACACGAAGGGCCGCTCGTGGACGTCGGCGCCGAGATCGACGGCCCGCTCGGTGAGGGGGCGCAGCTCGCCCGTGGCCGAGTCCCAGAGCCAGAGGCGAACGCTGCTGCCGCGGGTGGACAGCATGGCGATCCTCGTGGCGTCGGGAGAGAACTGGGGCGACCACCAGCCGGAGCCGTCCGAAGCCCCGTCGGTGAGGTTGGCGAGCTCTGCGTCCGGCGAGGGCTGCACCCAGACGTCACCTCCGGCGTTGCCCCAGAGGTACTCCCACTTGTGGTTCGCCAGCTGCTTCTTGGGACGCACGCGGGTCATGGCGAGCTTCAGCCCGTCGGCCGAGAAGTCGTAGGGTCCCCCGAAGTACCGGCCCACGTCCTCGAGTTCGAACAGGTCATCGACCCGGAAGGGGCGCATCTCGGAGGTGGTGGTGTCGGCGGCGGCGGCGGCCGAGGCGATCAGGATCGCGCTCGCGGCGAGCCGGGACACGAGGCGGCGCGACCGGCAGGCGCCCGCGCGAGTCGCCCCGCGGAGAGGGGGCGGGCCGGCCGGTCCGAAACGGGATGATCGGTCGGCGAAGCATCCTGATTCGACGCCATGGACCACTGCGACTGCTGGTTTCATGCCGGCCTCCCGAGTACAACGATGAAACGAATTTTCATATAGCTGTTGACGCGAAAACATATTTCAGACACCATGAACCAGCTGAGGGTCGCTGTCAAGCGCGAGAGGTTGCCGATGAGGCGAGTCTCCGGTTTGATCGTCGTCCTGGGATGGCTCGGCTCGCTCTGCCTGGCGCCTCCGGCCGCCGGATGGACGGGCTCGACACAGCCCTCGCCGCGGCGATTCCCTCCCGGGCGGTGACCGGCGATGGACATCGACAAACACCGAGTGTATGAACCCGGCACCTTGGCTGGTTGGGAGGAGAACCATGCACTACCGTGTCACACGAACGCTGGCGATCGTGACGATTTCGCTCGCGGCATCGGGGAGCTCGCGAACGGCGGCCGCCTCCGAGATCTCTCCGCGCGCGATCCTGTCGGCCAACGCGATCCAGGACGTCCTCCTCTCACCCGACGGCGGTGCGGTCGTCTACGAGCTGCGCAGAACGGATTGGGAGCACAACCGCTACGACACCGAGCTGTGGCTGGTGGGCACGGATCCCGGCGCGGCGCCCCGCAAGCTCCTCGACGGACCGGCGGGCACGTCGGCCTACCGCAGCCTGCATGCCGTCTGGAGGCCGGACGGTCGGTCGCTCGTCTACTTCTCGACCCGTGACGGCGCCACCCGGCTGTGGGAGGTGGAGGTCGCGAGCGGAGCCGAGCGGCCCCTCACCGCCATGGAGGGCTGGCGGGAGGAGGACCCCCGGGGCGTGCCGGGCAACCTGCTGCGCTGGTCGCCGGACGGCTCCCGGCTGGCCTTCGTCGCGCTCGTCGTGCCGCCGGTCGACCCGGCGAACGATCCCGGCGGAGATGCCGTCAAGGGGTATGTCGCCAGCCCCTTCTGGCCGAACGACCACGGCACGGCGACCGGCCAGCTGTGGGTCCTCGCCGTCGCCGACGGGACGCTCGCCCGCCTGACCCCTGACACCCTCTCGGTCAGCGACATCGCGTGGTCCCCCGACGGCCGGCAGCTGGTCGTCTCCGCCCTCCCGGTGACCGACGGCCGGATCCTCAACCCCTTCCAGGCCACCGGACTGGACAACGATCTCTACGTGGTGGACGCGGCGACCGGCACTCACAGCATCCTGGTGGCGCAGCCCGGCTGGGACATGAGGCCGGCCTGGTCGCCGGACGGCCGCTGGATCGCGTTCGTCTCCCAGCGCGGCGTCAAGGACTGGAACTACGGCTCCTGCGTCGCCGTCGTGCCGGCAGCCGGCGGCCCGGTCTCCTACCCGGACGCCGACGCGGAGCGGGAGCGGGGCAGCGCGCCCGGCGATCTGACCTGGGACGCCCGCAGCGAAGGGGTCTACTTCGACGCCTTCCGCCGGGGGGGCCGCCACCTGTTCCACGCGAGCCGGGAGGGCCAGGTCCGCCAGGTCACCCCGGACGGCGGCGACTACTACGAGCACTTCAGCGTGCTGCCCGAGCACGACCTGGCGGCGATGACCGCGGGCCGGCCCGCAACGCCGGCCGACGTCGTGGCCTCTCCGCTCGGCCGCTTCGACGCCCGGCCGTTGACTGCGGTCAACCCCGAGTGGCCGCGAGAGGGGCTCCCGGCGATGGAGACGCTGTCGTGGCGGAGCGCCGACGGCACCGAGATCCATGGCCACCTGCTGCTGCCGCCGGGCCGGCGACCCGGCGCCCCCCCGCTGCCGACGCTGGTGTACCTCCCGGGCGGGCCGTCGATGGTGCGGACCGGCTTCCAGTTCGACGAGTCGCTCTACCCGTTCCTCACCTTCGCCTCGCGCGGCTTTGCGGTGTTCGTCCCCAACAGCCGCGGCCGCGGCGGATGGGGGCGCGCTCTCCGGCAGGCGATGCCGGAGCACGCCGACTTCCTTCCCGGCCCATACGCCGACGTGATGGCCGGCGTCGACTTGCTGGTGGAGCGCGGCATCTCCGACCCGCAGCGGCTGGGGCTCGCCGGGTTCAGCTACGGGGCCTGCCTTACGGGCTACGCCATCACCCGGACCGATCGCTTCCGCGCCGCCTCGATCGGCGAGGGCTACTTCGACTGGGTTGACGCCCAGTTCGCGGCGGCCGGGAACCCGGAGTACGTCCAGCTCCGGCGCGACCAGACCGGCTTCCGGCTGCCCTGGGAGCCCGGGGCGCTGCAGGAGCTCATGGAGCAGTCGCCCACCTACCAGGCGGATCGCATCCGCACGCCGGTCCTCCTCGAGTACGGCGAGGCCAGTGCGGCGCGCGATGCCGGCGCACCGTTCTTCGGAATCCTGCAGCACTTCCAGGTGCCCTCGGTGCTCGTGGTCTACCCGCGCACCGGGCACGGCATCGACGAGCCCCTGCTGCTGCTTGACAG
The DNA here is from genome assembly GCA_003105185.1 of Holophagae bacterium. Lineage (GTDB taxonomy): Bacteria > Acidobacteriota > Thermoanaerobaculia > Thermoanaerobaculales > Sulfomarinibacteraceae > FEB-10. Next base: position 5,080 of record PQAJ01000308.1, read on the forward strand.
CTTCGAGCGCAATCTTGCGTGGTTCGAGCGCTGGCTGCGCCCCGAGCCCACGGGCGATCCAGCGATTGGCGCGAACGAGGTCGAGAGGAGGGAGAGATGATGCGGCGATCGATGTCGAGGTCTCTGATGATCACCGCTGCGATCGTTGGCGTGGCGGCGCTGGCGGCGGCCGAGGTCCCGCTGCGCGAGCCGCTGCCGCTCGAGGTCGCGGCCGACATGCGGGGCCACAACGGGCGCTCGCCGATCGCGCTCTCGCCGGACGGCCGGTGGGTCGCCCACACGGTCGAAACCGGGGACACGGTCCCGCGCGCCACGCATCAGTACTCGGCCACCGGGTTCCCGTTCGCCGAAGGGGACTCGCGCATGGAGGCGACCATCACCGACACCAGGACCGGCGAGGACATCACCCTCGGATCGCCCTCGAGCTCGAGCTGGGCGGCGGTGTGGTCGCCCGACGGCAGCCGCGTCGCGTTCTACTCCGACGAGGGGGGCGAGGCCGGGCTGTGGATCTGGTCGATGGCGACGCGGACGGCGGAGCGCTTCCCGGGCGTCATCGTCCGCCCGTTCTTCGGATTCGAGATCGTTCGCTTCAGCGCCGACAGCCGCAGGGTGCTGTGCAAGCTCGTGCCGGAGGGGATGTCGCTCGCCGAGGTCAACGCGCTCGCAACCAGCCTGGAGGAGGGCCGGAAGTTCCCGGACGTCGAGCCCGGCCAGCCCTCGGTCATCGTCCAGAAATCGGAGCCGGCCGGCGAGCAGGGCGCGCCTGCCGCAGCGGCGGGGGAGACCATCGGCGACGTCTCCTGGGGATTGGCCGACCTCGCCATCCTCGACCTGGAGACGAAGGAGGTGAGACGGCTGCTCCAGCGGGAGCCGATGCGGTTCTATGCGTTCTCCCCGGACGAGAAGAGGGTCGCCTGCGCCGTGCTGAAGGGCTGGCGGGCGAACACCCAGCAGCCGATCTTCGACATCGACGTGATCGACCTCAAAAGCGGCGCCCGGAAGACGATCGCTGGGGAGATCACCCTCGGCTACGGGATCGAGTGGACCTGGATGCCCGACGGCCGGAGCATCGCCTATATCCCGAGCGGCATCGTGGGAGGCGGCCCGTCCGGGCCCATCGTGGTCGTGCCGGTGGACGGAGGCGCCGCGCGCACCCTCAAAGCCGAGGGGGTGTCGAGCTTCGACCCCGGTGAGGGAGAGTACGCGCCGGTCTCAGACGCCGACGGCACGAGCTTCTATGCGGTCGGCGACGGGGAGCTGTGGCGGGTCGACGCCGCCACCGGTGCCGGCACGGCGGTCGGCACGATTCCGGGCTGGAAGATCGTCTGCCTGGTGCAGCCCTTCGGCCGGGGCACCCTGCTGTCGCCCGGCGGTCGCACCGCCTGGGTGATCGCCCGGCTCACAGCCACCGACCCGGGCGCTGTGGGCGACTTCGCCGCCCTCCAGGATGGCGGCAGGACCGGCGTCTTCGCGATCGACCTCGCGACCGGCGCGACGCGCCCGATCGTCCAGGAGAGCAAGGGCTACTCGGCAATCTTCAACGTGGATGGCAACGTCGAGACGGGCGAGATCGTGGTGGTGGCGACCGACCAGCAGCACCCGCAGGATCTCTGGGTCATCGACGCCGGCGACGGCACGGTGCGCCAGGTCACCCACCTCAACCCCGGCATGGAGAGCTACGAGCTCGGCGAGGCCCGGCTGATCGAGTGGCGCGGCCTCACCGGCCAACCGTTGAAGGGCACGCTGCTCCTCCCGCCGGGGTACGAGCCGGGGCGGCGGCTGCCGCTCGTGGTCTTCGTGTACGGCGGCGACTACGGCTCCCGCTACCTGAATCGTTTCGGGTTCTGGAGCCTGCCGACCTTCAACTGCCACGTCCTGGCCACCCGCGGCTATGCGGTGCTGGCGCCGGACGCGCCGATCCGCGAGGGACGCCCCATGGAGGACCTGATGGGCACCGTGTTGCCCGGCGTCAACGCGGCCATCGAGCAGGGCTACGCTGATCCGGACCGGCTGGCCGTGATGGGCCAGAGCTACGGCTCCTACTGCACGCTCGCCCTCATCACCCAGACCGACCGCTTCAAAGCGGCGATCATCACCGCCGCGGTTCTCCACCCGGACCTCTTCGCGGACTACCTGGCGTCGGAGGGCTCGATCGGCTACTACGAGAAGGGGCAGGGGAACATGCTCGGCACGATCTGGGAGCAGCGCGACCGCTACTTCCGCAACTCCCCCCTGTTCCTGTTCGACCGCGTCGAGACGCCGCTGCTGATCGGGCAGGGCCAGAACGACGCTCGGCTGGACGCCTCGGACGCGATCTTCGCGGCCCTGAACAGGCTCGGCAAGGCCGTCGAGTACCGGCTCTACGAGGGGGAGGGGCATGTCATCACCCAGCGCCCCAACGTGCTCGACTTCTGGAACCGCCGGCTGGACTTCCTGGCCGAGAGCCTGGACCTGGCGCGTACGGAGGGGGGCAGCATCGTCTTCGAGGGCGGGGCGGCGAAATCGCGCCGGAGCGCTCCCGAGGCGGCGGACCCGGCGGGCGGGTCGATCGAGGGC
>PQAJ01000309.1 GCA_003105185.1 Holophagae bacterium
CCCTGCTGCCCTAGATGCCGGTCCTCAGGTTTCACAACTCAATTCTCCCGGATCGAGCGGCCATAGGGTAGCAGGCATGCCATCACCGTTTGGAGATCACGCACGCGCTCAGCCCGCGGTTCGTGACCTGACCGACGAGCTGAAGGGTGGGCTCAGCCGGCGATGCGCTGGATCTTGACGTAGTAGAAGGCGGCCACCCCAGGTGACCCCGACCTGCCGACGTTCCACAACGGGCCGCCTTCGAAGTACAAACTGATATCGCAGTATCCCGGGGGCACACTGACCACACCGACGTACCTGGGCGTGTCGCCGACCCGGGCGAGCGGCACGTCCACGCCGCCGCTGATGACGTGGGGTTGCCAGCCCCAGTCGGGATGATCCGCGTCCCGCAGCGCGAACTCGACGAGGTATGCGTCGCGCGTGCCCGGCGGTCGATCGGTGATGTGGAGGTTAGCGATCACACGCCAGCACGCGGCGATTTCCCTTCCGGATGAGGTTGTGTGATAGTCCGGGTCCACGCAGCCGGGGTAGAAGACGAACACGTCGTTGCTGGGCCAGAGACTCGGCGTGCGCCAACCGTCGAGAACGGCGTCATACAAATTGATGTATGCATAGCCGGATTGGTTTTCGCTCGTCCGCATCGCATGAGGGCTGAGAACAACTCCGGCGTCCCAGTCAGTCGGTGCCATCGGCGACGGCCGCGGCACGGATGCGCCCGGCGCCCGGGCGATGAGATCGGCGACGCCGAGGCCCTTGGCGGTGGCGATCTGCGCCAGAACGGCCTCGCCACCGGGCGCCGCCCGCACCGCCTCCAGGGATTGTTTGCCGGTAAGGGGCGCGACCGCGGAGGCTGTCCCTGCCACGGCCTTGCCCGGGGACTTCGGTGCCGCGTGCCCGCCCATTGCCGGCGACTCAGGCGGCTGTTCCAAAGCCGGGACCTCGACCAGCGAGAGGACGCCCGGCTGGAGGGCGAGCAGCGGGCGTTGCACGACCACGGGCTTCACAGCCTGGCCTGCTGCCCACGGAAGTCCAACGCCTACGGCGAGCAGGAGCGAACCTACCACCCTGCAGAGCATCTTGATGCCTCCCTTCCGCCCACCCGGGCATTGCGCGCGTTCGAGCGTGCCCGGGCTTCAACAAAGTCGTGCGCGCCCGATTCCTCTGGGCCGACCTCCACACTCGCGAGGACCGAGCTGATGCCAGGCATCATCCGATCTTGTCCACCGTGGCGGCCCGGAACACGAGCCCTGGGTTTGCCGTGCCTTGGACCTCGGTCAACCATAGAATGTAATGGAGCCCGGGCGCCGAGATCTCGAGCAGCGCGGGCAGCACATACTCAGCCTCTTCAGCAACGGTGTCGGAGCGGTTGAGGACCGTCGTCAGCGAGGCGCCAGTTTTCAGGTCGAGCTGGCTGCGCAGCGTATAGGTGGGAGATGGATTGTAGAGATGGAGCGTAAACAAGTACCATCCCGCGCTTTCGGGAATGAAATAGAACGTCCCCGGCTGACCCTCAGCATTACCTTGATACGAAACTCCTCTGATCGGGATGTACGCGATGTTGCTCTCCGTCTGAGCATGGCGACCATACGATCCGATCAAGAGCGTGTGGATGCTACCGTCGAGGCGTCCACCTCTGGCAGCTCCGATCTGAATGGGCCGCAGCTCGGCATACGAGCCGGCCGCCACATCGGTCGTCCGCGGGACGCCACCCGAGCGGGTGTACATTCCCCTGCTGTCGGCATCGGTGAGCAGGACGTCGATGATGCGACGCAACGATGGGGCGGACCACGCCGGCGGCAGCTTCGCGGCGCCCACGTCGAGCTGCGGAAAGACCGGCCTCACAACCTGCGCCTGAGATGGCCGCACGACCGTCTTGGCCTGGGGCTTTGGCGTCTGCGCCGCCGCCGTGGTCGCCAGCAGGAGCAGGGCCACGGCGCACAGAACCTGGGTTTCCCCACGACGGTGGACTCGCGTCACGAACATGTCAGCCTCCCTTCCGATCGAATGCTGTCGTCCTTACGCCCAGCGTGGTTGTCTCCGCGTCCCATTGACCGTAGTTTAGTTCCCCTTTGACCATCCGTCGCATCGCCTCCGGAGTGGGACTCCAGCGGCACCGCCCACACGAAAGCCGGCGCGGGACCGGCAGCCGCGCAACTTGGGGTGACGACGCCGCACCACGATCGAACGCGGCGCCCACAGTGGTGCAAGAGACCACAGGGAGTCTGTGCCGCCGATGCAACGTGAAGCACCAAGACTCTTGGGAAACGCGGCTGCGCCGGGCGGAGGTATGTCTCGACCGCCCGGCTGGATGCACTGTGCCAACGAGGCGGGCCGACGGCCCCCACCTGCCAAAGGGAGCACCGAGGAATGCCCACGACCCCCGCGCGCGTTCTCACCGCCATGAAACAACTGCTGACCTTTGAGCTCGGCGCCGTGCGCCGTGTGTCAAGCGCCCTCGTCCTCGCAGTGCTCTCGACCGGCGTGTGCGCCGCCCAGATTCCGGGATCGACCTGGCGCTACTACCGGCCCGGCAACACCGGCATCCAGGGCGACTACAACGATGCGATCTACGTCGGGCCTGACGATGACCCGTGGATCGGCGGCTACGATCCCGGCTTCGAGGAGGGCGGCGTCGCCAAGCTCGTGCAGGCTCAGAACCGCTGGATCAACGTCTCGAACATCGACTACCCGGTCATCGGACATCCCGACATCACCGGCACCACGCGCGTGAGCGACATCGTCGCCGACGCCAGTGGCACCCTCTGGATGGCAACCTGGCGGAGCGCGCTCACGATGGACCCGGCGGTCGGCGGTCCATCCCTGGTCAACTTCGCCTCGGCGAGCCCGGCGCTGGCCAACGGCGGCGCCCGCGACCTCGACATCGCGCCCGACGGCACGATCTGGTTCGCCCTGATCGGCTTCGGCGGCTCCCAGGGCGGCGTCATCCGGCACACCCAGGGCACCTCCGACTGGCACTACTGGACGGGCGGCTCGGTGCCGCAGGGAGGAAACGGCTGGCCGCAGCTGGTCTGGAACGTTGCGCACGTGTCGATCCAGCCCAAGCCGGGCGGCGGCTACATCGTGTGGGCCGACAGCGACAACAGCGCCGCGATCGTGTCCTTCGACAGCGACAGCCAGCTCTGGACCTTCCACGAGTTCAGCTACACGCCGGGCTCGCTGCTCGAGCTGCCGGGCAAGGACTGCGTCGACGACTCCGGGAACCTCTGGGCGCGGCGGTTCTCCCACTTCTCGGGCAGCGACCCGGTCTTCTCGCTCGACTACCGCACACCGTCCGGGACCTGGGTCGTGCCGCCGCAGCCGACGCTGCCGGCGATCAACCCGCCGATCTGGGCCTTCACCGCGTATGGCGACGGCCAGGCACTGCTCGCCGACGGCAACAGTCGGATTTGGGGCTTCGCCGGCGCCGGCTGGGACGACCTCGGCATCTGGGGCAGCTTCACCTCCACCTCCAGCGTCGCTGTCGACAGCCTCGGCAACGTCTGGGCGAGCGGCGGCGGCGGCGCAGCGAAGCGCGACGTGGCGACCGGCCTCTGGCAGCGCTACCGCGTCAGCAACAGCAGCCAGTACGACAGCTTCAACAGCGACCTCGCGCTCGACCCGGCGACCGGCCGTGTGTTCGCGTGCGCCAACGCCGGCCCCGGCGTCGGCGGCATGACCATGTTCGACGGCGTGCGCTGGACCGGCTTCAACAACGACCAGTACGGCCTCGGCGAGCCCTGGCCGTTCCCGACCGACAACTGCCAGGAGGTCGGCGTCCGGCTCTCGAACGGCCACGCGGTCGCCAACCCCACCTACAACGGCGTCCACGAGTGGGACGGCGCGACCTGGACGGACCTCGGCGGCACCAGCGAGACCGTCGGGCTGGTGGAGGACTCGCTGGGCCGGCTGTGGTCCCTCGGCCCATACTTCGACCTGCGCTACTTCGACGGGACAAACTGGCTCCTGGTCCCGAACAACGGCTCCTGGGGCGTGAACCTCCAGCGCGACCCCACCCGTCCGGGGACGATCTGGGCGAGCACCTATGCGGAAGTGATCCGCACCGACGGCGACTACCGGTACTCGCGCGACTACACCCAGTTCCCGGAGCTCAACCCGCAGAGCGACATCTTCACCACCGTCGCCGCGGCGCCGGACGGCATCGCCTGGCTCGGATCCACTCAGGGCATCTTCCGCCTCGACGCCGAAAGCGGGACCTACGACTACGTCACCTCGCTCGGCGGCATCTCGGCGATGAACGCCAGCCCGCTCGCCGTCACGCCCGACGGCCTGCTCTGGTACAACGTCTTCGACCCCTACGGCACGGGGCCGCACGGACTGGTCTGGTTCGACGGCACCAACGCGGGGATCTACCCTGCCCCGCGCGGGGGAGAGCCGCAGTGGGGCGGCCTGCCGCACGCGCAGATCGCGGCGCTCGAGGTCCGCAACGTGCCGGGCGGCTACGAGCTGTGGATGAGCTGCCTGTCGCGCGGCATCGCGGTGCTGTTCGTGCCCGCGGGCTCGCTGTTCGCCGACGGCTTCGAGTCCGGCGACACCGCGGCCTGGTCCGTGACCGTGCCGTGAGGCATCGGCCACCACGGCTCACGTTGCTCAACCGCTGAGGCGCCGCTCAGCCCAGCGGCACCTTGAGCTTGGTCGCGAGGTTGTCGGCGATCCACTTGGCGTCGAGCCACTCGAGCGGGTCCACCGACTGGCCGTGCAAGAAGACCTCGAGGTGGAGGTGGTCGCCGCCGGCGAGGCCGGTCGAGCCGCTCGCGCCGATGACATCACCCTTGGCGACGCGGTCGCCGGCCGCCGCGCTGACCGACGACAGGTGGCCACACAGCGACAGCAGGCCGTAGCCGTGGTCGATCACCACGGCGTTGCCGTAGAGGCTCATCCAGCCCGCGTAGACGACCTTGCCCGAGTTGGGCGCCGGCACCGGCGCCCGCGCGGTCGACGCGAGGTCGAGCCCGAGGTGGGTCTGCCGGTCGACCTGGCGGCCGTTGTAGACGTAGGTGCGGGTCTGCGCGAAGTTGGCCTCAAGCGCGGTGTTGGGCATCTGCAGGAACGGCCCGGACCACAGGAAGGCGGGCTCGCTCGCGCTCGAGAACGCCGCGACCTCGTTGAGCTCGGCGCGCCGCAGCTCGCCGTTGATCCGCAGGTACTGGTCGAGCAGCGAGCCGGAGGCGTCGAAGCCCGGCGTCTGGCTGGTGATGGCCGGCACGACCCGCTCGAGGAAGGCATCGGTCACCTCGATGGTGTCGGCGCGCGGCGGCATCGGCTTGAAGAGGTCGAGGAAGGGCTGCTCGGCGCGGTTGCCGGCGTCGTCCTCGGCGAACAGGCGGATCTGCGACGAGTCGCCGACGTTCCAGGGCAGCGCGTAGAGCACGAAGCGGTCGCCAACGGCGCCGCCGGGCAGCGGCGAGCCGGCCGACTCGACGTCGCCGGCGCGGACCCCGGAGCGGGCCGCAGTCTCGCCCACCCGGTAGACGACCGCGCCGCTGCCGCCCTGGCGGGCGTAGTGCTGCGACGAGATGAGCTCGAGCCGCGGCGGCCGCCGCCGCACGGCAAGCGTCTGCTCGACCACGACCGGATCCGGGCTCCGCATGATCCCGGCCGCCCGCTCCGCCACCGCCCGCAGCACCACCTCGCCCTCGGCCAGCCAGGGGAAGGCCTCGGTGCCGACAGTCGCCTCGATCACTGCCTCGGCGGTGCCGCCGCCGAGCAGCGGCAGGCCGAGCCCGCGCTCGAAGCGCTGCTCCTCGAGAACCTCGGTTCGGCCGCCCTGGGCCAGCTCGAGGCGGATCACCCCGAGGCCGCGGCCGGGCGCGCTGAAGCTGGCAGTCACCAGGTTCGATTTGCCGACGGCCGGCCACTCGGTCTCGAGGGTGATCGCCGGCGCCGGGCCGACCCGCAGCGCGAGCCACAGGCCGACGGCGACCAGCGCCGCCACCGCCACCGACAGGAGAACGATCGGGGTTCTGCGAGACCTCTTCGAGTTGACGACCATGCACTTGCCTCCCGCGCCGAGGCGCGCCGGGCCGAGAGGATAGCGCATCCCGGTGGGATCGCGGTCCGACCCGGGCCGCTGCCACCGTGCCATACTGGCGATCGGCGGGCCGCCCGGGCGATCTGCTCGTGCTGGGCGTGCCGGGAGGGACCGGGCCGCGATGCTGAGCCAGCTCCTCCATGTCGTCGCACCGGTGTTCGGCGTGGCCGCCGTGGGCTGGCTCGCCGCCGGTTTCCGGCGGCTTGATCTCGGCACCATCACCGATGTCGTGATCTACCTCGCCGCCCCCGCGCTGGTCTTCCACAGCCTGGCCTCGCGGCCGCTCGACGCGGTGAGCATGCTGGCGGTGGGCGGCGGAGCGGTCGCCCAGATCCTGGCCTGCGGGGCGGTGGCGTTGCTCGCGTTCCGGACGCTCAAGGTCAGGGGGCGGGGTCCCTACCTGGCGGCAATGTTTCCCAACACCGGCAACCTCGGGCTGCCGCTCGCGCTCTTTGCCTTCGGCCCGGAGGGCCTGACCGCGGGCGTGATCGTGTTCAGCGCGGTCACCGCCGTGCACTACAGCCTCGGCCTGATGATCGTGTCCGGCTCACCGCACCCCGGCGAGGCGCTCAAGATGCCGCTGCTCCACGCCGCCGTGCTCGGTGTCGCCTCGGCGCTCAGCGGGCTGACCCCGCCCGAGCCTGTGATGAAGGGCCTCGAGCTCCTGGGTGGGGCGACGGTGCCACTGATGCTGCTCAGCCTGGGCGTGCGCATGCGTTCGGTGAAGCTGCGGCGGCTCGGGCTGCCGCTGCTGCTGGTGGCGCTGCGCTTCGGACCCGGCCTGGCGGCGGCGATCGCCTGGACCTCGCTGCTCGGGCTCGAGGGGCCGGAGCGGGGCGTGCTGCTGGTCACCGGCGTCCTGCCCTCGGCGGTCATGAACTTCGTCCTCGCCGAGGTCTACGACCAGCAGGCCGAMGAGGTCGCGAGCGCCATCCTGCTCGGCACGCTGCTGACGATGGCCGCGGTGCCCTTGGTCCTCRCCACGCTGGTCTGACTCCGAGCGGCCGGGGAACGCAGCCTCCCTCCTCAGGCGAGGGAGATCTCCTGCCGCCGCCCACGCACCTCCGAGTAGCAGGCGCCGGGCCAGAACCAGGGCTCGTTTCCCGGGGCGTGGATCTGGATCCCGGCGAGCACCGCCCAATCGTTCTCAGCGGGGTCGAGGGCCTGGCCGATCAGCGTTTCGAGGTCGCCGGTGATCGCGCGGTAGGCCGCCCGGGTGAGGTCGATCAGGCTTGGCAGCCGCCCGAACGGGAGCTCGCGCAGCAGCCGCTGCTTGAGCAGGCTGTGCTCAATGTCGCCGGGATCGGTCGCCAGCTCGAGCCGCCCGCCCTCGAGCTCGCCGAGGAAGGCGCACAGCGCGCCGCAGGCCTGGGAGGTCCCGGGCCGGCCGATGCGGCTGCAGACCCCGATCTCGCCGCCGGCGCCGATGCCGATGTGGGGGGCGACGAAGAAGAGGTAGCGCTCGCGGCCACCCGCGATCGGCGCGTGGCGGCGGGCGGCAGCGAAGCCGGTGCGGCCGAGGAACAGCAGCCCGGCCAGCGTCGACAGGCTGAACGTCCATCCCCATCGCGCCTGCACGGCGTGGGGCAGTGAGCTGCCGAGCTCGTCCCGGCAGACGCCGACGCAGGCCAACGTGTTGTCCATCGAGAACCCACGCTCCTCCTCAAGGAGGCGCGAGCTGCGGTCGACGAAGTCCGCCTCGAGCAGCGCTCCCGGGTAGTGCTCCGCCATCACCGACTCGAACGACGCCATCCGACACCCCCATGCATCGCGCCCCGTCGCCGGCTCGTGCCGGCAGTGTAGCGCGGCACCTGACCACCGCGGGTCCGCGACCGCTGGTGCTCCCCGCCGGCCAGCACTCGAGTCCGTTGCGGTGGCGATCACCGGATTCCCGAGGGCGAGCCGGCGCTGCGCGTGRTCGAGRAMGRCGCGGRCCYTSKGSGCCAGRYGCGGGACTWTCYCSCMYMYGGSATGMKGTTKCASWSKMSGGMRCGGTCTGCSRSACSATSWSCCGCCCWWGGAGGTCRRSCATGARRATCGCCATCATCGGGGCCGGCAGCGTCGGACGCGCCCTCGGACGAGCCTGGCTCGGCGCAGGACACGGCGTCACGTTCGGGGTCCGCAACCCGAAGGACCCCAAACACCGCGAGCTGGCCGATGTGGTCGGCCGGGACGTTGGGGTCGCCGACGTGCGCCCGGCCGCTGCCGCCGCCGAGGTGGTCGTGCTCGCCACGCCGTGGCCCGCGACTCGCTCCGCCATCGAGGCCGCGGGGGACCTCGCGGGTAAGCTGGTCATCGACTGCACCAACCCGCTGGCACCGGACCTCTCCGGCCTGACCGTGGGCCACGACTCCTCCGGCGGCGAGCAGGTGGCGGCGTGGGCCGCGGGCGCGTCGGTGTTCAAGGCCTTCAACTCGACCGGCTTCAACATCATGGAGTCGCCGGTGGTCGATGGACGCCGCGCCGTCATGTTCTTCTGCGGCGACGACGACTCCCGCCGTGCGATCGTCGAGCAGCTCGTCACCGACGTCGGCTTCGAGGCGATCAACGCCGGGGGGCTGACGGCGGCACGCCTGCTCGAGCCGTTCGCCCTGCTCTGGATCTCGCTCGCCTACCGGCGCGGCCTCGGCCGCGACTTCGCGTTCGCGCTGGTCCGCCGGTGAGCCCGAACACCGCCGCGGGCCCTGCCGCGGCGCGGCCCGGACGCGATCCGATCTTCGACAGAAGAAGGAGAACCGTCATGAGCTCCAACGTCAACGTCACCAACCCTTCGAAGAGGAAGAGAGTCCTGATCGTCGCCGCCAACCCGGCGACCTCGCCGACCACTGGGTGGCCGATCGGCTTCTGGTGGGCCGAGCTGACCCATCCCTGGTGGGCCTTCACCGAGGCCGGCAGGGTGACGGCTCTCGTCTGCCACGCCACCTGCGTGCTGCTCGAGGCGAGGCTCGCAACCGGGGCCCTGTTGGTCGAGGGCAAGACCTGGACCGGGTTTGCCAACAGCGAGGAGCAGCTCGCGGACAGCTTTGTCGGCACGCGCATCCAGCCGTTCTGGATCGAAGAAGAGGCACGGCAGATCGAGGGGACGAACTTCGTCGTCGACCAGCCGTTCCGCGAGTTCGCGGTCCGCGACGGGCTGCTGGTGACCGGCCAGCAACAGTTCTCGGGCGCCGCGGCGGCACGCCTGGTGATCGAGGCTCTGGGGCGCTGAGCCGGATGCGAGTCGCACCGGGGGCGGCCGCGTCAGTTGACCGTGCCCGCCGAAGTCGACCATCCTCGGAGAACCGGCGCCGCCCGGACATCGTATTGTCGTGGTGACGAGCGGCATCCGCCGCGGCTCTGCGGCGCTGCACCGCTGGGAGGGACCGATCATGACCGAGCAGGAGACCAGGGCGATCCTCAGCATCTGCCTGATGGCGGCGTTTGCCGACGGCACCAAGGACGAGCGCGAGCGGGAGCAGGTGCGGCGAGTCGCCGCCACCCTCACCGGCGACAGCGCGGCCGACCTCACCGCCATCTCCCGGGACGTGCTCCTGAAGAGGTCCGCACTCGAGGAGACAGCAGCGGCCCTCGGCTCGCCCGAGCTGCGGCAGCTCGCCTACGAGATGGCGGTCGGCGTGTGCGACGCCGACGAGGCGCGCAGCGCGGCCGAGAGCGAGTTCCTCGACCGGCTGCGGGGGGCTCTCGACCTCTCACCGAGCGCCATCGAGCCGTTCCACGCCGAGGCCAAAGCCCTCGCCGCAGAGCCGGTGGCCGTTCCCGCCGCGGCCCCTTCGCCTCAGTCCGCCGAGCTCGACCGGATGATCCTCAACTCCGCGATCCTCAACGGCGCGCTCGAGCTGCTGCCGCAGACGCTGGCCACGATGGCGATCATCCCGCTGCAGATGAAGATGGTCTACCGGATCGGCAAGACCTACGGCTTCGAGCTCGACCGCGGCCACATCAAGGACTTCCTGGCCACGGTCGGCGTCGGCCTGAGCTCGCAGTACCTCGAGCGCTTCGGGCGCCGGCTGGCCGGCGGCCTCTTCGGCACCATCGGCGGATCCCTCGGGCGCCGGCTCGGCTCCGCCGCCGCGGGATCGGCCTTCTCGTTCGCCACCACCTACGCACTTGGCCAGGTCGCCAAGAACTACTACGCCGGCGGTCGCACCCTCGATGCGCAGCGGCTCAAGGAGGCCTTTGCGTCCCTGCTCGGCGAGGCGAAGACGCTCGAGGCGCGCTACCTGCCCGAGATCCGGGAACGAGCCCGCACCATCAACCCCGCCTCGCTGCTCGACCTGGTCCGCCGCCCGGTCTGAGGCCGCTGCGCGTCAGGCGATCCGCAGCAGCTGCTTGCCCCGGTTGGCGCCGGTGAACAGCCGGCGCAGGGTGCGGGGCGCGTTCTCGAGCCCCTCCTGGACATCGACCTCGACCTTGATCTCCCCGGCCTCCACCCAGCGGCGCAGCTCGGCGACCGCCTCGCCGGCGCGCTCGAGAAAGTCGAGGATGATGAAGCCTTCCATGCGGCCGCGCTGCAGCAGCAGGTTGAGGTAGTTTCGCGGCCCCGGTCCGAGCTCGCTCCGGTTGTAGTCTGCGATCGCGCCGCACAGCACGACCCGTCCCTTGAAGGCGAGCCGCGCCAGCGCGGCGTCGAGGATCTCGCCGCCGACGTTGTCGAAGTAGATGTCGATGCCATCAGGGCAGAGCTCGGCAAGGCGCGCCGCGACATCCTCCCGGCGGTAGTCGATGGCGGCGTCGAAGCGCGCCTCATCAACCAGCCAGCGGTGCTTCTCCGGCCCGCCGGCGATCCCGACCACCCGGCAGCCCTTGAGGCGGGCGATCTGGCCAACCACCGAGCCGGTGGCTCCGGCGGCGCCCGACACGACCACCGTCTCGCCCGCCTCCGGCCGGCCGATCTCGAGCAGCCCGAAGTAGGCGGTCAGGCCGGTGATGCCGAGGGCACTCATCGCGATCGGGATCGGGACGCCTTCGGGGACGACGCTGAGCCTGGCCGAGTCGCCGTCCAGGAGCGCGTAGTCCTGCCATCCGAGCAGGCCCTGGACGAGCTGTCCCTCCCAGTAGTCAGGGTGCCGTGACTCGACCACGCTGCCGACCCCGAACGAGCGCATCACCTCGCCGATCGCCACCGCCGGCAGGTAGGTGTCGCGCGCCATCCACCCGCGCTGGGTGGGGTCACACGAGAGGTAGAGCGTCCGCACCAGCACCTGTCCGTCCCGCTCCACCCTGGGGGCCTGCTCCTCGACCCAGCGGAAGTGCTCCTCGCCCACCATGCCTTCCGGCCGCGCCGCGAGCCGCCACTGACGGTTGATCCTGGTCTCCATGACAGCCTCCCTCGACTGAAGGTCCGCACATCCCGGATAGCGCCGTCGGGCTGGAGTGCATTCCGCCGGCGCGCCCGCGATGCGTCGAGCCGGCGTTCGGATCCGCCGCCAGCCGAGACGGCCACTGCGGTGCAAGCTCCTACAGGTACTCCATCAGCCCGGCCGGMCCGGTGAYGCCGRMKGCGATSAGCAGGCCGTGGACCGCCGCGACSGCGCCGRCCACCGYCACCACCGGMCCCCAGCCCAGGACCGCGAGCAGGGCGTCGAGCACTCCCTCGACGACGAGGCTCACAGCGAACACGCCGCCCAGCACCATCAGCATCACGACCRCGATCACGACCATCGCCAGCTTGCCTCCAAGCTCGGCGCCCTGGAGCTGGAGCGCGAGGATCAGCAGCCCGAGCCCGACCGCCCCCACCACCAGGAAGGTGATCGGCACCGCCTTCAGGATTCGCGCCAGCAGGCAGAGCGCGAGCACCAGCATGATCAGCAGCGAGACCGGCGCGATGCGGTCGGCATCGGTGCCACGCAGGACGACGACGCTCGGCAGCGCCAGCATCACCACCCCGCCGAGAAAGCCCAGCAGCCGCAGCAGCCGGCTCTCGTTCTTCGTGCGGTTGAAGATGCGATTGACCCCGAGAGCCAACCCGAGCACCCCGACGACCAGCAGGATCCAGGCGTACGTGGACACAACCGACGACGGCATCACTCACCTCCGGAGGCTCGCCTCCAGTGCGCCGTGAGCTCGACCGCGCCGGAGTATCCCCGACCGACCTGCCGCTGTCCAGATGGGCGGCCGTTCAGCGCGCGGCCAGGCCGTCGAGGAGCGCGGCGAGCAGGCGCTGCTGGGCGACGACAGGGAGGTCGGGGGCGTCACAGTGCACGCCGGCGACGAAGCGCCCGGCCGTCACTGCGCTGCCGGATCCGAGCTTCTCGTCCGAGTAGCGGAAGCCGCCGCGGCCGGGCGAAGGAAGCTCTTCGACCGCCGCCTGCCCACGCCAGTGGGCGCGCAGCTTCTCGAGCGCCTGCTCGGCCGCCTCCCCGCCTCCGAGGTCCGAGTAGAAGAGCCGCGCCTCGTGTCCATCGAGGCGATAGGCTGCCGTCACGCCTCCCGCCAGGAAGGCGTGACCGAAGAGGTCCGCGGCCACCCAGCGCTCGCTTTGCGGCACCAGGCCCTCCGCCGGCAGGGGCGCGAGGAAGGCGGGGAGGACGGTCTCGCCGGGCGCCCGCCCGCAGATCTCACCGACGAATGCGCTCAGGGTGGCGAGGAGCTCGGGGCGCCCGTCGTCCGCCTCGCCGTGGACGTAGAGGCTCGCCCGCCAGGCGGCGGCCACGGTCCCGGAGCTGTAGGCCTCGGCGCACCACGGCTGGGCGGTCGCGTCCGGCGGCAGCGCGCTGCGGAAGAGGCCGAACGCGCCCGGGGCGCCGCCCATGTCGTAGAGGTCGAGGGTGACGCAGGCGAGCGGGTCCTCGCCGAGCTGGTAGCGGATGTGGACGAGCTGCCTGAAGCCGTAGCCGAGGTACCGCTCCGCGCCGCCGTCCAGATAGTCGTAGAGGCGTTCCGGGCCGTAGGCGACCGGCCCCTCGACCACCCGCCAGCCGGCGAGGCGCGAGGCGTCCGGGAGCAGCCCGATGAGGTCGATCCCCGGCTGCGGCTGCGGCGCGCAGGCTAGGCCGACCGCCAGCGCCGCGGCGGCCCCGAGGAGCCGCGGTCCCGTCATGCCAGCCGCCGGTGGGCCTCAAGGAGCTCGGCCCGCACCGGGCGGCGGAACGGGCAGGCGGCCTCGCACGGTGCGCCGCAGCCGACACACGCCGCCGCGGCGCGCCGCGGCCCGAGCGCGGCATACCGCTGCCGGGCCTCGGCGTAGCGGTCGCAGTAAGCGGCGTACATGAAGTAGCGGTTGACGTCGGCGATCGCCACCCCGTGCGGGCAGCTCGGCTCGCAGTCGGCGCAGAAGCGGCAGTAGCGGTCACGGGTCTCGTCGGCGTAACGGCGCAGCATCCTGGCCTCGGCCACGCTCAGCCGCGAGCCGACCGCGGCCGCGAACGACCGGATCTCGTCGAAGCTGCCGAAGGTGACGCAGACGCTGGCCACCGCCGGGTTCAGCAGCGCCCACTTGACCGAGGCCTCACGCAGCGACAGCCCGCCCGCCTCGAGCCCCTTGACCTCGCGCTGGCGGTTGCCGGCGTTGGTCTTGAAGGCGATGGTGCCGATCCCCCGCGCCGCCGCCCGCTCGAGAATGGCGTCGAGGTCAGGGTAGGACACGAAGTCGTACTTGATGAAGAAGACCTCGAAGCGGCCGTCGTCGATGGCGGCGTTCAGCACCTCCTGCATCCCGCCCGCGTGGCCGGACAGCCCGAGGTGGCGAACCTTGCCCGCCCGCTTCGCCGCGTCGATCGCCTCGTGGAAGGCGTCGCTGCGGAGATCCGCGGGCGCGCGCACGTCGGCCGCGTAGTAGACGTCGATGTGATCGCTGCCGAGCCGGCGCAGGCTCGAATCGATGTCACCGAGGACGCTGCTCGCGCTCTGGTGGGCATCGACCGGGTTGCCGGTGACCACGACCACGCGATCCCGGCCGGTCGCAACGTCGCGCAGCGCGCGCCCCAGGGCCTCCTCCTCGCGCCCGTCGAGGTAGCGGCCGGAGGTGGCGAAGGTGTTGATCCCGGCCTCGACGGCGGCCGCCATCAGCGGCGGGTTGTCGACCCCGTGGGCACCGAAAGAGATCTCGGAGACCTCGAGGCCGGTGCCGCCGAGCGGGCGGAGGCTCAGGGCGGCGGGCCCGGCGGAGCCCGCGGGCTCGCGGCGCGCAGCGCCGCAGCCGATGGCGAGGCCGGAGGCGGCGGCACCCAGTGTGAGGAAGGCGCGGCGGTCGATCGCACTGCCGGTGTCGGTCATGGCGAACCTCCCACGGTCGTCCCCCGAGCCATGGGGCAGGCCCTCCCGTCCGGTGGCCCGCGGGCACGCTGATCGGCTGCGTCGCCCTCCAGTATAGGCGCCCCACAACCGCCGCCAACGATCGATCGCGGCCGACGATCCCTTGACTTTCCGTATCACCAGCCCAATCCTAGAGCGAAGGGGAGATCGAGAGCGGTATTGCTGCGAAGCGGTCCGCATCGACATCGTCTGGAGCAGAAGCGATCGAGAAGGGGAGGAGCTATGGCTCGCAGCGTGGTTCGGCTCGCAGTGATCGGGATGATGGTGGCCGCCGCGGCCGCGGTGGCGCAGGCCGGCGACGGTCAGGAGTGGGGCGGGGCGTGGCAGAGCGGCCCCGCCACCACCTTCCCGCAGGCCTTCATGCGCTTCGACGGCGGCTACTACGCCGCCACCGGCCTGGTCTACTTCCTGGGCGGCCGGCTCGCCGACAACAACACCGACGGCAGCATCTGGACCTTCAACCCATCCACCGGCACCTACGCCGACACCGGCCTCGACATGCCCACCCCAATCTCCAACTACACCGCCAACCTGCTCAACACCCCGATCGGTTTCGGCTTCCATGTCTTCTGCGGCCGCGACTCGGCGGGCACCCAGACCTTCGGCGTTCAGGCCTACTTCCCGGACACCAACGTGACCCTCCAGCTGGATCCCGCCGACAACTTCCCGGGCCCGGTCGCCTGCGGCGCGGGCCTCAACGCGGTGGTCGACAACAAGGCCTACATCGCCGGCGGCTTCGACGGCACCAACATGGGCGTCCAGACCTGGGTCTTCGACCCGGCGGCGCCGGTGGGCAGCCGGTGGAGCCGGCTGAGCAGCGCCGACCTGCCCCAGGGCCTGGGCTACATCACGACGGCAGTGGTCGACGGCAAGATCTATGCGATCGGCGGCGCCTACTGGGACGGGGTCAGCGCACTGATCAATGTGGACACGGTGCTGGTGCTCGACCCGGCCGCTCCAACCCCGACCTGGACGCCGGTCGCCTCCCTGCCCGAGGTGTGCTCGAGCTCGCGCGCCTGGGGCTTCGACACCGGCAGCCTCTACGTCGATCCTTCCGACATGACCCCGCTCGCCGGCAAGATCATCGCCGGCTGCGGCGGCTGGGCCTCCGTCCCGCCTCCTCCGGTTGCCAACGTGTACGCCTACACGGTGGCGACCAACACCTGGGAGGTCTTCCCGCCGTTCAACACCGCCCGGCGCGACACGGCCGGCGAGTTCCTGCCCCTGGCCGGCGGGCCGGCGCTCTGGGTGTGGGGCGGCTATGATGGCACCGGCGCCGGCACGACATCGGTCGAGTACTACAGCCTCGGCCTGATCCCGGTCGAGCTGCAGACCTTCACCGTCGAGTAGCCCTCGCCTGTCACGGATGAACCGCGCCCCGGCTCCGGCCGGGGCGCGCTGGTTTTCGATCGTCGGCAGCCGGTGTCCGGGGAGCTCCCCGCCGCTCCGGCCTCAGCAGGTTCCCGCCCTGATGCCGCCGGGTCCCCGCCCGGCCGGCGGCGCTTGACTTTCGCGACGGCGAGGCGAATCCTAGAGCGAAGGAGAAGTCGAGAGCATGCAGTCCGGAAAACCCTCCGCATCGACATGGCGCGGAGCGAAGCTCGCGAGGAAGGGAGGACATATGGCCCGCAGTGTGGTTCGGGTGGCAGTGATCATGATGGTGGCGGCCGCCGCGGTCGCGGTGGCGCAGGCCGCGGATGGTCCCAAGTGGGGCGGCAGCTGGCAGAGCGGCCCGCCCACCACCTTCCCGCAGGCTTTCATGCGCTTCGACGGCGCCTACGTCGAGAGCGCCGGCCTGGTCTACTTCCTGGGCGGCCGCCTCGCCGACAACAACACCGACGGCAGCATCTGGACCTTCAACCCCACAACCGGCATCTACACCGACACCGATGAGACCATGCCCATCGCGATCTCCAACTACACCGTCAACCAGCTCAACGACTCGACCGGGCTCGGTCTCTACGTCTTCTGCGGCCGCGACTCGGCCGGCGCCCAGACCTTCGCGGTCCAGGGCATCTACCCGGCAACCAACACCACGTTCTCGCTGCCCCCGGCCGACAACTTCCCGGGCCCGGTCGCCTGCGGCGGGGGCCTCAACGCGGTGGTCAACAACAAGGCCTACATCGCCGGCGGATTTGACGGTGTCTCGAGCATGGGCGTCCAGACCTGGGTCTTCGACCCGATGGCGGCGTCCGGCAGCAGGTGGACCCGCCTGACGAGCGCCGACCTGCCCCAGGGACTGTCCTACATCACGACCGCGGTGGTCGACGGCAAGATCTACGCCATCGGCGGCGCTTACTGGGATCCCGCCACATCGGGGCTCCTCAACGTGAACACCGTCCTGGTGCTCGACCCGGCCGCTCCGACCCCGACCTGGACGGCGGTCGCCTCCCTGCCCGAGCAGTGCTCGAGCTCGCGCGCCTGGGGCTTCGACACCGGCAGCCCCTATGTCGATCCTTCCGACATGACGCCCCTCTCCGGCAAGATCATCGCCGGCTGCGGCTTCTGGGCGACGCCCGTGACCTCGGTCTACGCCTACACCGTGGCCACCAACAACTGGGAGGTCTTCCCGCCGTTCAACACCGCCCGGCGTGACACGGCCGGCGAGTTCCTGCCGGCGGCCGGCGGGCCGGCGCT
>PQAJ01000310.1 GCA_003105185.1 Holophagae bacterium
GCGAGCCGGTCGGCGTGGACCACGGTGACCAGGTTGCGCTCCGGGTCCTTGGCGACCACGTACCACGGGCCGCCGGCGAGGCCGAGGCCGCGGCGCTGGCCGATGGTGTGGAACCAGTAGCCGCGGTGGGTGCCGAGCACCTGGCCGCTGCCGTGCTCCACGATCTCGCCCTCGCGCGTGCCGAGCTCGAACTCGATGAAGTCGTCGTAGGGGACGCGGCCGAGGAAGCAGATGCCCTGGCTGTCGGGCCGGTCCTGGTTGGGCAGCCCGGCGCGCCGCGCCTCGGCCCGCACCTCAGCCTTGGTCATGCCGCCGATCGGGAACAGCGAGCGCGCGAGCTGCTGCTGCGAGAGCCGGCACAGGAAGTAGCTCTGGTCCTTGACCGGATCGACGCCGCGCAGCAGCCGGGCGAGGCCGTCGCGCCGGGCGACCCGGGCGTGGTGGCCGGAGGCGACGAGCTCGAACTCGTCGCCGAGGAGGTCGACGACAGCGCCGAACTTGATCGCACGGTTGCAGATGACGTCTGGGCTCGGGGTGCGGCCGGCGCGCAGCTCGTCGATCGCGTACGCGACCACGGTGGCGTAGTACTCGCGCTGCAGCGGCAGCACCCGCAGCGGCACCCCGACCATCTCGCAGACCGCGCGGACGTGGCCGAGGTCCTCCTCCCACGGGCAGCGGCCGAGGAAGGCCATCTCGTCGGACAGCCAGATCTTGAGGTAGCAGGCCTCGAGCGAGTAGCGACCCTCCTCGGCGAGCCGCAGCAGCGCCACCGAGCTGTCGACCCCGCCCGAGGTGAGCATCAGGATCCGACTCATCCGAGCTCCCGCAGGCACCGCGCGGCCGGGCCGCGGCGTCCAGACGCGCGGCCGCTCACCGCAGGTACTTGAGGTGGATCAGATGCTCGAGGTAGCGGTCGGTGTGGATGCCGTGGTCGGTGAGCAGGCCCTCGGCCGAGACCACGAAGGTCGCCTGCTCGCCGGCGACGCGCGAGAAGTAGACCCGGTGCGGGTCGCCGCCGCTCGTCATGTCGAGCGCGCAGAGATCCTCGGAGAGCCCGGTCGTCAGCGGCTGCCGGCACAGCGGGCAGGAGAAGGCCCACCGCGTTCCCGCGGGCATCTCGACCTCGGGCGGCAGATAGACCTCGTAGTTGCCCGGCTGGGGATGGAGTCCGACCAGGCAGTACCGCTCGCCGTGCCCCGCGAGCAGGATGATCGATTGGTCGGGGTTGAGAACAGAGTGGCAGTGAGGGCATGAGTAGATCCAGTCCATCGACACCCCTCCACCTGCCGGCAGTATGCCAGATTGCGGCGCGGGAGGCGATCAGGGAAGGACGACGCCAAGCTCGGTCAGCCGGCTCGTCAGCTGCTCGGACCAGCCCCGGTTGGCCGCCGGGCTGGCCGGGCTCGGGTGGAGAACCTGCTCGACGCGCACCCCGGTCCCGGCGAGGGCGCGCGCGGCCGAGCGGGCGGCGAAGGCGCCGACCCCGACCACCATCAGCGGCTCGAGCAGCTCGACCGAGCGCGCGAGCGCGACATCACAGGCCGCCTCGAGCGGCTGCCGCTCGCTGGCAGGCAGCCGGTCCGGGGTGAGGTTGCGGCCGCTCGACTCGAGGAAGAGCAGCGGACAGTAGTTGGCGATGAAGAAGCGCGCGAAGAACCGCTCGGCCGTGCCGAAGCGCTCGCTCGCCCAGCCCCAGACGCGGCGGCCGCTGACCTCGCTGCGGGTGCAGGCGAAGCCGGCCACCGGCCGGGCCGGGTGCTCGCGCTGCGGCCTGCCGACCGCCGCCGAGATGCCCAGCCAGTCGCGGACCGCTGCGACCTCGCCGAAGGGGACGCCGGTCTGGGCCATCCCCCACGGCCCGGGGTTCATGCCGAGCAGCATGATCTCCTTGGGACGTGTCCCGAAGCGCTCGAGGTAGGCGCGGTGCGCCGGCCAGGCGTAGTCGAGGGGGTTGTAGACGTGGCGGACCGGCGGCGAGAAGGCGAGCGGCCGCACGGCCTCCCGCAGCTCCTCGGCGATCGCGACCAAGGTCATCGCTGCCACGGTGAGCGATCGTACGCCAGCCGGCGCCGCGCCGGGAACACCGGCGGCTGACACGCCGCGGCTGTGGCCCTCCAGCCGCCCCGTCGGGCGCGGACCCGGCTTCGCCTTTGGCTTCGCCGTGACAAGAGCGGGAGGGGGATCAGCTCCGAGCCCCGAGCCCCTTGCCAAAGATCGCATCCGTGTCGATGTCATGGTCGCGCAGTCGCTTGGGAGCAGAGTCCAGGTAGTTGAAGCGGCGGCCGAAGGAGAGCAGCGAGCGCTCGAGCTTCTTGCGGCCGCGGTAGAGCCGGGACATCACCGTTCCCACCGGGACCGCGAGCAGGTCAGCAGTCTCCTGGTAGGAGAGGCCGTGGATGTCGACCAGCAGCACGGCCATCTTGTAGTCGTGGGGGAGTCCGAGCAGGGCGTCCCTGACCTCGGCGTCGATCTGGCCGTTCAGCATCTCGGCCTCCGGGCTGCTGTCGGCGACGCGGGCCTGGTCGAGCAGCTGCGACTCGAAGCCATCCTGGACCTCGTCGAGCTCGAGGTGAAGCGGCTGCAGCTTCTTCTTGCGGTACGAGTTGATGTAGGTGTTCTTCATGATCCGGAACAGCCACGCCTTGAGGTTGGTGCCCTCTTCGAATCGGTCGTAGTGGTGGAAGGCCTTGAGGAAGGTCTCCTGGAGCAGGTCCTCGGACTCCTCGACCGATCGAGTCATCCGCAGGGCCGTCTTGTAGAGCTGGTCGCGGTAGGGGAGCTGACCGGAGGTGAAGTCCCAACTGGTCGGGTTGTCGATTCGAGCCATGGCGGCCTCCTGTTCGTCTCTCCCATATATAATGCGATTTCGTCTCATTGTCAAGAKTTTCTTCKAACAATTTCTAGATATCTAGAAATATGARCYCAATCCTCAGYTGCGAACCGCACGGCCAACCGATTTGCGCKGGCCGGCGCGGGCAGCGAGATCTGCCCGAGAAGGCTATCGCGGAGGCGGCGGCGGGCGGCAGGGCGGCGAWCCCCCGGAGCCTGACCGCCAGCCCGYGACCCCAGCCCGCGCTCGGTCGACCGTCGGCCGACCTGCGGCGATTGACGGTCACGGGGAGGGACCATACAGTGCCGCGGGATGGTGCCTCTACCCCACATCTGTGTGCTCGGCGGGGGGCCGGCCGGGCTCGCGGTCGGGTGGTCGGCGCGCCGGCGTGGCCTCCCCTTCACGCTGTTCGAGGCGAGTGACCGGGTCGGCGGCAACTGCGCGACGTTCGCTAGCGGCGAGTTCCGCTACGACTCCGGTGCACACCGTCTGCACGACCGCGATTCGGAGGTCACGGCCGAGATCAAGCGGCTGCTCGGCGACGACCTGAGACGGATCGACGTGCCGAGCCAGATCTGGGACGAGGGCCGCCTGATCCGGTTCCCGCTGTCGTCGGCCGAGCTGCTCGCCCATCTCGGCCCGGCGCGGTTCGGACGGGCGGCGCTCGAGGTGGCGAGGGCGCGGCTTGGCGGCGGTGGTCCGCCCCAGACCTTCGAGGCCTTCGCGCTGCGGCGGTATGGCCGGACCATCGCCGAGCGCTTCCTGCTCGACTACTCGACCAAGCTGTGGGGGGCGCCGGCCGGCGAGCTGTCGCCCCAGGTCGCGGGCCAGCGCCTGAGCGGCCTCGACCTGCGGACCTTCATCTCCGAGTCGATCGTGGGCCGCTCCAAGCACCACGTTGAGGGCGTCTTCTACTACCCGCGGCTCGGCATCGGCCAGATCAGCGAGCGGCTCGCCGACGAGTGCGGCCGCGACGCGATCCACATCGGCGCGCCGGTCACTCGCCTTTTCCACGACGAGCGGGCGATCCACGCCGTCGAGATCGCCGGGCGCGAGCGCCGTGACGCGGACGTGGTCGTGAGCAGCCTGCCGCTCAACCGCACACTCGCGATGCTGGATCCGCCCCCGCCGCCGGAGGTGCAGCGGCTGTCCAGCGCGATCCGCTACCGGCAGGTTCGGCTGGCGGTGCTGTTCATCGATCGCCCGTCCCTGACCCAGGCGGCCACGGTCTACTTCCCGCACCGCCGCTTCCCGTTCACCCGCATCAGCGAGCCGAGGAACCGCAGCCCGGAGATGGCGCCGGCCGGCAAGACCTCCCTGCTGGCGGAGATCCCGTGCCACGAGGACGACGAGCTGTGGCGGGCCGATGACGAGACCGTGATCGACGTCGTGCGCGCCCAGGTAGTGGCGATCGGGTGGGTGCGGCCGGAGGAAATTCTGGGCGGCGCCGCGCACCGCCTGACCAACGCCTACCCGGTGCTCGACGCCCGCTGCGCGAGCGCGGTCGAGGGCATCAGCCGCTACCTGGCCGGATTCGCCAACCTTCGGATGGTGGGGCGCAGCGGTCGGTTCGTGTACGGCTGGGTCCACGACATGATCCGGATGGGGGTCGACACGGTGGCCGAGATCGCCGAGCCGAGGCGCGACGGGTGACCGGCTCCGAGCGCCGACCGGGGATCACCGATCCGCGTGTCCTGCTGCTGCTGCCGGCGGCGGTCTACCTCGCTTCCTACGCCTATCTCGCCCTTTACCACGGCCGGGCCTGGCTGTGGTCGACGCCGGTCCACGAGAGCGGCCGCTACTCTCTGCTCGAGACCACCTTCTACGCCTCCCACTTCCTGGGCCACGTGCCGGTGCTGCTGACCCTCGCGCTGCTCGCGGGTGGCAGCTGGCGGTCGATGAGCCCGCCATCCCCCCCACCGGTTGGGCGGGGCCGGCTGCTGGCGGTCGCCGGCCTCGGGCTGCTCGTGGCCGGGTCGCTCGCGCTGGCGATCGGCCACTTCGGGCTCGACGACACCCTCGCCTTCATCCTCCAGCGGCGGCAGCGGCCGGACGATGTTGTCGCGGGCGGGTCCTGGAATCTTCACCTCCCGAGCACCCTGCTCCAGCTCGCGCTGATCCCRGTCGCGGTGTTCCTCGCGCGATTGGCATTCGCGCGGCCGGTGGTGTGGAGCCGCCGCGGGCTGGTCCTGCTCGCYGCTGCGGCGGCCGTYGYGGTCGGGATGACCTGCCTGGTCAATCGCGATCCCGTGGCGGCGGTGATCGCAGTCTGGYGCGACCCGCGCTACCTGGCGCACTCGGTGCGCGAGCTCGTCACCTTTCCCCTCACCTACTACCCGCTGGCGCTCGCGGTGCTGCTGTCGGGCGAGGCYCCGCTGCGACGGGAGCGGCGGGCCGTGAGCGCGCCCGACCTCCTGATCGGCGCCCTGGCTGCGCTGTTTGCCGCCGGCTTCCTCTTCCAGGTGGCGGTGGCGCTCGGGCACGACATCGGCGCCCTCGCCCAGCAGCCCTCCTTCGCCGAGGGCGGCCGTCTCGGCATCCCCTACCTGCTCGCGAGCCACGTCTTCGAGCACGTGCTGGACAGCCTGTTCTTCACCCTGGTGACGCTGCTGCTGGTGTGGGGCCACCCGTTCGAGCCCGCGGAGACGGAAACGGGCACGGAGACGGAGACGGGGGCGGGACGCTAGCCCCCAGATCGTAGCCCCAAGATCCTGGCCGGGTGGGGGCGCCCGTTTGCCCCGCGGCCGCGATTCCACTACACTGGCCGCTCGAGGCGCTGATCCCCGCCGGGGACAGCGACCCCGGGACCGAGCAACGGACGCGACGGCGTCCACCGACATACTGGACTTGATCCGTGGGACAGGTACCAAGCGACGACGCACCCTACCTGCTGGTCGGCAACGGCCGGCTCTCCCGACACCTCCAGCACTACTTCGACCTCGAAGGCATCCGCTGGCGGCTGTGGGCGCGCGCCATGGGGCAGCCGCTCGAGGGCTCGCTCGACGGCGTGCGGGCGGTGCTGCTGCTGATCGCCGATGACGCGATCGAGGGCTTCCTGGCTCGCCATGCCGACCCCGCCGGCCCGCCGTGGATCCACTGCTCGGGCAGCCTCTCCACCCCGCTCGCGACCGGCGTCCACCCGCTGATGACGTTCGGCGACGAGCTCTACGACCACGCCGAGTACCGCCGCATGGCCATGGTGTGCGATCGCGGCGCCCCCTCGTTCGAGGAGCTCTTCCCGCGGCTTGCCAACCCGCACTTCGCCATCGAGCCCGCCGACCGGCCGCTCTACCACGCCCTGTGTGCGATGGCCGGCAACTTCACGACCCTGCTCTGGCAGCACGCGTTCGCGGCCTTCGAGAGCCGCCTCTCCCTGCCGCGGACCGCGCTCTACCCCTACCTCGAGCGGGTGGCGGCCAACCTCGAGCGGTCGGCGTCGCCGCTGACCGGGCCGCTCGCCCGCGGCGACTGCCGCACCGTCGAGCGCCACCTCGCCGCGCTGGCGGGCGATCCGTACCACGCCGTCTACTCGAGCTTCGTCGCCGCGCACCGGGCCGTCGCCCGGGAGGAGGCGCCATGAGGCACCCGTCGGACATGTTTGAGGCCCGCGCCGCCGGGCACCCGATCTCGGTGGTGACCTGCTACGACGCCTGGTCGGCGAAGATCCTCGCCGCGAGCCGGATCGATGCGCTGCTGGTCGGGGACAGCGCCGCCATGGTCATGCACGGCCACGCCACGACGATCCCGGCCAACCTCGACATGATGTGCCTGCACACCGCCGCGGTCCGCCGCGGCGCGCCGGACAAGCTCCTGATCGCCGACATGCCGTTCCTCGCCCACCGCAGGTCGCTGCCCGACACCGTGGACGCGGTCCAGCGGCTGGTGCGCGCCGGCGGCCAGGCGGTGAAGATCGAGGGCGCCGACGGCAACCTCGAGACGATCCGCCACATCGTCGAGTCCGGAATCGATGTCATGGGCCACCTCGGCCTGACCCCGCAGTCGCTGCACCATCTCGGCGGCTACCGGGTCCAGGGCCGCAAYGGSCGGGCSGCGGCCAAGCTCGYCGACGACGCCCGCCGCCTGCAGGACGCGGGCTGYTTYGCGATCGTGCTCGAGCTCGTCCCGAGCGAGCTCGCGCGATCGGTGACCGAGTCGCTTTCCATCCCGACCATCGGCATCGGCGCCGGCCCCCAYACCTCGGGCCAGGTGCTCGTGCTGCAGGACCTGCTCGGGCTGCAGCCCGACTTCCAGCCCAAGTTCCTGCGCACCTTCCTCAACGGCTTCGAGCTGCTGCGCGACGCCGTCGATTGCTTCGACCGCGAGGTCAAGGAGGGGACCTTCCCGTCCGAGGAGGAGAGCTACCGATGACCCCGATCGTTGACCTCGCCGAGTGGCGCCGCCTGCGTGACGGCCTCGGCGACGCCACGGTCGGCTTCGTGCCGACGATGGGCGCGCTGCACGACGGCCACCTCGCGCTGATCCGCAGGAGCGCCGCGGAGAACGACCTCACCGTGGTCAGCGTGTTCGTCAATGCGACCCAGTTCAACAGCTCCGCCGACCTCGCGGCCTACCCGCGGACCCTCGCCGAGGATGTCCGGCTGGCGGCCGCGGCCGGGGCCGACCACGTGCTCGCGCCGAGCCACGCGGCGGTCTACCCGGACGGCTACCGCTTCCGCGTCACCGAGCGCGAGATCGCCGCCGTGCTCGAGGGTGCCCACCGGCCGGGCCACTTCGACGGCGTGCTGACGGTGGTCCTCAAGCTGTTCAACCTGGTGCGCCCGCACCGCGCCTACTTCGGGGAGAAGGACTACCAGCAGTACCTGCTGGTTCGCGGCATGGTCGAGGCCCTGCTGCTGCCGGTCGCAGTCGTGCCGTGCCCGACGGTGCGCGACGCCGACGGGCTCGCTTTGAGCTCGCGCAACGTCCGGCTGTCCCAGGCCGCCCGCGCGCAGGCCGCCCTGCTGCCGGCGATCCTCGGCGGCGCGCCGTCGCCCGAGGAGGCGCGGCAGCGCCTCGTCGAGGCCGGCTTCGAGGTCGAGTACGTGGCCGAGGCCTGGGGTCGGCGGCTGGCGGCGGTGGTGATCGATGGTGTGCGGCTGATCGACAACCTGCCGCTGCCGGCAGGCGACGAAGCCCAGATGACGAGGAGGACGGAATGCGACTGACGATGCTCAAGGCCAAGATCCACCGGGCGACGGTCACCGGCGCGGACCTCGACTACGAAGGCTCGATCGCCCTCGGCCCCGAGCTGCGCCAGGCCGCCGGGATCCTGCCCTTCGAGAAGGTCGAGATCTTCAACTGCAACAACGGCGAGCGCTTCGCGACCTACGTCATCGCCGGCCGCGACGGCGAGGTGAGCGTCAACGGCGCCGCGGCGCGCCTGGTCCAGCGGGGCGACATCGTGATCATCGTCGCCTACGCCGAGGTCGAGGCTGACGAGGCCCCCTCCCACCGACCAGTGGTCGTGCTCGTGGACGAGCACAACCGCGTCCGGGAGCGCAAGGAGCGCTGACGGGCGGCGGCTACGCCGGCTCGAAGGTGGCGATGAACTGGGGCAGCAGCGGCGGCCGGTAGACAAAGCGCAGGCCGCGGATCTCGTGCCGCCCGGCATGGAGCTCGACGAGCGAGCGGGCGACGTAGTCGAGGTGGCTCGCCGTGTAGACCCGGCGCGGCACCGCCAGCCGGAGGAGGTCGAGGGCCGGCCAGCGCCAGCCGCCGGAGGATGGATCCTTGCGGCCGCCGAGCACGTTCCCGACCTCCCAGCTGCGCACGCCGCTCGCCACATAAAGCGCCACGGTCAGCGACCAGGCGGGCAGCTGCTCGTTTGCCAGATGAGGGCAGAAGGCGCGGCCGTCGACGTACACCGCATGGCCGCCGAACGGCTGCAGCACTGGCACGCCGGCGGCGGCCAGCTGCTCGCCGAGCCGGCTGACCTGGGCCACCCGGTGGGCGAGGTGCGCCTCGTCGAGCATCTCGTCGAGCGCCGCCGCCATGCACTCGAGGTCGCGGCCGGCCAGCCCGCCCGCCGACGGGATGCCCTCGCTGACCAAGAGCCGGATCCGAATCCGCTCGGCCCAGCCGTCGTCGTCGAGCGCGATCACGCCTCCGGAGTTGCCGAGCGCGTCCTTCTTCATGCTCATGAACACGCCGTCGGCGAGCGCGAAGATGTCACGGGCGACCTCGCGCGGGCTGCGGCCGTGGTGTTCCGGCTCGCGGCGCGCGATCAGGTAGCAGTTCTCGGCGATGCGGGCGGCGTCGAGCAGCAGCGGCACCCGGTGCTGCCGGCAGAGCTCGGCGGCGGCGCGGATGTTGGCGAGGCTCGCCGGCTGGCCGCCGCCGGAGTTGTCGGTCAGCGTCAGGACCACGAAGGCGACGCTGCCGGCGGCAGCCTCCGCGAGCCGCCGGCCGAGGGCGTCGAGGTCGATGTCGCCCTTGAAGGGGTGAAGGCTCGTGGGGTCGGCGTTCTCTCTGATCGGCAGGTCGATCGCCTGCCCGCCCTGCTCCTCGATGTTGGCGCGGGTGGTCGCGAACAGCGTGTTGCCGAGCACGACCTGCCCCGGCGCCAGCACCGCCCGGCACAGCAGGTGCTCGGCGGCCCGGCCCTGGTGGCAGGGGATGACGTGGCGCTTGCCGTAGAGCTCGCGGGCGGCGGCCTCGAAGCGGCGGAAGGAGCGCGAGCCGGTGAACGACTCGTCGGAGCCGTGCATCGCGGACCACTGGCGCACGCTGAGAGCGGACACGCCGGAGTCGGTCACCAGGTCGATGAGCACCGCCTCCGACGGCAGCAGGAAGGGGTTGTAGCCGGCCGCGCGGATCGCTGCCTCGCGCTCGGCGCGGGTGGTCGGCCGGATCGGCTCGACAACCCGGATCCGGAAGGGCTCAAACGGCAGCTCCATGATGCGTGCCTCCGCGCAGCGATTATGCGCCAGGATTTCGCGCCGCATCGGCCTTTCTGGCGGTCGGGGCAAACGGGTTAGCCCAGTGACGGCCGCCGTGACGCGAAATCCTGCAGATGGTGAAGGGGGGCACTGAGCGGTCAAGGGGATTCGAGCGGCGGGTCCTGGGTGGACTCGTCACGGAAATCGGTGTCCATGCCAGCTCACGCCCGGTTCGGTGTGAGGCGCTCTGGAAACGCCACTCTCTCGCCTTTAGGATGCGCGCAGCGCATCCC
>PQAJ01000311.1 GCA_003105185.1 Holophagae bacterium
GCTCGAGCGCCTCGGCGGCCCGGACTTCCAGGTGCTGCGTTGGCAGAGCCCCGCTGACGAGCAGCGCTGGCAAGAGTTCCTCGACCAGTGGACGGTGCCGCTCGCCGTCCACCCGCCGTGCGAGCTGCGCGCCATTCGCGCACCCTCGGCGGGAACCAACTCCCAGCCGCGCTAGAAGCGCAGAGTCTCTACGCCCCCGGCCGCTTCCGCGCCCGCTTCCGATTCGGTGGCCCCACAT
Source organism: Holophagae bacterium (assembly GCA_003105185.1). Taxonomy (GTDB): domain Bacteria; phylum Acidobacteriota; class Thermoanaerobaculia; order Thermoanaerobaculales; family Sulfomarinibacteraceae; genus FEB-10. The sequence goes on from PQAJ01000311.1 coordinate 239, forward strand.
CGGTGACGCGAGGTCACCACGAAGACACAAAGACACCAAGAGCTGTTCTTGATGTGGTCCCTCCGTGTCGGGCCGGCAAGCCGAGGCATTTGACGCCGCCTCCTATCGTGAGGCGCCAATCAGAATCCCCCTTCGTGTCTTCGTGCCTTCGTGGTCTTCCTGCGCTCAGTGCGCGAGCGCCTTGATCCGCTTGCGGACCGCTTTCGCCTCCTTCGACCGGCCGGCCTCGTCAAGCAGGCCGGCCTGCCGCTCGAGGACCGGCGCGATCCGCGGGTCGTCGGCGCCCCAGGTCGCGTCGAGCCGGGCGAGCAGCCTGGTGTTGACGGCCAGCGCCTCCTCGGTGCGGCCGGCCTCGGCCAGGAGGTACGCGAGCGTGTCCTGGGCGCGCAGCGCGCGCTCGACGTCCTCGTCCCCGAGCGCCTCGCACAGCCGGCGCTGCCAGTCGGCGGCCGCCCCCGCATCGCCCGCCATCGCCGCAGTGCGCACCAGGCGGTCGAGGGTCTCGACCCGCGCCGGGTCGCGTGCCGCGAGGACGAGGTCCTGCCGCCCGAGCAGCACCTCCAGCCGGCGAGCGGCCTCGGCGATCTCAGCCTTGTCGCCGGACAGGAGCAGCAGCTCGGAGACGCTGGCGGACCCCCGGCGCACCCGCAGCCAGGCGGCGTCCGCGAGTACCTGGTCGACCACCAGCGGCACGCTCTCGCCGCTGCCTGCGACCGCGACCGCTCGAGTGGCGAGCCGCTCGGCGACGTCCGCGTCGCCCGCTTCGAGGGCGGCCGCGGCCGCGCTGGCCAGCACCTCCACGGCACCGCCCACGTTGCCGGCCTGGCGCGCCGCCACCGCCTCCTCGAGCAACCCCTCGGCGGCCTGCGGCGTGCCGTGATTGATCTCCATCGCCGCCAGGGTCTCGAGCTCGTGGGCGCGCTCGAGGGCGGCCGCACCCTGGTCGGCTGCGAGCGCACCGATCGCCTCGCGCTGCAGCTTCAAGGCCTCGTCGTGTTGCTCTTGGAGGGCCTCCATCCGAGCCAGCGCCGCCAGCACCCGCCACCTCTGGGCGGGGTCGGCGATTCCCGACGCCTCGGCGATGGCCAGGTACCGGCGCAGGCTCTCCCCGGCCTGTGGAACGTCGCCCACGGCCTGGCTCGAGCGCGCCACCGCGAGCAGGGTGTCGAGCAGCTCGGGCGCGGCAAGGCCGTACCTGTGCTCCTCGGCGGCGAGCAACAGCAGGTACGCCGCCTGCGCCTGGTCCGTCCGCCCCGTCTCCTCGTAGAGGCGGCCGAGGTTGTACAGGCTCTGGTCCAGGCGCCGGTTCTCGGGCGGCAGGGATTGTGCGATCTCGAGCGCGGCGCGGAACTCGCGCTCCGCCCGTGCGTGGTCGCCCTGCCGGAACGCCCACTCACCGGCGGCCGTGTGCTGCTGCCAGGCGTCCTGCGCCGCCGCGGGCAACACCGCGCCTGCAACGAGGATCAACGCGACGGCGATACCGCGGCGCATGACGGCTCCCTTCAGTCCACTCGTCAGCATAGCCGAGCCGCCTCCGTGCCAGCTCCTGTTCCCGTCCCCGTTCCCGTTCCCGATCGGTTCTCACACCGACATCGCGATCAGCACCTGCCCCGCGTAGTAGAGCGGCAGCCCGATCCCGCGGTTGAGGAACTCCGCCTTCACGAAGCGGTGCCGCGCCACCGCCAGGTCCGACAGGTAGAACAGGATCGCGCCGGCCGCGACCGTCGCGGGGAGCGCGCCCGCCCGCGCGACCGCGACGGCTCCCCAGACCATCATCGAGATCGCGACGATGTAGGCCGCGACCGGCAGCCGCCGCCGGCCGAGGTGGGGCCACAGCCAGCGCAGCGCGGCCACCGCCGCTATCACGAGCGGCGCGACGGCCGGCCGCCACCACGCGGACGGCGGGAGGGCGATCGCGAAGGCGCCGACATAGGCGCAGTGCCCGAGCAGGAATGTCAGAAGCCCGAGGTCGAAGCTGCGGCCGCGACCGAGCAGCAGCAGGTCGCCGGCGGCGCACAGCACGAGCCCGACCACCAGCCACGCGCCGACGGTGCCGTCGCCCGCCCAACGCAGCAGCCCCAGCGCGACGAACGACGCCGAGGCAGCAACCTTCGACACCACCTCCAGGACGCGGTCGCCGACGCGGATCGCCGTCAGCAACGATGCCACCGCGCCCGCCGTCACCGCCGCCAACCCGATCTCGATCATCCGAGCACCTCCCGTCCAGCGCGACCCACCCCTGCCGGGTCGACCCCTGCCGATTCGAGCACGATTCCGAGGTACCTCGTCAGCTCCGGAACCCCGGCCAGCGCCACGTCGGCGAGCTCGCGGTGGCGCTCGGCGCCCTGGTAGAGCAGGCAAACCGCGCCGCACCCGGCCTCGCGGGCGGCCTCGACGTCGTAGCGCGAGTCGCCGACCGCGAGGCAGCGCTCGGGCGCCACGCCGAGCCGGCGCACGGCCTCCGCGAGCGGCGCGCCGGACGGCTTCCACAGCCCGCTRTCGCGGGTCAGCACGACGTCGAAGCGCAGGCCGTACCGGTCGAGCAGCTCGCGCGCGTTGCGTTCGGAGTTGTTGGTCACCAGGGCCGTCGGCAGGCGGCGGGCCGCGAGCAGCKCGAGCAGCCCCGGCACGCCGCCCTTGAGGCGGGCGGCGCCGGTCGCGCGCGCCTCGATCGCTTCGAGCTCGGCCCAGCGCTCGGCGCGCTCGCCGGCGGGCAGCCCATTGAGGTCGTCGATGATCGAGCGGCCCGCGACGCCGAGGCGCCGCCGGATCGCGGGCCAGTCGTAGTCGGAGTCGATCAGGGTGCCGTCCATGTCGAAGACCACCGCGGCCGTCGCTCGCCCGGCGAACGCCCTCAGCAGCTCGTCGCGCTCGAACCGCGGGAGCGGCGGCGGCGCGGGCTCGACCGGGGCCCGCGCATGGCCGATCCACTCGATGCCGACGCCGACCGCCTGCAGCGCGGCGGCGACGCGCTCCCGCCCCTCCCCAGCGCAGCCGACCAGCAGCGCCCCGGAGCCGATCAGGCCGAGTGGGTCGAGCCCGAGGTCGCGCGCGATCAGCCGCGTCTCCGGCCGCACCGGCACCCGCTCCAGGGCGACCTCGAGGGTCAGGCCCGAGGCGCGCTGCAGCTCCCACAGCGCCTCGCCCACGCCGCCCTCGGTGACGTCGTGCAGCGCGCTCACCGCCGGATCCGCCGCAGCGGCCAGCGCCTCCGGCACGACCGACAGCCAGTCGCCGGAGAGGACCGCGTCGAGCTCGCGGAACGCCGTCTCGCCGTGGAGCGCGCGCAGGCGCTGCCCGTACTCGCCGAGCAGAATCGCGGTGCCTTCGAGCCCGGCCCAGCGGGTGATGCCCACGAAGTCGCCGTCGCGCAGGCCGCCGGTGGTGATCGGCCGCCCGGCCACCCGCCCCAGCATCGTGCCCACGACGA
>PQAJ01000312.1 GCA_003105185.1 Holophagae bacterium
GGCTTCCGGATCGGTTGGGCGGTCGCGAACCGGCGCCTCATCGAGGTCATGACCAACATCCAGAGCCACGAGACCTCCGGCCCGTCGGCGCTGCTCCAGCACGCGGCGGTCGGCGCGCTGAACGGCATCCAGTCGTCGGTGGGGAGCCTGCGCACCACGCTCGAGAACAACCGCAACGTCCTGGTCGAGCAGCTGCGCTCCTTCGACGGCGTCCGCCTSGAGGTCCCGGGCGGCACCTTCTACTCCTTCCCCGACTTCAGTCACTACGACAAGAGCTCGGAGAAGCTGTCGAAGTTCCTGCTCGAGAAGGTGCAGGTGGTGACCGTGCCGGGCAAGGAGTTCGGCCGCGAAGGCCACCTGCGCATCTCGTTCTGCGGCTCGGTCAAGGAGATCACCGAGGGCATCGACCGCATGAAGTGGGCGCTCGATCCCAACTCGCCCAACGAGCTCTACATCGGACAGCGCAAGCTGGTGAGGGACTGGAAATGAAGTACCTCGAGTTCGACACCCCAGGTACCGCGCAGGCCGGCGACCTCAAGAGCCGCTACGGCCTGGCCAACCACGGCCTCGTCCACCTCGACCGGGTGTTCTGGAACCTGCCGGCCGCGGCCCTGGTCGAGGAGGCCACCTTCCGCAAGGAGGGGCACCTCGCCCACGGCGGCCCGCTGGTGGTCAACACCGGCAAGTGGTCGGCGCGCGCCGCCCAGGACAAGTACATCGTGCGCGAGGAATCGACCGAGAACCGGATCTGGTGGGGCGAGTACAACCGCCCGTACGACCCGGACAAGTTCTCGGCCCTGTTCGCGCGTGTCCAGGCATTCCTCCAGGACGAGGAGCTGTTCGTCCAGGACTGCTTCGTCGGCGCCGACCCGGAGTACCGGATGCCGGTCCGGGTCATCACCGAGCACGCCTGGCACTCGCTGTTCGCCCGCCACCTGTTCATCAAGCCGAAGTCGCTCGATGAGTACCAGAGCCACATCCCCGAGTTCACGGTGCTCGCCGTGCCGTCCTTCCGCTGCGACCCGCGCATCGACAACACCCGCAGCGAGACCGCCATCATCCTCAACTTCGCGCAGCGCATCGCGCTGGTCTGCAACTCGATGTATGGCGGCGAGATCAAGAAGAGCATCTTCACGGTCATGAACTTCCTGCTGCCGCTGCGCGAGGTGCTGTCGATGCACTGCTCGGCCAACGTCGGTGCGGGCGGCGACGTGGCCTTGTTCTTCGGCCTCTCCGGCACCGGCAAGACCACGCTGTCGGCCGACCCGAAGCGGCGCCTGATCGGCGACGACGAGCACGGCTGGTCCGACGCGGGCGTGTTCAACTTCGAGGGCGGCTGCTATGCCAAGGTGATCCGCCTGTCGGCCGAGCACGAGCCGCAGATCTGGGCTACCACCCGCCGCTTCGGCACCATCCTCGAGAACGTGGTCCAGGACCGCACCTCCCGCCGGCTCGACCTCGACGACGACCGCTTCACCGAGAACACGCGCGCCGCCTACCCGATCGAGTTCATCCCCAACACAGTGCCCGAGGGCTGGGTCCACACCCACCCCAAGAACGTCATTTTCCTGACCTGCGACGCCCAGGGCGTGATGCCGCCGATCGCCCGGCTCGACCCCGACCGCGCGGTCTACCACTTCATCTCCGGCTACACCTCGAAGATCGCGGGGACCGAGATCGGCCTCGGCATCGAGCCCGAGATCGCCTTCTCGGCCTGCTTCGGCGCGCCGTTCATGGTCCACCACCCGTTCGAGTACGCACGGATGCTCAAGGACCGGATGCTGCGCCACGGCTCCCGCTGCTGGCTGGTCAACACCGGCTGGGTCGGCGGCGGCTGGGGGGTCGGCCGTCGGATCTCGATCCGCCACACCCGCAACCTGCTCAATGCCGCCCTCGAGGGCAAGCTCGAGGACGTCGCCTACCGGCGCGACCGGCTGTTCGGCTTCGAGGTCCCGCTCGCCTGCCCGGAGGTGCCCGAGGACGTGCTCGACCCGTCCAACTCCTGGGGCAACAAGGACGACTACTGGCGGCGGTACGACGCGCTGGCCGCCCGCTACATCGACAACTTCAAGCTGTTCGAGAGCGGCTGCCCGAAGGAGGTCGCCGCGGCCGGTCCGAAGCGGCTGAAGGAAGTGGCAGCCACCAAGTGAGCCCGTGACCCGGTGACCGTGACAGCCCACCCGCCGGCGTTCGTCGCGGGGGCGTACTCGACCGGCCGATGACGTCGTCCCCGTGCCGGTTCGTCACTTCTCGGGCGGATCGCTTTCGCCGTCCTCCTCCTGCCACGCCTCCTGGGTGTGCATGATCTCCTGTACGGCCTTCTTGCCGTCGGCGTTCTGCAGGTACTCGAAGTTGACGATCCCGAGGGCGCGCAATCCCGAGCTGACCCGCCGACGCCCCACCACGTAGCGGACGAAGTACCAGCCGAGAAAGCCGAAGACGCCGCCGACGATGACCGCGAAGATGATGCCGTTGACGGTGTTCGTGCTCATCGGCTCCCAATCCTCGTCAGAGGGTCGACACGGTGACGCCGGGCTCGCCCGGCGGTTCCTCGCCCGCCAGCCCGCGACCATCATCGTCCAGACCCTGTGCCGCGCTGCCGTCGCCCACCTCGGGCTGATCTTCCGGAATGCCAATGACCCCGCCGACCGGGGCAAAGGAGCAGAAGAG
>PQAJ01000313.1 GCA_003105185.1 Holophagae bacterium
CCCGGCCAGCGCGTTGACCCCGGACCCGGCACGGCCAGCTCGACATCGCCGAAGGCCAGCTCGGCTGCAGCGTTTCCCCCCGAGGTGGACAACATGCCGTGGGCGGTGGCGATGCGGCCGGCGCGGTCGGCGGACGACTCGCTGGTGCTCGAGATCAGCCAGGACGAGCTCAACGAGTTCCCGTCTCTGAGAGGTGGCATCGAGCCGACCCTGGAGGAGCTCCCGGAGCGGGTCGCGCATCCACCCGACGAGCACCAGGAGGGGCCGGACGAACGTCTGGTGGCAGCATCGGTGGCCCTGCAGAATGCCGAGATGCGGGAAGACATCGGCGACGCGCTCCTCGAGTACTGTGCGCCCTACCTGAGTCGTCGCCTGCTGTTGGTCGTCCGCCGCGGCAAGGTGATCGGCTGGCGCGGCGACGGCGCCGACATCGATCGCGGCGCCGTCCGCAAGCTCGCCATCCCCCTCGACCAGCCGTCGGTCTTCAACCGGCTGGCCGACCGGACCTCCTACTGGCTCGGGCCACTGCCGCGGCTGCCGGCGCATCAGCCGCTGATTCGCGCCCTCGGCGGCATTCCCCCGTCCGAGTCGGTGATCCTGCCGATCTTCGTCGGCACCAAGCCGCTCGGGTTCCTCTACGGCGACAACCGCGATCGCAGCGTCGCCGAGGCCCCTCTCAACCACTTCCGCCGGCTGGTGGCCAAGGCCGACCTGGCCTTCCAGGCCTACCTGCTGAAGGGGAAGATCCGCACCCTCTAGCGGGCCTGCAGAGGCGGGCGGGGGCGCACGAACCGGGGCGCCAATGACGGCCGGCGTGCCGGGGAGCGCCAGCTTCCGGTGTAGACTTCGGCCGGGATGCCCCGGTGCCCCCAGGAACCTTTTCCGGCGCGTCCTCGTACTTATGGGCGAACCGGCCGTGCTAGGAGGAGCCACCGTGAACCTCAAGATCACTGCCGCGGCGACGATCACTGCTGCCGCTCTGCTCGCGCCTCAACTCCATGCTCAGACCCTTGACGTCCCCGCGCTGCCCGCGCCAATCCCGGGCCCGTCCACCGAGGGCCAGGTCCTCGAGCTCGACCTGATCACCGCCTACGAGATGGCGATGAGCCGCAACCTCGACCTCCAGGTGGGCCGGTTCTCGATCGCCTCGGCCGACGCCAACATCCACTCCGCCTCCGGCGTCTTCGACCCGAACATCGGGATCGGGGCCAGCGGAGACTGGACGAGAACGCCATCCACCACCATCCTCGAAGGCTCGCTGGTGCCCGAGTACCGCAACACCCGTTTCGGCATCGGGGTCGACGGCCTGCTGCCCACGGGTACCCTCTGGTCGGCAGATTTCGGGACCAACCGGTTCGAGACCAACAGCACCTTCTACTTCCTGAATCCGAACTGGACCTCCGACCTCAACCTGGCAGTCACGCAACCCCTCCTGCGCGGCTTCGGCACCCTGGTCAACCGATCCGGGATCGTGGTGGCGCGCAACAGCCGCGCCCAGACGGCCGAGGCCTTCGAAATGCTCGTCGTCGACACCCTCCGCCAAGTCGAGAGCTCCTACTGGAACCTGGTCGCGGCCCGCCGCGCCGTCCAGGTCGCGGAGCAGTCCCTGGCGCTTGCCGAGCGGCTGCTCGGCGAGACCCAGGAGCGGGTCAAGGTCGGAACCTCGGCGCCGATCGACCTGGTGCAGTCCGAGGCCGGGGTGGCAACCCGCCGTCAGGCGCTGATCACCGCTCGCAACGTTGCGTCCAACGCCGAGGATGTCCTCAAGACCGTGCTCGGCTTCGACCAGCCCGCCGAGTGGTTGACGAAGATCGAGACCACACAGACCTACGAGTTCGCACCCTTCCTCCCGGACCTCGCCAGCTCGATCGAGACCGGGCTCGAGAAGCGGCCCGAGATCCGGCAGCAGCAGCTGAGCAGCGAGATCCTGGAGTACTACGTCCGGATGGCGAGAAACGATGTCCTGCCGAGCCTGGATCTCCAGGCGAGCTACGGATGGGGGGGGGTCGGAGGCAAGGGTGAGACGGTGGATCCGATCACCAATGAGCCGATCGTCGTCAACGACGGTTTCCCTGACTCGATGGACCAGATCGGCAACCTGGATTTCCCCAACTGGCGCCTCGGCGTCCAGCTCGGGATCCCGATCGGCAACAACGCTGCCCAGGGACGCCTCGCAGAACGTCGATTCGAGTACGACCGGAGCGTGGTGGAGATGGCGGCCCTCCATCAGGACATCATCGCGCAGGTCCGGATCGCGGTCCGTGCGCTCGAGGACGGTGCGGCAGCGGTCGAGGCGGCGGTTGCCTCGCAGCAGCTGGCCGCCCGCAACCTGGAGGCCGAGCAGACCAAGTTCGACAACGGTCTGTCCACCAACTACCAGGTGCTGCAGATCCAGGAGGACCTTGCACAGGCCGAGCTGGCCTTGATCCGGACCTACCTGGACTACCGCAAGGCCAACATCGGTTATCGCGTTGCCACCGGGACCCTGCTCGACTTCCTCGACGTCGGCATCGTCGATCCGGGCCAGCCCGACATCCCGAACGACTACTGGAAGGACGTTGAGTGGCTGCAGTTCGACGACTTTGCCGGCTCGGCCGACACGGCGGTGCCCGTGGCCAATCTGGCGCCCGCCCCGTGACCGGAATCGCAGCGCTCTGAACCGAGCGACGACCGCGGCTGGCGAGGCCTCCCTCCTCCCTGACATGGTTCGGGGTACAATCCGCCGGCGACCCGGAGGGCGCCAGGCGCATGGACCTCACGCTGGTTCGACAGCTGCCGAGGACGCTGTACTCGGCGGTCATCATGGAGCTCTTCGAGCGCCTCGCCTACTACGGCATGGTGCTCGTGCTCGGGATCTACGTGGTCGACCATCTCGGCATCCCGGCCGATCGCTATGGCTGGGTGTACGGCGTGTTCACGGGCACCCTCTACCTGCTGCCGCTCCTCGCCGGCGCCCTCGCCGACCGGTTCGGCTACAAGCCGGCGCTCACCATCGCCTTCGCCACCCTGACCGGCGGCTACTTCGTGCTCGGCGCCGCCACCAGCTTCGGCTGGGTGTGCGCCGCGCTGGGGCTGATCGCCGTTGGCGGCTCGATCATCAAGCCCACCATCTCGGGCACCGTCACCCGGACCACGGTCGAGGGCAGCACGCGGCCGGTGGGTTTCGGCCTCTACTACATGATGGTCAACGCGGGCGGGCTCATCGGACCCGTGATCGCCGCTCAGGTCCGCAACCGAACCGAGTTCCGCTACGTCTTCTGGGTCTCCGCCGCGGCCTGCGCGCTGATGCTCGCGCAGGCGCTGTTCGCCTTTCGCGAGCCGGTGAGCCGTGAAGAACGCGCCGCTGGGAAGAGCCTGGGCAGGGTCTTCGCCGAGATCTTCACGGTGCTCGGAAACTGGCGGTTCGTGCTGCTGCTGGTGATCTTCTCCGGCTTCTGGGGGATGATCAACGTCCTCTTCGGGTTCATGCCGCTGTATGTCGAGACCTTCACCGACCTCGGCGCGGTGGAGGCGGGGATCGATCGCGTCGTCCCGATCTCCCGGTGGGCCGGCCACTGGCTGAACCCCGAGGTCTTCATCTCGCTCGACGCGCTGCTGATCGTCCTCCTCCAGGCGGTAACCTCGTACCTCACCCGGCGTTGGCGCACGATCAGCGCGCTGCTCGCCGGCACAACCATCGCGACGGTGTCGTGGATCCTGCCGTCGATGTCCGCCGCGGCGGCGGTTGTCGCTGCCGGGATCGTGGTCTGGTCGATCGGTGAGATGACGTGCTCGGCCCGCTTCTTCGAGTACTGCGGCACGATCGCTCCACCCGACCAGGTGGCGGTCTACCTCGGCTACTCCTTCTTCGCCCTCTTCCTCGGCAACTTCTACTCCGGGCCATGGGCGGGCTGGCTGTACCAGCGCTTCATCCAGGGCCCACTCGACGCCGGCGCGGCGCCGACGCCGCTGCCGTTCTTTGCGGGTGTCATGCTGATGGGAGCAATCTCGGTGGTCGGCCTGGCCCTCTACCGCCACTTCATCTCACCGGTGGTGGAGCACAGCCAGTCAGCGGAGGCGGCATGATCGAGGCGGTCAGGCACGTGGCCGGGGCGGGGGCGTTCCCCAATCTGCACGCGCTGGCCGTGCACTTCCCGGTGGCGCTGCTGCTGGTCGCGCTGCTGCTCGACCTCGGCTGCCTGTTGGTGCGCGGCAAGGTGTGGCTCGATCGCTCCGCAACCACCTTGTACGTGATCGGCACCGCCGCCGCGGCCGCGGCCTTCGTCACCGGGCGGCTCGCCGCGAAGGGAGCGACCGGCCTGCCCGCAGACGCCGGCGCCGTGCTTGCCGACCACGGCGATCTCGGCCTGCTGACCCTGATTGCCTACGGCCTCGTGACCGGGCTCCGCGCCATCGTTAGCTGGCTGGGGCGGGAGGACTGGCGGATCAAGGTCGGGTTCTTTCGCCTGCTGGCCCTGCTCGCCTCCGCTTCGGCCCTGGTTCTGCTGATGCTGACCGTCGACCGCGGCGCCGAGCTGGTCTACCAACACGGCGTGGGGCAGACGCAGGTGACACGCCCGGACAACCCGCCGCCGTCGGAGCAGCCCTAGCCCAGCTGTCTGACCCGCTGGCCGCGGCGGCCGGCGTCAGCCGAGCCGATCGACCTCGACCGCGCTCGCAACGCGGTCCATGAGCTCGAGCTCTCCGGATGCGCTGGCCACGGCCTCCTCGAATCGGACCCGTGACCTGAAGTCGGCAATCTCGCTGTCGTCAAAGAGCCCACTGCCGTGGAGCAGCCGCAGCGCGGTCATGACCACGTCCCTCGCRGCGGCCCCGCCGTGCAGGCGGGCACATGCCGTCAGCAGCTCTGCRCGCCGACCGCCCTTCGCCGCCTTGTGGGCGAGCGCCACTGCGGTTTCCGCTTCGGCKGCAAGCCGGGCGAGCTCCATGAGCACGTACTGCTCGCGCGGCAGCCGCTTCGAGTGGCAGGCGAGGATGGTCTCGGCGAGCGCCTCGGCGGCGAGCGCGGCCGCCTCACCGCTGCCCCGCTCCCGGAGAGCGGACGCCATGTCGCGGTAGAACTTCCCCTGGGTCTTGACCGCGACCCGCCAGCGATGCGTCCCGATGATGTTCTGCTGGATCTCAGACGTTCCCTCGTAGATGGTGGTGATGCGGACGTCCCGTCGGATCTTCTCGACCTCGTACTCGTGGGTGTAGCCATAGCCGCCATGGGCCTGGATCGCAGCATCCGCGGCTGCGTTGCCGGCCTCGGTCGCGAAGTACTTGGCGATCGCGCCTTCCACCTGCAGGCCCTCACCACCCGCATCGAGCCGGCGAGCGACCTCCTCGCAGTAGGCGCGCGCTGCCTCGAGCCGGACCACGTGCGGCACGATGAGGCGGTGGGTGAAGCCCTGCTTCCGGTAGAGAGGCTCGCCGAACTGAACGCGCTCGTGGCCGTAGTCGATGGCCCGCTGCAGCGCCTCCTCGCCGGCGCCCAGCCCGAACGCGGCCACCATCAGCCGCGTGAAGCCGAACACCTGGTTGGCCTGCTCGAGTCCCTTGCCCTCGACCAGCCCGAGCAGGCGATCGGCCGCCACCTCGACGTCGTCGAGGATGACCTGGGTGGTGTTCGACGCGCGGATGCCGTGCTTCTTCTCCGGCGCCCCCACCGACACGCCGGCTGCACTCCGCTCGACCACGAAGAAGGAAGGTCCGCCCGGGGCCCGTGCGAGCACCGTGAAGATCTGGGCGACGCCGCCGTTGGTAATGAACTGTTTGGTCCCGGTGAGGCGGTAGGCCCGCGGCGTGGCTCCGCCGCCGTCGACCGGCGTCGCCTCGGTCGCGAGGCGCGCGACGTTGGACCCGGCCTCGGGTTCGGTGACGGCGTAGGCGACGATCAGTCCCTCGTCGGCGATTCGCCGGAGCCAGTGCCGCCGCTGCTCGTCAGTGCCGCCGACGATGATCGGATCGACGCCGAGGGCGATCGCGAGGAAAGCGGTGGCGACCCCGAGGTCGATCCTGGCCATCTCCTCCGA
>PQAJ01000314.1 GCA_003105185.1 Holophagae bacterium
CCTCCTCGACCGCACGTGCTGCCTCGAAGAGTCGGGTCCTGCCGAGCCGGCCGGCGTGAGTGGCGGCCGCCTTGCGCAGCACGACGACCCGGGGATCGGGCATCCGGTAGCTCGGGTGGCCGAAGCCGGGGATCGTGCCGCCGGCATCGATCGTCTGCCGCACCCACCGCTCGGCCGCCCCGGCATCCTCGAGCGCAAGCAGCGAGCTCAGGACCCGCTCGCCGGCGCCGCCCTGGCGGGCGCCGCGCAGCGCCGACAGGCCGGCAACCACCGTGTAGTACGGGTCGGCGAGGCAGGAGGCGACGATCATCGAGGCGAACGTCGGCGTGTCGAGGCCGTGGGCGGCGTAGAGCACCCACAGCAGGTCGAGCAGCGCGCGCTCGTCAGCGGTCGACGGCCGGCCGGCCAGCGCGTCCACGACCGAGCCGGTGAGCGAGGACGCCGGATCGGGCGACCGCCGGCTACAGCGCCGCCGCCCGTCGATGATGGCACCGACCAGCGCGGCGACTTGGCCGACGATCCGCAGCTCCCGCCAGTGCTGCTCCCCGGCGAGGTCGTCGTCGACCGCGAGCTCGTGGCAGCCCAGGGCGGAGACCCCGGCGCGCAGGGCRCGGGTGGGGTGGACCGCCGGCCCGAGGCCGTCCACGAGGTCGAGCACGGGCGGCGGCAGCYGCCGGCTCGAGCGCAGCGTCTCTCGGAAGCGCTCGAAGCGGCGCGGCTCGTCGCCGGCCGGAGTACCGGTGATGAGCAGGAAGGCGGTCTCCTCGAAGTCCGGCGCGCCGGCCAGGTCCTCGATGGCGACGCCGCGGTAGGCGAGGCGGCCGCTCGAGGGGTCGAGCCACATGACGCGCGTCGCGCCCGCGATCACGCCGGTCAGTCCAGGCCCGACGTCGGTCGTGACCGGCCAGTCCACGCGATCGGCGGACCAGTCGAAGCCGTGGCCGAGAGTGTGAATCGGCGAGTCGGGCATCGCCTCAGGATACCTGAGTCGATTTCACGATCCAGGCGTTGCCCGTCTCCGTGCCCGCTCGTTCGCTCCGTCTCCGAGTGCGCTTCGCGCCAGTTCTTTGGGAGCGCTCCCCGAGGGAGCCACCTTTGGCGATTTCGGATCTCGAACGCTACTTCAGGTGGCACGCCGCCCCCGAAATCGCCAAAGATGGCACGCCCGCACGGCGCGATCTCCGCGTGCTCGCCTCGCCTCCCGGGCGCAGGAGACGGGCACGGGCAGGGGCGAAGGGAGAGCACATCGAAAGGGCGCCGGTTTCCCGGCGCCCTGGGCGGAATCCGGTTTGAAGAGCGGTTACGGCAGCGTCACCGACCACGCCGCTGTGTCGCCGGACTCGAACCCGTCGCCGAACAGGTACGGCGTGGTGATGAACCACCACCAGACGCCGCCGTCGGCCTCGGTCGAGCCGTTGCCGTTGACTGCGCGCACCTGCCAGGAATAGGAGGTCAACTCGTCGAGCCCGCTGACCACGGTGCTCATGACGTCGCCGATGGATTCCCACGTGGTGTCGCAGAGGCCGTTGTCGACGGTGTCGACGCAGACCTCGTAGCCGCTGACGTTGGTGCTCGCGTTCCAGCTCAAGGTGAGGCCGTCAGTGGGCACGCCGGTGGCGCCGCTGCCCGGGGCGGCCTTGCCGAAGGGACCCGGGTATGGCGAGCCGCCGGACTCGCAGGACGACGGCACCTCGACGTTGGTGATCGCGATGTCGTCGACCCACCAGCCGGAACCGCCCACGGAGGTATCGGAGGACAGCACCCAGCGGATCCTGATGTCCTGGTTGGCCCAGGTGGCGAGCGAGGCCGAGTACTGGGCGTAGTTGTTGTTGGTGCCCGTGAAGTAGGTGCCGGTGGGCAGGCCGCAGGCGTCGTTGTCGTAGCCGGAACTGGCGGGGTAGTTGACCGGCACCCGGGCCCAGGTGGTGCCGCCGTTGGTCGAGACCTGGACCTCGCCCTTGTCCCAGCCGGTCTCGAGGCTGTACTTGGACCAGAAGCTGAGCTGCGGGCCGGTGCCGAGGTGCATCATTGCCGAGGTCACGCCGGCGCAGACGTTGTCCGGGTAGGAGCCGGTGGCATAGACCTTGGGCCCGTTGTGGCCGCCGGTGGTCGCCACGGTCCACGGCGAGGTGGGGGTGAGCTGGGCGGGATCGGTGTCACCGGCATCGTCGATCCAGGTGCCGATGTCCGGCGGCCCGGTGGGCGCGCCCGACAGCTCGACCGTGTTGTGGTCCTCGGCGCCGTTGCCGAGGTCGACCGCCCGCACGACGTAGTAGTAGCGCTCGCCGTAGAAGACGTCGAAGTCGTCCCACGAGGTCGCGGCGACGAGCGACGCGACGCGGTTTGACGGCCCGGGCACGAAGCCCGGGGTCAACGAGCGGTAGACGTTGTAGGCGACCGCGCCGCCGCAGTAGACGTCGATCGGCAGCGACCAGTCGACCGTCAGCAGGCAGGTCGCGTCCGCGGCGTTGATCACTGCCTCGACGCCGGCGAAGTACGGCGGCTCCGTGCAGCTACCGGTGGTCTGGGCCTCGACGCAGGTCGAAGGCTCCGACAGGCAGTAGCCGGACGGGTCCTTGGAGCGGACCGTGTAGCCGTAGAGGACGCCGCCGGACGCCGTGGCGTCGGTCAGGTAGAGGTTGGTGGTCTCGCCGACCAGAGTGTCCGGGCCCGGGTCGACGCAGCCGCCGGGGGTCCGATGGACCTCGTAGCTCAGGCCGGCGCCCGCCGAGGCCCAGGCGAGGTCGATGTGGTTGTTGCCTGCCGGCTGTGCGGTCACGCCCGTCGGAACCGCTGTGCGCGCGCACAGCGGGTCGGCGAGGTGGCCGGCGGCGGCCAGGAAGAGGCGCATCGACGCGGCCAGAAAGGCCGGCCCGCCGCCGCCGCAGTTGGCGATGGTGTCGTTGCTGGTGTGGTAGTAGGGGTAGCTGCCGGACTGCCCGCAGAAGCCCTCGTTGTCGGTGATGGCGCAGACCGCCGAGTAGCCCTGCTGCCAGAACGGCCAGTGGTCCGAGTAGGCCATGTCGTTGCACACGAAGGCGTTGACCGCCAGCCCGACCGGGTAGTCGGCGGCGACCTGGTTGAGCAGGGTGCCCATCCAGGCGGAAGCGGTGTTGTAGTTGACGTCGAGGTTCTCGGGGTTGGGCGAGCCGTTGCCCTGCCAGCCGATCATGTCGGCGTTGAACACGGCCTGGATGTCCTCGCCCGCGGCCGCGGCGGAGCCGGCGTAATACTCGCTGCCGTAGAGCCCGAACTCCTCGCCGGTGACGGCGATGAACTTCACCGTGCTCGCGAAGTCGTAGACCGACATCAGCTCGGCCAGCGCAGTCACCATCACCGTGCCCGACGCGTTGTCGTCGGCGCCCGGCGCCGAACCCGACGACGGCATGTCGTCGAGGTGGCCGATCAGGATATAGACCTGCTCCGGCGTCACCCGCCCGGGGATGGTGCCGATGACGTTGGGCGCGTGCCCGCCGGTGTGGTACTGGTACTCCGGGTTGAGGCCGTAGGAGTCGAACAGGTTGTAGACGTAGGTCGCGGCGGTCTGGCAGCCGGTGGAGGTGGAGTAGCGCGTCGACGCCGCGTTGACGAGGCCCTGCCAGTGGGCGAGAGCGAAGGCGGTGTCGAGCTCGGTCAGCATGTCGACGACCAGCGGGTCGGGGTCGAGGAGCTCGCCCTGGCCCTCGGCAAACGACGAGTAGGCCTTGGGCGGCGCCTGGGCCGCCCGCACCGGCTCGAGCCGCAGTGGCGTCATCATGAACCGGGTCGATCCCAGGCAGGCCGGCTGCTCGAAACCAGGGTTCCGGAGCAGGATCCAGCTGTCCTCCTGCCACAGCACCTCGCCGCAGCCGGCCAGGTCCGCGACGACGGCGCCCTCGCGCAGCCCGGCGAGGGCAAAGCTCGAGGCCTCGGCAGACGCATCGAGCACGATCGCGCCCAGGCCGAGGTTGCCCGCTTTGGCCTCGATCTCGGAGGCGGTCCCGACCGCGAGCACGGCGTGCTCGAGCTCGGCGATCACCGCCACCCCGGCGTGATGGAGCAGCTCGCGGGTGGCGTCGTCCGGTCGGTCGATGCGCAGCAGGGCTTGCGGCTCGGCGGCCCCCGCCGCGACCGCGGTCAGGACGAGGATCGAACACAGCACGGCTCGGGAAGCGAATCGCGACATATCGAGGCCCCTCCAGCAACAGACGGGCCGCCGGGCGGCCCGTTCCGCGAGTTTCAGGGTAGCAGATTGGAGCGAGGCAGGGCGGTGACGGCCGTCGCTCCGCCGAGATCGGCTGGCGAGGCTGCTAGACTGGCGGGCGCCGCGGCGGCCCGTGCGCCCCGGCTCGCGATCCATGGACCGGCAGCCAGCACCTCCAGCGACGCCGTCTCAGAACCGCCGGCAGCCCGGCGGGCGGCGGCTGCCGCTGGTCAAGAAGTTGCTGTTCGCGGCCGCCGCCACCGTGATCTTCTTCGCCGTGCTCGAGGCCGTGCTGGCGGTGGTCGGTGTCAAACCGCGAGCGTACGAAGAGGATCCCTACGTCGGCTTTTCGGGCCGCGCGCCGCTGTTCGTCGAAGTCAGGGACAGCGACGGCACGGTCGTCATGGAGCGCTCGCCGGCGAAGGCCACGCTGTTCAACATGCAGCGCTTCCCCAAGGTCAAGGCAGCCGGCACCACCCGCATCTTCTGCATGGGCGGCTCGACCACCTACGGCCATCCCTACGAGGACCCGACCTCGTTCTGCGGCTGGCTGCGCGAGCTCCTGAACGCGGCCCAGCCGGACCACCGCTGGGAGGTCATCAACGCCGGCGGCATCAGCTACGCGAGCTACCGGGTGGCGCTGCTGATGGAGGAGCTCGTCGGCTACGATCCCGACCTGTTCATCATCTA
>PQAJ01000315.1 GCA_003105185.1 Holophagae bacterium
GCTAGCCCGCTGCGTTGGCTTCCGTTCCCGTTCCCGTCCCCGTCCCCGAGATGGATAAGTCGACCATAGCCGGCCACTTCCGTCTCTGGTCGGGCGCGCCACGCGGCCTAGCGGCTCGGCCGTGATGGTACAGGCCCCGCCCTCGCCATCCTGGCATCGGAGTTGCTACCTTGATGGTGGGCCCGGCACTCGCGGGCCGCACAGAAGGAGGATGCGATGCGAACCCAGTTGACCCGATCCCTGATCCTCGGCCTGCTCATCCTGACCGCCGGCGCCCTGCAAGCGGAGGCCCAGGGGAACTGGCAGCCCGGCGACTTCGGCTCGATCCGCTTCCGCCTCGGTCTCTGGGAGCCGGAGGGCGACTCCGAGTACTGGGACGACACCTTCGCCGTCTTCACCGGATCGCCCGGCGACTTCCAGGACCTCACCTTCGGATTCGACTACCTGTGGCGCACCTCGGCGCACTCCGGACTCCAGTTCGGCACCACCTTCTACGGCGGCCAGTCGACCCAGGCCTACTGGGACTATGTCGACCTCGACGGCTACGACATCTCGCACGGGACGGCGCTCGACACCTGGGACCTCAACGCGCTCTACGTCTTCCGGTACGGCGACGCGTCATCGGCCGTCATTCCCTACGCCGGGCTCGGTGCCGGCCTGCTCTTCTGGAGCCTCGAGGAGACCGGCGACTTCATCGACTTCTCGACCCCCGACCGGGAGATCTACTACGCCGACTACTACGCCGAAGGCGCGACTTGGGAGGCGCTGGCGCTGGTCGGCGTCGACGTCCCGCTCGGCTTCCGCTGGTCGTTCTTCGGCGAGGGCCGCTACCGCTACGCCGAGGACGAGCTCGGCGACGACTTCTCGGGCTTCGGCACCCTCGACCTGTCGGGCTGGGAGTTTGCGGCCGGCATCGCCTGGAACTTCTGACGTTCGCGGCGGAGGCCGCGGCGAATCCACGTATAATCTGCCGACGGCGCTGCGCCCCGCCGGGGACTATCGGCACGGGTCGGCGCGTTGTCGCGTGTGATTGGCTTCGGAGGGTTCCAGATGCGACAACCCGATGGAAGCTCGACCGTCCTGACGACCAAGCTCGACGCTGTGCTGGGCTGGGTGCGCAAGAACAGCCTGTGGCCGATCCCGTTCGGCACCGCCTGCTGCGCAATCGAGTTCATGTCGACGGTTTCCTCGCACTATGACCTCGCGCGCTTCGGCGCCGAGGTGGTGCGCTTCTCGCCTCGCCAGTCGGACCTGATGATCGTCGCCGGCACCATCACCGACAAGATGGCGCCGGTGGTCAAGCGGGTCTACGACCAAATGGCCGAGCCGAAGTACGTGATCTCGATGGGCGCCTGCGCCTGCACGGGCGGTTTCTACCGCGCCTACCACGTGGTCCAGGGCGTCGACGAGTTCATCCCGGTCGACATCTATGTTCCAGGCTGTCCACCCACCCCGGAGGCGCTGATGCACGGCATCCTGCGGCTCCAGGAGATGATCCAGCGCGGAGAGACTCACCATGACCGTCTCAAGTCTGCAGGCGCCGCCGCATCCTCTGTCTGACCTCCTGCCGAAGGAGGTCGGGGTCCGGCAGGCCGCCGACGGCCACACCGAGCTTGAGGTCGACCGCGGGCAGCTGTTCGAGGTGCTGCGCACGCTCAAGGAGTCGCCGGCGACCTCGTGCAACCTGCTGCTCGACGTGTGCGCGGTGGACTACCCGGAGCGGGAGGCCCGCTTCGACGTCGTCTACCACCTGACCGGACTTGAGTCCGGGCAGCGCTTCCGGGTCAAGGTGGCGGTGCCCGAGGCCGACCCGGTGCTGCCCACTGCCTACGGCATCTGGAAGGCCGCGGACTGGTTCGAGCGCGAGGCCTACGACCTGATGGGCATCCGCTTCGACGGCCACCCCAACCTGCGCCGGATCCTGACCCACGACGCGTTCCAGGGGCACGCGCTGCGCAAAGACTACGACCCCGGCCAGCGCTGGATGTTGACCGAGGCCGAGACGATGGCCCCGAGCTGGGCCAAGGAGGCCTTGGAGGACGAGGACCAGTTCGAGACCCAGGTCCTCAACCTCGGGCCCCAGCACCCAGCCACCCACGGCACGCTGCGCACCATCGTCCGGCTCGACGGTGAGGTCATCACCAAGGCCGAGTGCGAGATCGGGTACCTCCATCGCTGCTTCGAGAAGATGTCGGAGACCCACGGCTGGAACCAGGTGATCCCGTACACCGACCGCCTCAACTACTGCTCGAGCCACATCAACGGCGCCGGCTTCGCGCTCGCCGTCGAGCGGATGCTCGGCGTCGAGGCGCCGCCGCGCGCCCAGGCGGTCCACGTCATCCTGTCCGAGCTGTCGCGCATCATGGACCACGCGGTGTGCCTGGGCGCCCTGCTGGTCGACGTCGGCGCGCTCACCAACTTCTGGTACTTCTTCCAGACCCGCGAGGAGATCTACACCCTCATCGAGAAGTGCTCGGGCGGCCGCCTGACCCTGAGCTACGCGCGCATCGGCGGCCTCGCCCACGACGTGCCCGCCGACTTCGAGGAGCGCGTCCGCTACCTGCTCGGCCACATCCCGAAGTTCATCGACGACGTCGAGACGCTGATCACGACCAACAAGATCTTCCGCGACCGCACCGAGGGCGTCGGCGCGATCTCGGCCGAGGAGGCGATCGCCTGGGGCTGGACCGGCCCCTGCCTGCGCGCGTGCGGCGTCCCCTATGACGTGCGCAAGGCGCGCCCCTACCACGGGTACGACCAGTACACGTTCGAGGTCCCGGTCGCCAGCTCTGGCGACTGCTACGCCCGCTACCTGGTCCGGATCGAGGAGATGCGGCAGAGCCTGCGCATCGTCGAGCAGGCGCTCAAGTCGCTCCCGAAGGGCCCGGTCATCACCGACAACCACCACGTCGCCCTGCCGCCCAAGCAGAAGGTCTTCACCGAGATGGAGGCCCTGATCTGGCACTTCAAGCTGATCTATGAGGGCATCAAGGTGCCGGCCGGCGACGCCTACTCGTGCGTCGAGGGCGCCAACGGCGAGCTCGGCTACTACATCGTGGCCGACGGCAGCGGCCGTCCCTACCGGGTCAAGGTCCGGCCGCCGTGCTTCGCGATCTTCCAGGCCTTCCCGCACATGCTCGAGGGCCACCTGGTGGCCGACTTCATCGCGATCCAGAGCAGCCTCAACATCATCGCCGGGGAGCTCGACCGATGAACAACGTCCCGACCGTCAACGTCGATCGGCCGGCCGAGTCCCTGGTCGAGCGGACCTACCTGATCCCGATCTTCAAGGGCCTCGCCGTCACGCTGCGCCACTTCCTGCGCAACCTGTTCGGGCAGCGCGACATCGCGACCATCCAGTACCCGGAGGTCAAGCGACAGTACTCGGAGCGGCTGCGCGGCAAGCACATCCTGACCACCAAGGAGGACGGCTCGCTGCGCTGCGTCGCCTGCTACATGTGCGAGACCGCCTGCCCGGCCGACTGCATCCGCATCGTCGCCGAGGAGGACCCCACCGCCACCGTCGAGTGGGAGAAGAAGCCCCTGGTCTACGAGATCGACCTGCTGCGCTGCGTCTTCTGCGGCTACTGCGTCGACGC
>PQAJ01000316.1 GCA_003105185.1 Holophagae bacterium
GGTAATGGGAACGGCGGGCAGCCGCAGGAACGAGAGGCAACCATGGGTACACGAGGGCGTGAAATCATCGGCATGGATGTCGAGCAGCTCATCACGTTGCTCAACCAGGCCTACGCGAGCGAGTGGCTCGCCTACTACCAGTACTGGCTCGGGGCGAAGCTCATCAAGGGCCCGATGAAGGACGCGGTGGCGGCCGAGCTCAACCTCCACGCCACCGAGGAGCTCAACCACGCGGTCCTGGTCGCGAACCGCATCATCCAGCTCGGCGGCACGCCGGTGCTGACACCGGAAGGCTGGGGTGCGGTGAGCCCGTGCGCATACGACGCGCCCGCGGACCCCTACGTGGCCGTGCTGCTCGACCAGAACATCGCCGGCGAGCAGTGCGCGATCACGACCTACAAGGGGCTGATGGACGCTACCAAGGACAAGGACATGGTGACGTACAACATGGCGCTGACCATCCTCGAGCAGGAGGTCGAACACGAAGAGGATCTGCAGAGCCTGCAGGAGGACCTCGAGCTGATGGCGCAGCGCGTACAATAGTGGACGGGACTGCCGGTCCCTGTTGAGGTTTGATGACCGCCACTGTTCTCCATCGGGATCCTGCGTGAGGCCGCGCGCGCCGTCGGCGTTGACCGCCACGGCGCGTCTCCCTCGATCGCTGGCCCCTGTCCGCGTGCCCCGCTACGGGCGTGGTGCGCATGCGGCTCGCGGTGCGTACCTCGATCCGCGCACATGGAGGACGACGAAATGTACGACCTGTCTGCTCTGGGCTTCGGCCCATTCTTCGAACAACAGCTCCAGTCATTGAATGGTCGCGGGCTCACCCCCGCCCGGATCGCGGCCGAGCACCGAGGGGCCTACGAGGTGTGGTCCCAGACCGGCTCGGGTCGCGCGCAGCTCGCCGGGCGACTTCGGCTCGAGCTCGAAGAGGCCGGTCTCCCCGGCGTCGGCGACTGGGTTATCGTCAAGGACCCACCCGGGCCTGATCGCACTGCCATGATCGAAGGCGTCCTGGCGAGGCGCACGGTCTTCACCCGGGGAGCCGCTGGTCGCGAAACGCGGGCTCAGGTGGTCGCGGCCAACGTCGACCTGGTGTTCGCCGTCTGCGGCCTCGACGCCGACTTCAACGTCCGCAGGATCGAGCGCTACCTCGCCCGCATCTGGGCGAGCGGCGCGCAGCCAGCGGTGATCCTCAACAAGGCCGACATCTGCGATGACGTCGCCGGGCGCCTCGCCGAGGTCGACAGCCACTGTGCCGGTGTCCCGATCTACGTGACCAGTGCGTTGCGCCGCGAAGGCATCGAGACCATGCGCGCATGCGTCCGCGACGGCGTGACCGTGGCGTTGGTCGGCTCCTCCGGGGCCGGGAAGTCGACGCTGGTCAACGCGCTCCTCGGTGAGGAGCGAATGCCAACCGGCGACGTCCGCGCACGTGACGGACGGGGCTGCCATGTGACGACCCACCGCCAGCTCGTCCTGCTCCCCGGCGGCGGTCTTCTGCTCGACACGCCGGGCATGCGCGAGCTCCAGTTGGTCGATGAGGACGGCCTCGGCTCGGTCTTCCGGGACATCGCGGCGCTCGCCGGCCGCTGCCGGTACCGCGACTGCCGACACGACACGGAGCCGGGCTGCGCGGTGAAGGAGGCGGTGGCATCCGGAGGGCTCGACGCCGATCGCCTGGAGCACTACCGGTCGCTCGAGCGAGAGGCCCGGGCCTACGAGCTTCGTCAGGACGAGCACAGGCGACGGCAGGCGGAGCGGGTGTGGGGCCAGCTCTACGACGAGGTCGCCCGATTGCGGCGCTGGAAGGGAGGCAAGCAGTAGTCCGTCGTCCGCGCCCGCCAGGGCTCGCGCTGAACTTGCCGCACAGCCATTCGCCTCTCGTTGTAGCGGGCGGCGGAGCGGGCGCTGGAGCGAGTGGGGCGCTCGGCGTCCACTGCCGTCGCTGCGTCCGTCTGCAGCTCTCGAGACAGGTGGCTAGGACGACGGGGGGGCGCAGTCAACGAGTGGGGAGACCCTTGGATGGGCCCCAGATTCTGCTGGCTCCGCAGGAGGGATTTGAACCCCCAACCTAGTGGTTAACAGCCACCCGCTCTACCATTGAGCTACTGCGGAGCACTCGTGGCAACCGTCAATTGTAGGTAGCGGCTGTCGGTTGTCAACCGGTTGACGGCCGCACCAGCTCGAAGCTCAGGCGCTCGACCGGTGCGTGGGACAACGCCTGGCGCAGCTCGTCCGCCGACCCGAAGCGCTTGCGCCCCAGCCGGCGACCTTCCACCTGGGCGCGCAGGCGATCGCCCTCGAGCGGCCACGGCCGCACCCACCAGCGCGTCCCGCCGGCGTGCTCGAAGCGAATCGGCTCCTGGCCACCTTCCGGCGTCAGCGCGGCGACAGTGAACGGCGACCCGAGCGACGCGCACAGGTAGACCGACAGCCGGTCGCAGGCCTCGAGCACGCTCGCGTTCACCTGCCACGCCTCGCCGTCGAGGAATGGCTGGTAGCGAGCGTCCTGGCGCAACGCCTCCCGCCACCCCGCCTGCAGGCGCTCGAGCTCGGCCCGGAAGGCCTCGGCGGCGCGCCCGCCGGCCGTGTCGCCACGGTCGAGCAGATCGGCGGTCTTGCTTTCCAGCAGCGCTCCGAAGTGCTGCGCGACGAGCAGCGCGGCGTAGCGGCTGAACGACGCGGCGCGGTGAACGCTCGCTCGCCAGATCTCGAGGTGCGCGGCCGCCGGCATGCGGTTAAAGGTCAGCGGCCGGCCATCGTCGTCGACCCCCGGATCGACGTCAAACTCGGTCCAGCCGACGTCGTGCACGAAGATCGCAGCCAGCACCTCGGCCCGCGGCGCCGGCCGTGCGAAACGCCGGTTTCCCCAGTGTTCGGCCACCTGCCAGGCCAGCCAAGCGTGGGAGGCTTGCGAGATCGACAGGGTGCCGGTGGCGTCGCTCTCGTCATACAGGAACATCACGGTATTCTAGCGCGTCCGGGACGCCCGCTGCCGCCACTCCTGTGGCATGGGACGCCGCGGGAGCGGCCGGCTGGCCGCGAGTGCCCGTCCCGGCGCACGGCGCGCCGGATCAGATCGCGCGTCCAAAGCCCTCATGGTACCCTTCCGCCGTGGTGCAGTTCGGAACGTCAGGATGGCGCGGCATCATCGGCCGCGAGATCACCTTCCGCAAAGTGCGGATCGTGACGCAGGCGCTGATTAACCTGCTCCATGAGGACTGCGAAACGGTGGAGCGGATCGTCGTCGGCTACGACACACGGATGCTGTCGGAGAAGTTCGCCACCACCGCCGCCGAGTTGATCGCCTCCAACGGCATCAGGGCGGAGGTCGTGCCCCGCGACGTCCCGTCACCGGCGTTGTCGTCGGCCGTGCTCGAGCGCAAGGCCGACGCCGGCATCACGTTCACCGGCAGCCACAACCCCCCCGAGTACAACGGCCTCAAGATCTACACCCGCGACGGCATCGGGGCGCCAAGCAGGTTCACCGATCGGGTTGAGGAGCACTTCCTTGCGCTCGCTGATGTGTGGGATGACGTCTGGCTGCCGCGTGCCGAGCTGGTCGGCGCTCACGATCCCAGGCCGTACTACCTCGAGCGCCTCCAAGGGCTGATCGACTGGGAGACGATCCGGTCGAGCGGGATCACGATGGTCGTCGACCCGCTGTTCGGCGCCACCCGCGAGTACCTCGACCACATCCTGCTCGAGAAYGAGGTGCCGATCACCGTCATCCACAACACCCGCGACCCCTACTTCGGCGGCTACGCGCCGGACTGCACCTCYGAAAACCTGTCCCGGCTCCGCGACACCATGCGCCGCACCGGTGCCCAGCTCGGGCTGGCCACGGACGGCGACGGCGACCGCTTCGGCATCCTCGATCACGGCGCCCGCATGCTCGACTCCTGCGCGGTGCTCGGCCTGGTGCTCGACTACCTCGCCCGGCGGCGCGGCCTGCGCGGCCGGGTGGGACGAACCCTGGCGACCTCGCGTCTGCTCGACGCGGTGACCGCCGAGCACGGGCTCGAGCTCATGGAGATGCCGGTCGGCTTCAAGAACTTCGGCCCGCTGCTGGTGGACGGCACCTTGGAGTACGCGGCCGAGGAGAGCGCGGGGCTCGCCTGGTCGCGACACCTGCCCGAGCGCGACGGCATCCTCGCCTGCCTGCTGGTGGCGGAGATGGTCGCGGTTGAGCGCAAGAGCCTCCTCGAGCTGGTGCACGACCTGACCCGTCGCGTCGGCACCTACGCCTTCCGCCGCATCCAGATTCCGTTGTCCGACACCGGCCGCCAGCAGTACGAAAGGCGGCTCGAGCAGAACTGGACGGGCAGGACGATCAACGGGCGTGAGGTGTTCAGCGTCGATCGCCGCGACGGGCTCAAGCTGATCTTCGAGGGCGGCGCCTGGGTCCTGATTCGGCTGTCGGGCACCGAGCCGAAGATCCGCCTCTACGCCGAGGGCCACTCCGCCGAGGAAACCCGACACCTCATGCACATGACGCGCCAACTGCTCTCGAATCGGAGGATGTGACGATGTTCGACATCGAGTTCGTGCTCGGCCGCGAGGTCCTCGACTCCCGCGGCAATCCGACCGTTGAAGCCGAGGTCGTGCTCTCCGGCGGCGCCATCGGACGGGCCATTGTTCCGTCGGGCGCCTCGACCGGCTCCCGCGAGGCCCTCGAGCTGCGCGACGGCGACGCAGCGCGCTACCTCGGCAAGGGCGTGGAGCGGGCCGTGGACCACGTCAACGGCGTCCTCGCCGAGGCCGTGGAGGGGCTCGACGCCCGCGACCAGCTGGGCGTCGACCAGGCGATGATCGACGCCGACGGCACCGACACCAAGGGCGTGCTCGGCGCGAACGCGATTCTCGCCGTGTCACTGGCCGTCGCCCATGCCGCCGCCGAGACCAGTGGGCTGCCCCTCTACCAGTACCTCGGCGGCTGCGGCGCCCGCGAGCTGCCGGTGCCGATGATGAACATCCTGAACGGCGGCGCCCACGCCGACAACTCGGTGGATTTCCAGGAGTTCATGGTCATGCCGGTCGGCTTCGCCAGCTTCTCGGAGGCCCTGCGCGCCGGCGTCGAGGTCTTCCACACCCTGAAGAAGGTCCTCGCCAAGCGCGGCCTCGCGACCGCGGTCGGCGACGAGGGCGGCTTCGCCCCCAACCTGCCGTCGAACCGTGCCGCGCTCGAGCTGATCATGGAGGCGATCGAGAAGGCCGGGTACTCGCCCGGTGATCAGATCGCGCTCGCTCTCGACGTCGCGGCGTCGGAGTTCTTCGCCGACGGCACCTACAACCTGACCGGCGAGGGCCGCAGCGGGCTCTCCGCCGACGACCTGATCGCGACCTACCAGGAGCTGGTCGAGGCGTTCCCGATCCGCTCGATCGAGGACGGGCTCGCGGAGAGCGACTGGGGCGGCTGGCAGCGGCTGACCGGCGCTCTCGGCGACCGCATCCAGCTGGTCGGCGACGACCTGCTGGTCACCAACCCGAGGATCATCGCCGAGGCCATCGAACGCGGCATCGCCAACTCGGTGCTGATCAAGCTCAACCAGATCGGCAGCCTGTCCGAGACCCTGGACGCGGTGCAGATGACCCAGAAGGCGGGCTACACAGCGGTGATCTCGCATCGCTCCGGCGAGACCGAGGACACCACGATCGCCGACCTGGCGGTGGCGCTCAACACCGGGCAGATCAAGACCGGCTCCGCCTGCCGCACCGACCGGATCGCCAAGTACAACCGGCTGCTGCGCATCGAGGAGGAGCTCGAGGACGCCGCCCGCTTCCGCGGCGCGGCCGTGCTGGCACGCGCACGGCGGTGAAACGGCTGCCCCTGCTGCTGCTCGGACTCGGTGCGCTCCTGGCGCTCGGCGTCCTGTCGAGCGTCGTCACTCAGGGCTTCCAGGAGGTGGCCCGGGCCGAGCAGGAGCGCGCCGCCCTCGAGGCCGAGAAGGCGCGGCTCGAGCGCTCGATCGCCGAGCTCGAGGCCACCCTCTCCGCTCTCCGCGGCAGCCCCGCGGCGGTGGAGTCGATGGCCCGTCTCGACCTCGGTTGGATCCGCCCCGGTGAGACGGTTCTCATCCTCGCCACGCCGACCCTGCCGCCGCTCCCGGTCTCGACCACCGAGCCGACGCCGACGCCGGTCTACTCGTTGCAGCGCTGATCGCAGCTCCCCGCCTGCCCGGGCAGCTCGCGGCAGCCGTTGGCAAGCGCACCGTCCGGGCGCCGCCTCTCGGGGAGCCTTTAGAAACCTGCCCAAGCCAACGAAAGGCTGTGATAGGATTTGAGATGGGTCGTCTTGAGATTGGGCTTCAGAATGCGGACTTTCAACGTCGCCACCCAACCGCATCGCAGAGATCGCCCGCGGACGATCCGAGCGCGGTGCCGACTGACGGTCGCTCAACGGCTCGCCTCTCGCCAGATGACGGGCCGCCCCTTTTCCGCCGCTTGAGTTCAGGTCCGAGTGCAAGGAACGGGAGATGATGGCAAGCGAACCCAAGCCCCGCTACGAAATGGTCAATGTCCAGATGGGCTACGTCATGGTCGAGCACGACCTGTTCAGCCGTTCGGTGCGCTCGTACTTCTCGGCGGAAGAGATTCCACCGCGAGAGGAGTATCGCGAGGGAAACCGGATGTGGCGCTCGGCAGTAGCGGGGCAGTCGTTCCACTTCGACGTGCGGGACAACTCCACCGGTGAGATCATCAGGTTTCCCGAGTTGCTCGGGCTCCTCTACTACGGAAGCTGCAAGCCCGAAAGCGACATCTACCGGATCGGCCAGATCGCGCACGACGCCAACGTCTCGATCTACGTCGCGATCACCTACGAGACCGGCGAGGGGACGAGGGTCCCGCTCTCGGACTCCAAGCTCGGCATTCTGAACAAGGTCTTCAACGACCGGCTGCAGAGGAAAGAGAAGAAGGTTCTCATCCTGCCCGACCTTTTCGACCTCCACAGGACGATCTCGTACGGCGAGATCATGATCGACGTCGGTCTGACGTCGATGGAAGAGGGTGGCTGATTCCTCGGACGCGAAGGAGACTCCGGAATGAAGCTGCAAGAAATCGCGGAGAAGCTCGACCTGAAGCGGGCGACCAAGGCCTTTGATCGAGAGGTTAGTGGCGTCTACATCTCCGACATGGTGAGCGACGTGATCGCCAACGCGAAGGCGGGGAACCTCCTCGTCACCGTCCAGATCCACAACAACGTCATCGCCGCGGCCAACCTCGTCGACATCTGCGGGATCGTGGTGACGCAGGGCAAGCAGCCGACCGAGGACGTCGTGAAGATGGCGGAGAAAGCGGAGATCACCATCTACACGACGGCGCTGAACCGCTGGCAGGTCGCGACGAAGCTCTACGAGGCCGGGATCCGCTAGTCGGCCGATGAACCTGCGAGAGCTGACGACCCTTCTCGACTGCCAAGTGGTCTGGGGTCATGACCTCCTGGAAAGGCGGGACGTCAAGGCCTGCTTCGCGGCCGATCTGATGAGCGATGTGCTCGCCTTTTCCGAGCCCGGCGCGCTCCTCATCACGGGACTGGTGAGCCTGCAGTCGGTCCACGCAGCCGATGTCGCCGATCTGACAGGTATCCTCTACGTTGGGGGCAAGACACCGGCCGAGCAGGTTCTCGAGCTTGCCCGGCAGCGGGCGATCCCGCTGCTGACGACCCGGCACAGCATGTTCGATGTCTGCGCGATCCTGCGCGAAGCCGGGCTCAAGCCGGGGTGCAAGGATTGAGTGCGGAGGTGAAGGAACCCGAGATTCTCTACATGGAGCGATTCCGGATCCTCCACAATGACTACGAGCACGGCGGCGACGCCGCTGCCTCCATCAAGTCGATCCTGAAGGAGCTCGGGATCCCCCAGGACGAGATCCGGCGGCTCTCGATCGCGAACTTCGAGGCCGAGATGAACGTGATCATGTACGCCGAGGAAGGCGAGATGGAGCTCCAGGTCCTTGCCGACGCCGTGCGCATCGTCCTGACCGACCGTGGCCAGGGAATCCCGGACATCGAGCTGGCGATGACGCCCGGTTACTCGACAGCGACCCCGGCGATGCGCGAGAGAGGTTTCGGGGCAGGCCTGGGGCTGCCGAACATCAAGAAGAACGTCGACCGCTTCGAGATCGAGTCGGCTGTCGGGGTTGGCACTACGCTGCGGTACGCGATCTTCCTGAACGACAGGCCACGGACGGAAGAGGCATGAACGAGCACGGCCACTCGGTCGAGATCGACCCGGACAAGTGCATCGGGTGCGTTGCCTGCTGCCAGGCCTGCCCGACCAAGGCGATCCGCGTCCTCGGCGGCGTCGCGGTGGTGAAGCCGGAGCTCTGCACCTACTGCGGCAACTGCGTTCGGGTCTGCCGCTACGACGCGGCGACGGCCAAGACCTCCAATCCCGCCGACCTCAAGATGTTCAAGCACACGGTGGCGATGCCGGCGTTGACCCTGTACGGGCAGTTCGGACGCGACGTCATGCCGAGCCAGGTCATGGACGCCCTCCGGAAGATCGGCTTCGACAGCACCTACGACGTTTCCTGGATGTGCGAGATGGTGACCGCGGCGACCGACGCCTACCTCTCCGAATGCAATGGGCCGTGGCCCAAGATCTCGGTCACCTGCCCCGCCATCGTGCGCCTCATCCAGATCCGGTACCCGGAGCTGATCGCGCACATGGTGCCGATCGAAACGGCGCGCGAGCTGGCGGCGAAGATTCTGCGACGGAAGCTCTCGAGTGAGCTCCGCCTCGATCCCAGCGAGATCGGGATCTTCTTCATCACCCCGTGCTCGGCCATCATGAACTCGATTCTTCGTCCGGTCGCGCTGGACCAGTCGTACATCGACGGCGCCTTCTCAATCGCCGAGATCTATGGCCCGCTGCTCGACGCGATCAAGACCACGGAGAAGGTCGATCACGACGTGCCGATCAGCCCGAGCGGGCTCTTCTGGGCGATGGCGGGCGGCGAAATTGCGGGGATGCGCAACACCAACACGATGGCGGTGCGCGGCATCCAGGACGTCGAGTTCGTCTTCGACCGGATCGAGTCCGGCGCCTTCGCCACCGTCGACTTCATCGAGGCCTACATCTGCCCTGACGGCTGCGTCAGCGGCCAACTCGTGATCGAGGGCCGCTACGCGGCGCAGCGGAACATCCAGCAAATTGCCCGCAAGCTCGGTGATCAGGGCCAGGTGAAGGAGGAGAAGGTCCGCTCCCTCCTGCGGGAGCACTTCTTCGACCTCGAGGAGGAGATCAAGGCCCGCCCCGCGAGGGCCCTCGGGCGCGACCTCAAGCAGAGAGTCGCAATGAAGAAGGAGAAGGCCGGCGTGCTCGACCAGCTCCCGAAGAAGGATTGCGCCGCGTGCGGGGCGCCCGACTGCGAGACGCTTGCCGAGGACATCGTCCTCGGGGAGCGGATGGTCGAGGATTGTCTCTTCGTCAGGATCGCGAATATCACGGGGGACGGGGTGACCGGGATGGAGGGCGAGGATGAGTAAGCAGATGCTCGTCATGGAGCTCAGCTGTCCCCAGTGCAAGGCGACGCTGACGGAGGGGGCGAAGGTCCACCTTGACGGCAAGGTGAAGGAGACCGACCAGGACGGGGAGATCACCCTGAGCGCCGTCTTCGGCGACTACTCGGTGGAGACCGATCTCGACATCAAGGAGGGGATGATCGTCGAGCTGAGGTGCCCCAACTGCGACTGGAGCATCATGCTGCCGATCACCTGCAAGCTCTGCGGCGCACCGATGGCCTCCCTCAACATCAAGCAGAACGGGTACATCGAATTCTGTTCGAGGCGCGGGTGCAAGGGCCACGCCCTCGGCGGGATCGGTGACATCGATGACATGATGAGCCTGATGAACAGGATGTTCGAGACTCCGTACGACTGAATCGGCAGGCGCCCCGCGCGAAAGAGGACGCGAGTTTCGTGACAGGATCGAGCCGCGCATCGCTGGCGAGAGGGAGCGACGAGTGGAGACGATGAGCGAGCGCAGGAAGTACGACTTCAAGAACCTGCACTACAAGGGCAAGGCAGGGATCCTGATCCCCGAGCTGCAGAGGGCTCAGGAGCTGGACGGCTACATCACCCGCGAGCGGATCGAGGAGATCCACCGGGAGTGCGGGATCCCGCTCACGACGATCTACGGGGTCGCCACCTTCTACGCCCAGTTCCGCCTGCACCCCGTGGGCAAGCACATCGTCCGCGTCTGCCACGGGACGGCCTGCCATGTCAGCGGAGCCAACGGGATCACGAAGACGCTCGAGGACATCCTCGAGATCGCAACTGGCGAGACGACCAAGGACCGGCTGTTCACCCTCGAGACGGTCGCCTGCCTCGGTTGCTGCAGCCTGGCGCCCGTGATCATGGTGAACAACAACACGCACGGCAACCTCAAGCCGGACAGCCTGAAGAAGATCATCCGTCAGTACCGCAAGGCCTCTGAAGGGACGGTGGAGCCATAAAGATACTCGTTGGACTCAGCACGTGCGGGATCGCCGCCGGGGCGGAGGCCGTCTACCGGGCGCTCGAGGAACAGCTCCAGCCGCTCGACGGGGCGGTCCGCCTCGAGAAGACGGGCTGCATCGGGATGTGCTACCGCGAGCCGCTGGTCGAGGTCCGCGACTCCTCGGGGGCGCGCTTCCAGTACGGCAACGTGACCAAGGACAAGGTCGCGAGGCTCATCGACGAGCACGTCCGGCAGGGGCAGGCGATCGACGACTGGCTGGTCTGGACCAGCGCCGGCGCTGGTGCTGAGGCGGGCTTCCTCGACAAACAGAAGAGGATCGTCCTTCGCAACTGCGGGACCCTCAATCCCGAGCAGATTGAGGACTACGTCGAGGCGGGCGGCTACCAGGCGCTCGAGAAGGTCCTGGCGGAAAAGAACCCGGACGCGCTCATCACCGAGATCATCGAGTCCGGCCTGCGGGGACGCGGGGGCGCCGGCTTCCTGACCGGCATGAAGTGGCGCCTGACGCGCCTTTCCCACGGCGACCACAAGTACATCATCTGCAACGCCGATGAAGGGGATCCTGGCGCCTTCATGGACCGCTCGGTCCTTGAGGCGGACCCCCACTCGGTCCTCGAGGGGATGGCGATCGCCGGCTACGCGATCGGGGCCAGCGACGGCTACATCTACGTGCGGGCCGAGTACCCGAAGGCGATCGACCGGCTGAACATCGCGATCGCCCAGGCCGAGGCGCGAGGGTTCCTCGGCGAGAGCATCCTGGGCACCCCGTTCCGCTTCAACATCAAGCTGAAGGAGGGCGCCGGGGCATTCGTCTGCGGCGAGGAAACCGCGTTGATCATGTCGGTCGAGGGCAAGCGCGGCATGCCGCGGGTGCGGCCTCCCTTCCCGGCGACCAAGGGGCTGTGGGACTGCCCGACCTGCATCAACAACGTCGAGACCTTCGCCAACGTGCCCTGGATCGTGCAAAACGGTGCCACGGCCTTCAACTCCCTCGGYACGAAGAACAGCAAGGGRACCAAGGTCTTCGCGATGGCCGGCAARGTSAAGCGGGGGGGCCTGGTCGAGGTCCCGATGGGRATYTCGATCGCGGGAATCGTCCACGACATCTGCGGCGGGATCCAGGACGACAAGAAGTTCAAGGCGGTTCAGATGGGCGGCCCCTCCGGCGGCTGCATCCCGGCCGAGCTGCAGGACATCGTGATCGACTACGAGTCGATCAACAAGACCGGCGCGATCATGGGCTCGGGCGGGCTCGTCGTGATGGACGAGACGACCTGCATGGTCGACATCGCCCGCTTCTTCCTCGACTTCACGCAGCGCGAGTCGTGCGGGAAGTGCACGTTCTGCAGGGTCGGGACCAAGCGGATGCTCGAGATCCTGAGCCGGATCACCGAGGGCAAGGGCAAGGACGGCGACATCGAGCTGCTCGAGCAGCTCGCCTCCCTGGTCAAGAGCAACTCGCTGTGCGGGCTCGGCCAGTCGGCGCCCAACCCGGTGCTCACGACCATCAAGTACTTCCGCTCCGAGTACGAGGCGCACATCTCCACCAAGAGGTGCCCCGCCCACAGCTGCATCGCCCTCCTGACCTACACGATCACAGAAGCGTGCAACGGGTGCACGCTGTGCGGCCGCGCCTGCCCGGTCGGCGCGATCACCGGCGACAAGAAGCAGATGCATATGATCGATCAGTCGCTGTGCATCCACTGCGACGAGTGCTACAAGACCTGCAAATTCCACGCGATCACGCGGGTGTGAGGCCACAGGAGTAGGGATCGGATGGACCTGGTCAAGCTCGAGATCGACGGCAAGCGGGTGATCGCGGACAACCGCCAGACCATCCTGGAGGTGGCCCTGGCGAACGGGATCAACTCGATCCCGACGCTGTGCCATGACAAGCAGCTGGAGCCTTTCTCGTCCTGCTTCCTGTGCGTCGTGAAGGTCAAAGGGGCGCGGACTTTCCTCCCGGCCTGCTCGACCAAGGTCAGCAGCGGGATGATTGTCGAGACGAACAACCCCGAGATCCGGCGGTCCCGCAAGGCAGCCCTCGAGCTGATGCTGTCGAACCACTATGCCGACTGCATCGGCCCCTGCCAGCTCGCCTGCCCGGCGGCGATCGACATCCAGGGGTACGTCGCTCTGGCGGCGCTCGGGAAGTACCAGGACGCGATCCAGCTCATCAAAGAGCGCAACCCTCTCCCCGCGATCTGCGGCCGCGTCTGCACGCGCCCCTGCGAGGTCACCGGCTGCCGGCGCAACCTGCTCGACGAGGCGGTCGGGATCGACTAC
This sequence comes from Holophagae bacterium, assembly GCA_003105185.1. Lineage (GTDB taxonomy): Bacteria > Acidobacteriota > Thermoanaerobaculia > Thermoanaerobaculales > Sulfomarinibacteraceae > FEB-10. The sequence goes on from PQAJ01000316.1 coordinate 12,753, forward strand.
ATCAAGCGCTATCTGGCCGATCTCGACCTGGGACGGAAGGAGGGGTTCCGCCCGGTCGCCGCCCCCAGCAACGGCCACCGGGTCGCGGTCGTCGGGGCCGGCCCGGCGGGGCTCTCGTGCGCCTACTACCTCGCGCTCAGGGGCTACGAGGCGCACATCTTTGAGAGCCTCCCCGAGGCGGGCGGGATGCTCCGCTACGGCATCCCCGAGTACCGGCTGCCGAAGGACATCCTCGACCTCGAGGTCAACTTGATCCTCGATCTCGGGGTCAAACTCTCGACGAATGTCACTCTCGGCAGGGACTTCACCGTCGCCAGCCTGAAGGAGGACGGATTCGAGGCAATCTTCCTGGGGCTCGGCGCCTGGGACAGCTCGAAGATGCGGGTCAAGGGCGAGGAGGCCGAAGGGGTCCTGCCAGGGATCGACTTCCTCAGGGACTACGCCCTGCGCAAGAAAACCAACATCCACGGCAAGGTCCTCGTGGTTGGCGGCGGCAACACCGCGATCGACTGCGCGCGGACGGCCCTCCGGCTCGGCGCGAAGGAGGTCCGCCTCCTCTATCGCCGGACGCGGAAGGAGATGCCGGCCAACGAGATGGAGATCGTCGAGGCGCAGCACGAGGGGGTCGCGATGGACCTCCTCGTCGCCCCGGTCCGCGTCATCCAGCAGAACGGGCGCCTGACCGCGCTCGAGTGCATCCGGATGGAACTCGGGGAGCCGGACGCGAGCGGGCGGCGCAGCCCCAAGCCGATCCGTGGATCCGAGTTCGTCGTCGACTGCGACTTCGCGATCGCCGCGATCGGCCAGGGGACCAAGATCACGGAGCTGGCCGAGGGCAAGGTCCCGAACTTCCTGCCGCTCGGCGAGGTGCTGAACCTCACCCGCTGGCAGACGATCCAGGTCAACGAGGCCACCTTCGAAACCAGCGTCGAGGGGGTCTTCTCCGGGGGCGATGTGGTCACTGGGGCCGCCACGGCGATCGAGGCGATCGCCGCGGGCCGCAAGGCAGCCCATTCGATCGACACCTACATCCGCACCGGGAAGGCGCAGCCCGAGCCGGTCGAGTTCTTCAGCCGCAAGGACACCTACCACAACGTCACGATCGAGGACCTCCGCGAAGGGTCACGGTACCCGCGCCGCCCGATGCCGTCGCTCCCGCTCGAGGAGCGGAGGAAGTCGTTCAACGAGGTCGAGCAGGGGTACACCACCGAGGATGTGAAGCGGGAGGCCTTCCGCTGCTTGGAGTGCGGCTGCAGCGCGCTCTTCGACTGTGACCTGCGGCGCTTCGCCACCGAGTACCAGGTCGACATCTCCTCCTTCATGGGTGAGGCGAAGGAGTACAGGATCGATCGCAGCCACCCGCTGATCGAGCTTGATCCGAACAAGTGCATCCTCTGCGGCAGGTGCGTGCGGGTGTGCAGCGAAATCGTTGGCGTCGCGGCGTACGGCTTCATCAATCGCGGCTTCAACACCGTGGTCAAGCCGGCCCTGGGCGGATCGCTGCTGGAGACCGACTGCGTGAGCTGCGGCCTCTGCGTCAGCACCTGCCCGACGGGAGCGATCGCCGCCAAGATCCCGCTCGCGAAGCCGGGCCCGTGGTCGACGACAACGAATCCGACCGTCTGCCACTACTGCGGCGTCGGCTGCCGGCTGAACTACGAAACTTTCGGCGACTCACTCGTGACAAGCTCGCGTTACCAGCTGGACTGCCCGACCGACGGCAACCACTGCAGGAAGGGACGCTTCGGCCACAACTACGTCCACACGCCCGAGCGCCTGCGGCTCGGCAAGATCCGAACCGGCCGCGAGCTCCAGGATGCGCCCCTGGACGAGACGATCCGCTACGCCGCCATGCGCCTCAAGGAGCTCAAGCGCCACTACCAGTCGGGCGAGATCGCGGTCTTCGTTTCCCCGCGCCTGACCAATGAGGAGGCATACCTGGCGCAGAAGTTCGCGCGCGTGGCCCTCAAGACCCACAATGTGACGAGCTTCGCCCACCTCGTGAACCGCGACCTCTTCTGCCCTGAGGTTGTCTCGACCGCCTCGTACCGCGACCTGGCCGACGCGCAGGCGATCGTCGTTGTGAACTCGAGAACCGACGATGAGCACTTCGTCGTCGACCTGCTGTCCAAGAAGGCGATTCGCAAGGGCGGCAAGCTCATCTACATCGGCTCCGACGAAAACCGCGTCTCGGAGCTGGCCGAGGTCCAGCTGACCTGCTCGCAAGGGGGCGAGGGGCAGGTGCTGCTCGCACTGCTCAGTGAGGTCGCCGCGCTGGGGAGCTTCGACTGGACCGAGTGGCCCGAGCTCGAGCGCGCCGTTGCCATTGCGACCGCTGGTGGTGCGGACGACGTTTGCGGCGTGGGGCGCGCGGAGCTGCGCGAGGCCGCCAAGATCCTCGCTGCGAGCATCCTCAAGGTTCTCGTCTTCAACAAGGACTACCGCGGCGCGCGAACGGCCGAGGACGAGCGGTTGTTCGCCGAGATCGCGCGCGCTCTCGCCTGCTCCGTCCTCGCCCTGCACGAGAAGTCGAACATGCAGGGGCTGCTCGACATGGGTGCGAACCCGGCATGGCTGCCCGGCTATGTCCCGACGCGAAATGAAGCCGCGATCGATGATCTCGAGAAGGACTGGTGCGTCGCTCTCCGCGACCTTGCCCCCGGGGCGAGCGACATAGCGGAGCTCCTGCGCCAGCAGAAGATCAAGGTCGCGATCGTGCTCGGGGAAGACCCGCTCGGGAGCGATGACTTCCCCAGGGACCTGCTGGACGGCCTCTTTTCCGCCCAGTTCCTCCTGGTCGCGGACCTCTTCCCGACCGCGACCGCCGCGCTGGCCAACGTGGTTCTGCCGCTGTGCAGTCCGGCGGAGACCGCGGGGACCTCCACGAACTCCGAGCGACGCGTCCAGCGTCTCACCCGCGCCATCCCCGCCCCGTCCGGGATGGAAACCTGGGAGATTCTCCGCGAGATCGCGGCGGAGATGGGGTACCGCTTCAAGATGAAGTACTCGAGCGTGGATGAGGTGACCGACGAGATCATACGGGTCGTCCCGATCTACCGTGATGTCGTTGTTGACGGCATCGACGCCGATGGGATCTGGGACCTCGCCCGGTTCCCGATCGCGCGGGTCTTGCCCAACCCGGCGCACCTCGGGCGAAGCGTCCAGCCGGTGGCGACGCTGGCCCTGGATCACCTGGAGAGCCGCTTTTCATCCTGGTTCGACGGGGAGTTCGCCCGCGCGCGGCAGGCGATGAAGAGCACGCTCCCGGTCATTCAGGGACGCTTGCACGCCGTCTGACGAGCGCCTCACCGACCCCGCTGCCGCTCTCACTCGCGACGGGCGCGCCGACGCCGTCCCTCTTGATACCGCCGTGATCGTCGGCGCGCTGCTTCCTTGACAGCCCCTGCCCCCGACCATATACTCTTGCACCCTGAGCGACGCGGGGTGGAGCAGTCCGGTAGCTCGTTGGGCTCATAACCCAAAGGTCGCTGGTTCAAATCCAGCCCCCGCAACCAAACGAACAAAAGCCGCCGATGGCGGCTTTTTTCGTTTGGTTGCCCGCACGACGCCCCCGGGAGTGGATTGACCGCGGCCAATGGGGGTCGCAGGGAGGGCGTAGCCTGACCGGAGAGGGCGGCGGGCGGCGTACGACCACCGCGCTCGTGAGGTTGGGGCACCGCGCGAGGTTGGGGGGGCGGGGGTCGGGTGGTGCAGATGGGGGGCGCGAGTAACACGCCCACGGCTGCGATTGCGGGCGCGTCGTGTTCGCGAAGCGAGCGCGACTGCGACCGCTCGCAGACGGGGGCGGAACCAGCCGCTCACTCCGCCGTGGCATTGCGAACGAGCCGACCAGGAGCGCTGTGCGAGCTCGCTGGCGAGGTCGACACACAGGGCCCGCTTCGTCAGCTTCGCAACTCCTGGCACCTCAGCGCGATTCCTTTCGGTGGTAGGCTCGGCGGGTGGAAAACAGGCTCCAGGTCGGCGGTCGAGCTGCGGCGGGACCACCCGAGGGTGATTCCCGAGGTGGCGCTCTTCGGGGTCGAGCTGGTTCGACCGCCGACGCGGATACGGCCCCGACTCGTCGCAGGGGCCAGTGCTCTCCGGCAGAAAGGGGGAGGAGATGAGAAGAGAGCTGAGCATCGGGGTGCTCGTGACTGCGGGGCTGGTCGGCACGTGGGTTCACGCCCAGGACAGCCCCGCGCAGGCATCGGTCGACTGCGCCGCCCTGCAACAGGATCTGTTCGCCGACCTCAAGGAGGTCTACAAGGCCGGCTGCATGCCGTCCCAGGCCCAGCTCGCGAAGCTGGCGGACAACCCGGTCGGCAACTTCGCGGCGTTCCCGATCCAGTACGACGCCATCCAGATCGAGGGAGCCCGGATCGACAGAACGGAGACGTTGCACCGGCTCCAGGTCATCGCGATGTTCCCCACGAGCCTGTCCAAGGAGTGGAACCTGATCAATCGCCTCGTCGTGCCGGCCCTCAGCGTGCCGATCAATGAGGGCTTCGGCGACTGCATCGGCTACGGGCCGGGTTGGATCACCGACTGCCCGGCCTTCCCCGACGCCCTGGCCGACCCCTTCAAGCCGACCCGCGGCCTGGGCGACCTGGTGTACGTGGGACTGGCCTCCCCCAAGGGGGTCATCAGGGTCGAGTCGACAGGCGGGGCGGTCATCTGGGGCGTGGGTGCCACGACCATGTTCCCGACCGCGTCGGACGAGGTGCTCGGGACCGGCAAGTACAGCCTGGGGCCCACCGGAGTCCTTGGCTACCTGGGGAAGAAGTGGGAGCTCGGCCTCTTCGCCCAGCACTGGTGGTCCGTCGCCGGCGACGACGAGCGCGGCGATGTCAGCCTCACCAACCTGCAGTACTTCCTCTACTACGTGCTGCCCTGGAACGAGGAGGCGCAGTGGCGCATCGGGATGAGCCCCAACGCCTCCTACAACTGGCAGGCACCAGGTGACAAGCTCGTCCTGCCGGTGGGGCTGGGAATCGCCAGGATGTTCGAGATCGGCGACCTGCCGGTGAACCTCTCGCTCGAGGTCGACTACTCGGCCATCCACCCCGACGACTCGCCGAGCAGCCGCTGGGACTTCCGCGTGTACGTCACCCCTGTGATCCCGACCTTCATCTTCTGAAGGGTGGCGAACGTGGCGTAGATGGCGCCGGCTYTGCCCGCGGCGAGCCAGGAGCCGTCGACCGAGAAGCACCCGTGACGTACCGCAGGGCACGCCTCGGCGTCGCCTCCCAACGACTCACATGCCGGTGCGCTTCTCCAGGGCCTCCGGGTAGCGCGAGCCCTGCAGATCGTCGTGACCCCCGCCGAAGTGTCTCACCTCGCCCTCCCGGATCGACACCTTCACCGTCCCCGCTGCGATATCCTCACCTCCCCTTCGAAGAGCGGAAGGCTCGGCTGATGGCAGGCCACGCACACCCGAGTGGGCATGGCTCGTCCCCCTCGCTGGATTGCTGTGGGTGACTCGCTGACGAAAGCGCACGCTGCTCGCCGTCGGCGGGCCGGAGACGGCGGCGGGCGGCGTACGACCACCGCGCTCGTGAGGTCGGGGCACCGCGCGAGGTCGAGGGGCGGGAGCCGGGTGGTGGAGAGGAGGGCGCGAGTCACACGGCCACGACTGCGAGAGCGGGCGCGTCGCGGCGACGTCCGTGGAGCAGATCGGCGAGTGCTTGTACGCTGCGGCTGTGATCAAGGTCCTCCTGCTGGCTGACACGCACCTCGGCTTCGATCTGCCGTCGCGGCCGCGGGTGGATCGGAGAAGACGCGGCCCCGACTTCTTCGCCTGCACCCGGCGCGCGCTCGAGCCGGCGCTCGCGGGCGAGGTCGATCTCGTGGTCCACGGTGGTGACCTGCTGTTCCGCAGCAAGGTCCGCCCCGGGCTGGTGGAGCAGGCCCTCGAGCCGCTGCTCGAGGTCGCGGACCGGGGAGTCCCGGTGGTGCTCGTGCCGGGCAATCACGAACGGTCCTCGCTTCCCTACCCGCTGCTCGCGGTCCACGAGCACCTGCACGTGCTCGATCGGCCGCGGACGGTACGGCTCGACCTGGCCGGGACGCGGATTGCCGTCGGCGGTTTCCCCTGCGAGCGCGACGAGATCCGGGACAGCTTCGGGACCCTCGTCTCCGGGTGCGGTCTGCTGGAAGCCGACGCCGGCATCCGCCTGCTGTGCCTTCATCAGACCGTCGAGGGGGCGCGGGTCGAGGGCCACACGTTCCGGTCTGGCCACGACGTCGTCCGCGGCTGCGACATCCCGGACGGCATCGCCGCGGTGCTGTGCGGCCACATCCACCGCGCCCAGGTYCTGYRCCGCGACCTCGCCGGGCGCGCRCTCGCGGCGCCGGTGTTCTACCCCGGRTCGGTCGAGCGGACGAGCCTCGCCGAACGGAACGAAGCGAARGGCTACYTCATCCTCGARCTCGCRGCCGACGGSCAGACGGGAGGCCGKKTCRTCSGRCACSYSTTCCACGAGCTGCCKGCGCGACCGATGGTCKCSGYRKCGGTGGACGCCTCCGGTCTCACCCCTGYYGAGCTCCRACRCCGCATCAGGGARGAGCTCGGMKCCGTCCCMGCSGASGSMGTGGTYTCKCTCGGGATCGAKGGYGAGCTCTCSSMRGGCTCGSAGCGGGTGCTGCGCGCGGAGGCTCTGCGTTCGCTCCATCCGCCGTCGATGACCGTCGACATTCGTCAGCGAGGCACCGGCTGTCGGGCGACGAGACCGCCGGCACGGGTGGAGGACGAACGGCTGAGGTAGGCTGAGAGGCATGGACGACGCCGACCTCGCTGCGTATTTCCAGGTGGACCCCGCAATCCTGCGCTTCGTGCCGGAGCTCCTCCAGGACCTCGACGCTCTCGGCAGCGACCCCGACCTCGTCGTCGCCTGGCTGAACGAGGCGGGGTTGCGAGGGCCAAGGACCCGGGTGCTCGACCTGGGGTGCGGCAAGGGAGCGGTGGCGGTGGCCGTTGCCGACCGGCTCGGCTTCCAGGTCCACGGAGTGGACGCCCTGCCGGCATTCATCGAGGCTGCCCGACGGCAGGCGGTCTCCCGGGGGCTCGGCGCGCTCTGCACCTTCGAGACGGGCGACCTGCGCGACACGGTCGCGAAGGGCGGCGGCTACGACGCCGTGCTGCTGGTCTCGGTTGGCGTGCTCGGCTCGCCGGAGGCGATGGTCCGAGGCTGCCGGGCCTGCACCCGGCCGGGTGGGGTGATGATCCTGGAGGAGGCGTACCTCCGCGAGGAGGGTCGGCTCGAGCTTCCCGGCTACGGCGACGTCGTGACTCACGCGGAGACGCTTCGCCAGCTCACCTCCCACGGCGATGAGCTGATCGCCGAACGCCGCACCCCGCTCGCCGAGATGCAGGGGCAGAACCGCCGCTTCAACGAGTGGATCGAGCAACGGGCGGAGGAGCTGGCGCTCAGCCACCCCGAGCACGCCCCGGCCTTTCGCGCCTTCGTCGAGAAGGAGCGCCGAGAGTGCGAGCTCCTCGAGAGCACCCTGGAGTGCGCCGCCTGGATGCTCCGGCGGGCGTGAACGTGCGCCTCCGTTCTTGAGCGACCGGACAGGTCACAGGAGCTCATGGACCGTGCAGGCCAGCGACAACAGCCCTCCGGCTTGCCATCCCAGGCGGGTGCTGTAACCTCTCGCACTGTCCTGGATACAGTGAACATGGGACGGGCATGACCAGCTTTCACGAGCTGTACAGTCGGTACTCGGGCGACATCCATCGGTTCGCCTTCTGGTTGTCGGGCTCCTCGGCCGAGGCTGACGACATCACCGCCGAGACGTTCCTCCGCGCATTCACCGCCGGCGGCGTCCGCACCGAGACGGTCAAGTCCTACCTCCTCACCATCGCCCGCAATCTCTACCTGCAGCGGCTGCGGCGGAAGCGCCGATGGGGCGAGCTGGAAGGGGAGCCGTTCGACCCCGCCCCTGATCCGGAGCGGGCAGCGGAGGGGCGCGAGAGCCTGGCCGCCACCCTGCGGGAGCTGCGGCGCCTTCCGGAGGTCACACGATCCGCGCTCCTGCTCCACGTGGAGGAGGGACTCAGCTACCCGGAGATCAGCCGCGCGCTGGGGGTTTCGGTGGGGGCGTTGAAGGTGATGGTGCACCGCGCTCGCCTGCGCCTGGCGGCGGCACGCGAGGGAAAGGAGAGCAGACCATGAACGTGACCCGCGACGTCATCCTGGACCTCTACCCGCTCTACCGTGAAGGGGGGGCGAGCGAGGACACCCGCCGCCTGGTGGAGGACTTCGTCGACGCCGACCCGGAGTTCGGACGATTCCTCGCGCTCGGGGGAGAGGCCGAGCTACCCGCCACTCCGGCGCCGGTGCCGGACGCGGAGATGGCGATCCTCGCCCGGACGAAGGGGCTCATCCGCCTGCGCAGCGCGATCATGGGGCTCGCGATCTTCGTCACCCTGCTCCCGTTCTCGGTGCGGCTGACCAGCGGGTCCATGGAGTGGATCTTTCTCGGTAGGCCTCGGGTGGCCGCGGTCATGCTCCTGGCGGCGGCCGGGCTTTGGCTCGGCTACGCCGCCGTCAATCGGCGCCTGAGCGGCACTGGGCTGTAGACCACACGCTCTCGATGCATCACCTGCGGTGGGCACCGGTCACGCAATTCCGCTCTTGTGGCGGAGTCGAGCGCGAGGCGGACTCCCTCCCCAGGTTGAATCGCGTTCTTGTCGACGGCGGGGTGTACCACGTGTACGACCTTCTGGGCCGCGGCGAGCGGGTCTTCGATCAGGAAGCTGAGGCTGCCGCGCTCGTCGGCCTGCTGCGCGACGTGGGCGTGCGCGAGGGATTATGGAAAGTCGCAGATGCTCGCTCGAGCGGCACGGCGGCGGACGCAGGACGCGGCATTCGACGGGGGCTCACCAGGTTGGGCGGCGCGATGGCTGGCGCCGGGCCCCGGCGGTCTGGCTGAAGAGCAGAGGAGCGTGACTGGCGCCCCTTCCGGCACCCTTTCCTGGGACGGTCCTTCCAACTCCCGGACGAGCCTCGCGAATTCGGAGCCAACGGGAAGGCTCGCCCCTCGGACGAGCCCGATAGGGTTCAGGTCGGACGCAACCCGCCTCGTCGCGACGCCTCGGCTAGCTGCCCTCTCCGGTGGCGACGGGCGGGGTCGGGAGCTCCCCTGTCAGTGCTCCGAGCAACGCGACGATCGCCGTCACCTCGTTGTCGGTGAGCTCGCGACCGCGCTGGTAATGGCCCATCTTGCGAACGGCCTGGTCCAGGGAGTCGACCGTGCCGTCGTGGTAGTAGGGGTAGGTCAGTGCCACGTTGCGCAGCGTCGGCACCTTGAAGTGGGCCATGTCGTGCTCGTCGCCGGTGACCGCATAGCGCCCGAGGTCGGCGGCGCTCTCGTCGCCGCGGTCGGCCATGTAGTTCCCGTGCAGGCCCATCTTCTCGTAGGACGTGCCGCCCATTGCGGCGCCGACGTGGCAGGTGCCGCATCCGACGTCATTGAACAGCTGCCAGCCGCGCTGCTGCTCGGCTGTCAGGGCGCTGTTGTCGCCCATGAGGAAGCGGTCGAGGCCGTCGTTCGGCGTCACCAGCGTCGCCTCGTACACGGCGATGGCATCCCGAATCCCCTCGGGGCTCAGCTCACCGTAGGCTGCCGCGAATCCCTCGACGACCTGCGGGTCCTGACGGAGCTTGCCGAGCACCTGCTCCCAGTTGGTGGCCATCTCGATGGGGTTGTTCGGCGGCCCGTCGGCCTGCGCGGCGAGGTCGGCAGCCCGGCCGTTCCAAAACTGAGCCAGGTTGTAGACCGCATTGAACGTGGTCGGGGCGTTGATTCCGCCCTTCTGGCCGCCCACCCCGGTGGAGACGCGCTCCTGGTCGGTGCCGCCCTTGGTCAGGTCGTGGCAGCTGGCGCACGAGATCGTGTCATCGCCGGACAGCCGCAGGTCGTGGTACATGGCTTCGCCCAGCGCAACCTTGCGATCGTCCAGCCCGCCGGGGCGCTTCAGCGGGTAGATGGGATGATCGTAGATCGGGTCGTCCAGGTCCTCGGCGCCGTCCCGGCGGGCCCGGACATGCCGGGCCCACGCCGCCTGCGCCTGCTGGTCCTCCGCAGTCCAGCGGGCCCTCCAGTGCATCGCCGTGTACGACGCGAGCGGCATCTCTCCCGCCGCCGTCTCACGCTGGATCTTGGCCAGYGCCGCCTCGGTGACGCCGACCGCCGGRTCGAACAGCTCGCGCTCCATGTCGAAGATCGAGCGAGCCTTCTCGATGTCGGCCCGGATYAACGACCCGGCCACAGGCCAGGACGCGTAGAACGGGAGCTCGGTCCGCCCCGAGTGACAGTCCATGCACGACTCGGCGAAGCGGGTCGCCATCTCCCGCGCCTGTGGGTCGGCGAGCCGCTCCAGCAGCGCCGGGTCGGCGGCTCTCGCCCTCAGGGAGTTCGAGATCGGGAACGCCACGACGACCAGAACGACAATCCCCACCGCGACCAGAACTTTCTTCTTCATGGCTCCTCCTTCGGTCCGCCCCCCCTGCCGGATCGCTCGCCGTGGCAGAGCTCTCACTTGGCCCGACCACCCGAGACGACGCGGCGCCCGCAGCGGATCGATCTCGCG